>NZ_JBHTWG010000010.1:0-195994 GCF_042792555.1 Streptomyces sp. NPDC056628
GCGAACAGCGGCGTCGCGAACATCAGCAGCATGATCGTGCCGTGCATCGTGAACGCCTGGTTGAACTGCTCGTTCGACATGATCTGCAGACCGGGTCGAGCCAGCTCGGCGCGCATGAGCAGCGCCATCACGCCACCGATCACGAAGAACGCGAACGACGTGACGAGGTACAGCGTGCCGATCGTCTTGTGGTCGGTGGTGGTGAGCCACTTGACCACGACGTTGCCGGGCTGTCGGCGACGGACCGGCAGTTCGTTCTCATAGGTGCCCGCCTCGGCGGCACCCAAGGGTTCGTTGACGATGCTCACAGGTTTGTCGTCTCCCGGTTCTTCTCGTGGCTCGTCTGCGCGATGCCGGCGGGAACGTAACCGGTCTGCCCCTTCTTCGCGAGGTCCTTGAGGTGCTGCTCGTACCGCTCGGGGGAGACGACCTTCACGTTGAACAGCATCCGGGAGTGGTCGACGCCGCACAGTTCGGCGCACTTGCCCAGGAAGGTGCCCTCACGGTTGGGGGTCACCTCGAAGGCGTTGGTGTGGCCCGGAATGACGTCCTGCTTCATGAGGAACGGCACCACCCAGAAGGAGTGGATGACGTCACGCGAGGTGAGCACGAAGCGGACGGTCTTGCCCTTCGGCAGCCACAGGGTCGGACCCGGGTTGCCCGTCTGCGGGTTCCGGGTGCCGGGGGTGCCGCAGTCGTAGACGCCGCCGGCGTTCGCCGGGAAGTCGTCCTTGTACCGGTCCGGGATGGCGGCCAGTTCCTTGGACGTCTTCGCGTCGCCGGTGGAGCCCTGGACGTCGGCGACCATGTTGAAGCACCAGCTCCACTGGAAGCCGACCACGTTCACCGTGACGTCGGGCTTGTCCTTGAGCTCGAGGAGCTTCGACTCGTCGCGTGCCGTGAAGTAGAACAGCACGGAGACGATGATGAGCGGGACCACGGTGTACAGCGCCTCGATGGGCATGTTGTACCGGGTCTGCGGGGGGACCTCGACCTTCGTCCGGCTGCGCCGGTGGAAGATCGCGCTCCAGATGATCAGACCCCACACCAGCACGCCGACGGCGAGCGCAGCCGCCCAGGAACCCTGCCACAGGGAGAGGATCCGCGGAGCCTCTTCCGTGGTCGGGGTGGGCATACCAAGGCGGGGGAAGTCTTCCCAGTTGTACGAGCAACCGGTGGCTGTCGCCAGGACCAGGCCCGCGGTCATTGCCTGCAGCAGCTTCCGCCGCATCGGGCGCCGCGGCGAGCGGTCGGAGCCGTTGGGACTCACGTAGCGCCTTCCCGAGAGTCTCGCCCGCGCGGTTCGGCTGCGGCCTGGCCTTCTCGCTGGTAGGTCGCCGCCCTGCGTCGGGCAGGGGTTTGGATGTTTATGCGGACCAAACCCTAGCCGACGTCTTCCGGGGGTTCGCGGGGAGGGGTGCCTAGTGGGGTGGGGGGTTCGCTGGATTGGCGGCGGCGGGTCGTCCGCGGCCGGCCGCGTGGTGCGGGCGCCCCTGGGAGGCGGCCCGCCGAACGGACGCTCTAGCGTTGCGGTGTGGGCTACTTCGACGCTGCTTCCAGCACTCCTCTCCACCCCGTCGCCCGGCAGGCCCTGCAGGCCTCCCTCGACGAGGGGTGGGCCGATCCCTCGCGGCTCCACCGGGAGGGCAGGCGGGCCCGGTTGCTGCTGGACGCCGCCCGGGAGGCGGCCGCCGACGCGGTGGGCTGCCGGCCGGACGAGCTGACGTTCACGCCGTCCGGCACGCGGGCCGTCCACACCGGTGTCGCCGGGGTGTTGGGCGGGCGGCGGCGGGCCGGACGTCACCTGATCGTGTCGGCCGTCGAGCACTCCTGTGTGCTCCATGCGGCTGACGCGCACGAAGTGGCGGGGGGTTCGGTCAGCCAGGTGGCGGTGGACCGCAACGGGGCGGTGACCGCGGGCGCCTACCGGGAGGCGCTGCGTCCGGACACCGCGCTGGCGTGCCTGCAGTCGGCCAACCACGAGGTGGGCACCGAGCAGCCGGTGGCCGAGGTGGCCGCCGTGTGCCGGGAGGCCGGGGTGCCGTTGCTGGTGGACGCGGCGCAGTCGCTCGGCTGGGGGCGGGTCGAAGGCGACTGGTCGGTGCTGACCGGCAGCGCCCACAAGTGGGGCGGCCCGCCGGGCGTCGGGCTCCTCGTCGTCCGCAAGGGGGTGCGGTTCGCCGCGCAAGGGCCCGTGGACGAGCGGGAGTCGGGGCGGTCGCCCGGCTTCGAGAACATCCCGGCGATCGTGGCGGCGGCGGCCTCGCTGCGGGCCGTGCGGGCGGAGGCGGCCCAAGAGGCCGTACGGCTGCGGGAGCTGACGGAGCGGATCCGGTCGCGGGTGCCGCGGCTGGTGCCGGACGTGGAGGTGGTCGGCGATCCGGTACGGCGGCTGCCCGGCATCGTCACCTTCTCGTGTCTCTATGTCGACGGGGAGACCTTGCTGCACGAGCTGGACCGCGCCGGGTTCTCGGTGTCGTCCGGTTCGTCCTGTACGAGCAGCACGCTGACGCCCAGCCATGTGCTGAAGGCCATGCGGGTGCTGAGCGAGGGGAACATCCGGGTGTCGCTGCCACCCGGGACGAGCGCCGAGGACGTCGAGCGGTTCCTGGAGGTGCTGCCGGGGGCGGTGGCGGGGGTCCGGGAGAAGCTGGACGCGCCGGCCGCGGGACCGGTGGCCCGGGAGGACGGGGACGACGTGCTGGTCGTGGACTCGCTGGGCAAGCGGTGCCCCATCCCCGTCATCGAGCTCGCCAAGGTCATCGGACAGGTCCCGGTGGGCGGGCTGGTCCGGGTCCTGTCCGACGACGAGGCGGCCCGGCTGGACATCCCGGCGTGGTGCGAGATGCGGGGGCAGGAGTACGTGGGCGAGGAACCGGCGGAACAGGGGACGGCCTACCTGGTCCGCCGGATCGGCTGACCGCCCGGAGGCGGCGTGCCGGCGGGCGGGCCGGGCTCAGCCCAGGTGCGCCCGCACCTCTTCGCTCGCGTCGTGCCCGTACGCCTTGGCGAACCGCTCCATGAAGTGGGCCCGGCGCAGCTGGTACTCCTGCGTGCCGACGGTCTCGATGACGAGCGTCGCCAGCATGCAGCCGACCTGGGCGGCCCGCTCCAGGGAGACACCCCAGGCCAGACCGGACAGGAAGCCGGCGCGGAAGGCGTCGCCGACGCCGGTGGGGTCGGCCTTGCGCTCCTCCTCGGGGCAGCCGACCTCGATCGGGTCCTCGCCCTGCCGCTCGATGCGCACCCCGCGCGAGCCGAGCGTCGTGACGCGGTGGCCGACCTTGGACAGGATCTCCTCGTCGCTCCAGCCGGTCTTCGACTCGATGAGGCCCTTCTCGTACTCGTTGGAGAAGAGGTAGGTCGCGCCGTCCAGCAGTATCCGGATCTCGTCGCCGTTCATCCGGGCGATCTGCTGGGAGAAGTCGGCGGCGAAGGGGATCTGCCGGGAGCGGCACTCCTCGGTGTGCCGGAGCATGCCCTCGGGGTCGTCGGCGCCGATCAGGACCAGGTCGAGGCCGCCCACACGGTCCGCGACGGTCTTCAGCTCGATCAGGCGGGCCTCGCTCATGGCGCCGGTGTAGAAGGAGCCGATCTGGTTGTGGTCGGCGTCCGTGGTGCAGACGAAGCGGGCGGTGTGCAGGGTCTCGGAGATACGGACCGAGCCGGTGTCGACGCCGTGCCGGTCCAGCCAGGCCCGGTATTCGTCGAAGTCGGGGCCGGCGGCGCCGACCAGGATCGGCTCGGTGCCCAGCTGGCCCATGCCGAAGGCGATGTTCGCGCCCACGCCGCCCCGGCGCACGTCCAGGTTGTCGACCAGGAAGGAGAGCGAGACCGTGTGCAGCTGGTCCGCGACGAACTGGTCGGCGAAGCGACCCGGGAAGGTCATGAGGTGGTCGGTGGCGATGGAGCCGGTGACTGCGATGCGCACGGCGGGGAGTCTCCTGGGGGGAGGTTGGGTTGACAGTCCACGCTACCTTCCGTGACCGGCTCTCTGAAGTGGCCGAAACTACCCGATAGTAGATCTTTCTTCTCGGGCCCCGGGGTGCTTACGGTGCCGCTATGACGAAATTCGAGGTCCGCGCCCCCGCCCCGGCCGACCAGGAGGCCGGCCTGGCATCCCTGCTCGGCGACTGCGCGCGGATGGCACCTCACTGGGCCGTCCCCGACCGGGTGCTTTCCCGTCCGGTCTCCCCCGCACGCATCCACGGGGTCTCGGTGCCGCCGAGGTCGGCGCGCCTGCTGGACGCGATGTCCGACTACGGCGACTGACCGACCGACCGTCCGGCGCTCCGCGCCCGGACCGGCGCCCATCGGGGAACCGTGCGCTCCCCCGCTGCGTCCCATCGGCGTCCCCCGTAGAGGGGATGCGGGATACGACCCGACGGACCCGCCTTTGACAGGGCCGGGTCAGGGTCCTTGGGACATGTGCGCAGCCGAAGGAGCGATGCGGTGAACACCGAGCGACCCGAGAACGACGACACGGGCGCCGAGGGCTCCGCCGAGGAGCAGGGTGCCTCCGGCGGTGAGCGGGAGGACGCGGGTACGCCCGGCACCGGCGGCCCGGCCGGGGGCGAGGGCCCGGACACCGTGGGCGCCGACGCCGAAGCCGAGGTGACGGACGGCGAGGACGCCGGCGGTGAGGGTCGGGCGCCGGAGGCCGTAGGTGCTGATGCCGGTGCCGGGGCACCGGATGCCGAGGGCGCTCCTGCCGAGGTTGCGGACGCCGAAGGTGAACACGGCCGAGTCACCGAGGCGCATGGCGACCCCGTGGCCGCCGTCGGGGCCGGGACGCGGTCGGAACCGGACGGGGACGGCGGCGTCGGGTCCGGGCGGCGGCGGTCGCCCGCGGTCATCGCCTCCGTCGCCGCGGCCGTCCTGCTCGTCGGTGGGGGCGGCGCCTATCTCGCCGCGAACGCCTCGGGCGGGTCGGACGGCTCCGCGGCGACCGGGGCGCCCGGCGGCTCCACTCCCCCACCGCTGCACCTGGACGGCGCCACCGAGGGCGGCGCTTCGAACGGCATCGCGCCCGGGGAGCCCAACCCGTACGGCGTGCGCTACCGGGCGGGCGGCGAGCTCCCGGACGGGCCGGGGTCGGCGCCGGTGTACCGGGCCACGGGGCAGGTCGGCGCGGACGACGTGGCGCGGCTGGCCGAGGCGCTCGGCGTGGACGGCGCCCCCGTGTCCCGCGGGCAGGCCTGGCACATCGGCGTGAAGGACGGCACGGGGCCCACGCTCCAGGTGGACAAGCAGGGGCCGGGCGCCTGGACGTTCCAGCGGTTCTCCGCCGGCACCGACGACTGCCGCGGCGTCGCCGGGTGCACGAAGACGCCGTCGGCGCGGGCCGGTGACCCGCCGGCCGAGGACGCCGCGAAGAAGGCGGCGGCACCCGTGCTGAAGGCGGTGGGGCAGGACGAGGCGAAGCTGGACGCCGGGCAGGTCATGGGCGCTCAGCGGGTGGTGCACGCCGAGCCGGTGGTGGACGGGCTGCCCACCTACGGCTGGACCACCGGGGTGACCGTGGACGCCCAGGGCGAGGTGGTCGGCGGCAGCGGTCTGCTCGCGGCACCGGTGAAGAGCGACACCTACCCGGTGCTGAGCGCGGAGAAGACGCTCGGCCTGATGAACAAGGCCCCCGGCGGCGGCGACGGCCGCGTGGGCATCGGGGGCTGCGCCGACCCCGTACCGCTCAAGGACCGGCCACAGGAGCCCTGCGGTGCGGCGGCGGACTCGTCGGCGAAGGACACGGTCACGGTGGAGAAGGCGGTGTTCGGCCTGGCCGCGCACGCGGTGGACGGCCGGCAGGCGCTGGTGCCGTCCTGGCTGTTCCAGGTGCGGGCGCAGGACGCGCGGGACGGCTTCACGGTGACGTATCCGGCGGTCGACCCGGAGTATCTGGCCACGCCGTCGGAGGAGCCGACGGGCGGGCCGAGCCCGCGTCCGTCCGGCCCGAAGGACGACCCGTCCGCGTCGCCGGTCACCCGGAACGTGACGGTGGAGGGCTACAAGGCCGACGGCAAGGAGCTCACCGTGGCCTTCACGGGCGGGGTGTGCGCCGACTACGACGTGACGGCGAGCGAGGGCGGCGACACCGTGACGGTCCGGGTGACGGAGACGACCCGGCCGGAGAAGGTCTGCATCCTCATCGCCAAGGTGTTCCACCGGACCGTGCGGCTGGACGAGCCGCTCGGCGACCGGAGGGTCGTGGGCACGGACGGACAGGGCGTGCCGCTGGAGAAGCCCGGCGCGCGGCTGCCCGCGACACCGCAGACGTCCGGGGCCCGGTAAGGGGCCCCGGACACAGGAAGGCGGCGGCCCCGTCGGAGGGGGTCGCCGCCTTTCCACGGGCCGGCCGGGCTCGGCCGGTCCGGCTAGCTGAACGAGTCGCCGCAGGCGCAGGAGCCCGTCGCGTTGGGGTTGTCGATCGTGAAGCCCTGCTTCTCGATGGTGTCGACGAAGTCGATGGACGCGCCGCCCAGGTACGGGGCGCTCATACGGTCGGTGACGACCTTGACCCCGCCGAAGTCCTTCACGACGTCGCCGTCGAGCGAGCGCTCGTCGAAGAAGAGCTGGTAGCGCAGGCCCGAGCAGCCACCCGGCTGAACGGCGACACGCAGAGCCAGGTCGTCACGGCCTTCCTGGTCCAGCAGGGCCTTGACCTTGGCCGCGGCGGCGTCGCTCAGAATGATGCCGTCGGTGGCGGTGCTGGTCTCGTCCGATACGGACATCTACATCTCTCCCGGGTTGTACGGAGACTGCTTGCCGACGAGTGCAACCGGCAAGGCCGCGGATTCATTCCGGGCCGAGCGTGCTTTTTCCGCTTCTCATGCTCGTCCTCTTCATGCTCGCACATGCCCGGCAGCGCGGACAGCGCCCTGTTGACGGGCCGCGAGCAAGCCGCTCCGGGATTCCCGTCACATCGACACGACCGCCATCGTCAAACTGACGTGAACCGGTTATGATGGATAACGTCAATCCGACGAGAAGTCGGAGAAGGTGTCCCGCTTGACCCGCCGGACCGGATTTCCGGCGCCGGCGAGCCGCAGAACAGAAAGGGTGCGTGTCGTGACCACCGCCCAGACCCAGGAGCTCGACGTACAGCCGACGCCCCTCGCCCTGCTGCTCCTCGGCCGCGAGGCCGACCCGAGGAGCGAGCGCGGCGTCGAGTGTCCCGGTGACCTGCCCTCGCCCTCCGACCCGGACCTGGTCGAGCGGGCCCGCGCGGCCAAGGAGAAGCTCGGCGACAAGGTCTTCGTGCTCGGCCACCACTACCAGCGCGACGAGGTCATCCAGTTCGCGGACGTGACCGGTGACTCCTTCAAGCTGGCCAAGGACGCCGCCGCGCGCCCGGAGGCCGAGTACATCGTGTTCTGCGGTGTGCACTTCATGGCGGAGTCCGCGGACATCCTGACCTCCGACGACCAGAAGGTCGTCCTGCCCGACCTGGCCGCCGGCTGCTCGATGGCCGACATGGCGACGGCCGAGCAGGTCGCCGAGTGCTGGGACGTGCTGACCGAGGCCGGCATAGCCGAGAAGGTCGTTCCCGTCTCGTACATGAACTCCTCGGCGGACATCAAGGCGTTCACGGGCAAGCACGGCGGCACGATCTGCACGTCGTCCAACGCCAAGCGCGCCCTGGACTGGGCCTTCGAGCAGGGCGAGAAGGTCCTCTTCCTGCCCGACCAGCACCTCGGCCGCAACACCGCGGTGCGGGACATGGGCATGTCCCTGGAGGACTGCGTCGTCTACAACCCGCACAAGGCCAACGGCGGACTGACGGCCGACGAGCTGCGCGCGGCGAAGATGATCCTGTGGCGCGGCCACTGCTCGGTGCACGGCCGCTTCAGCCTGGACTCCGTCAACGACGTGCGCGAGCGCATCCCGGGCGTGAACGTCCTGGTCCACCCCGAGTGCAAGCACGAGGTCGTGGCGGCCGCCGACTACGTCGGGTCGACCGAGTACATCATCAAGGCCCTGGAGGCCGCCCCGGCCGGCTCCAAGTGGGCCATCGGCACGGAGCTGAACCTGGTGCGCCGCCTGGCGAACCGTTTCGCGCCCGAGGGCAAGGAGATCGTCTTCCTCGACAAGACGGTCTGCTTCTGCTCGACCATGAACCGCATCGACCTGCCCCACCTGGTGTGGACGCTGGAGTCGCTGGCCGAGGGCACCCTGGTCAACCGGATCGAGGTCGACAAGGAGACCGAGGCGTTCGCGAAGCTGGCGCTGGAGCGGATGCTGGCCCTGCCGTAACCGGCGGCCGCCCCGCGCTCACCCCGACACGGGCTTCCGGTCGGGGTGGGCGGGGTCCAGCGTGAACAGACCGCCCTCGGACGTGCTGACGACCAGGGCACCGTCGTGCAGCAGCACCTGTGACGAGTCCTGGCCCAGGTTCTCCGCCCGCTCGGCACGCGGCATGGTCTCCCACAGCAGGGTGCCCTTCGTGGCGTCGAGGGCGGCGACCCGGCCGCTGGCGGTGGAGAGGTAGACCGTGCGGGCGCGCGGGTCGTGGACGGCACCGGAGGGCTGCTCCAGGCTGGTCGGGGTGGTCCACAGCCGCTCGCCCGTCCGCGCCGACACGGCGGTCAGCCGGCCCGACGACGAGGTCGACCACAGGACGCCGTCCGCCAGCGTCACATCCCCTTCGAGTTCCCGCGCGAGCTTCGTGACGGTGCTCCTGCCCGTGTCCGGGTCGACCCGCCGGATCCCGACGAACGTGTCGCGCCCCTCCTCGGACCGGTCGAGGAGGAGGACCCGCCCGTCGTCCGTCCCGAGGAGCACGGAGTCGTACGGCACCCGGGCGGTGCGCGCCGTGCCGTCGGCCGGGTCCAGGCCGAGGAGCAGCCGATTCTTCGCGGCCCACGCGGCCGGCCCGCACACCAGGGGGAGGCCGCGCTCGGCAGGTACCCAGTCGCAGTACTGCCCTTCCGGCAGGGCGGCCCTCCAGCGCGCGGCCCCGGTGCGTGCCGACCGGGCGACCAGCGACCGGCCGCCGTCGTCGTCCGGGACGAGCACGAGGCCGCCCGACAGGTGCGGGCGGGCCTGACCGGCGTTCAGCGCGCGGTGCCAGAGCCGCTTCCCGGTCTGCGCGTCGAGGGCGCTGACCGAGAACCGGACGTCTCCGTCCCTGCCGGGGCGGTACTGCTGCTCGACCACCACCGTGCCGTCCACGGCCCCGAGGATCGTGAAGCCGAACGAGCCCTTATCCGCGACGGACGGCACCCCGTCGGCACGCCAGACGACCTTTCCGGTGAGCGCGTCGACCCGCAGGGGCAGCGTCCCGTCGCCCGCGCAGAAGACGGCTCCCTCGTGCGCCGCGCACCGGGGGGCCGAGTTGATTCCCACGCCGTACACATCGGGGGCCCGCTTCACCCCGCTCGCGGCCGTCGCCTCGACGGTCGTCTGCCAGGGACGCCACCCGGCCGGCGGGGCGGCCCATCGGGAGGGCGCGGCCACGGCGGGGTCCGGGTCCTTCCCGTCGCCGTCGTCCAGGGCCCCGGAGCCGGCGAGGACATAGGCCGTCAGCCCGAGCGCGAGGGCGCCGGCGGTCCCGGCCACGGCCCACCGCCTGCGGGCACGGCCCCGGCGGCGCGCGGGCGGCTCGGCACCGGACGCGGCGTCGGAGTCGGAGTCGGGGGGCCCGGCGGGACGGGTGCTGACCAGGGCCAGCTCGTCGGCCCGCAGCCGGACCGTGCCGCCGTCCTCGTCGCCGGTCTCGGGCAGGGCGGTGACGAACTCGGCGGCCAGGGAACCCGGTTCGGGCCGCTCCTGGGGGTCCTTGGCCAGGCAGCGCTCCAGGATCGGGCGCAGGGGGTCCGCCACGCCGTCCAGGACCGGGGCGTCATGGACCACCCGGTACGCCGTGAGGTAGGGGCTGTCCGCGTCGAAGGGGCCGCACCCGGTGGCGGCGAAGACGAGCAGGGCGCCCAGCGAGAAGACGTCGGAGGCCGGGCCCACCGAACGGGCGTCGGTCAGCTGCTCCGGGGACATGAACGGCGGGGTGCCGATCATCTGGCCGGTCTCGGTGAGGGTGTTGTGGTTCTCGACCGCGCGCGAGATGCCGAAGTCGATCACCCGGGGGCCGTCGTCGGCCATCAGCACGTTGGCGGGCTTGAGGTCGCGGTGGACGACGCCGGCGCGGTGGATCTCCCGCAGCGCCTCCACCAGGCCGAGCGCCAGCCGCCGCAGCTCGGTGCGGGGCAGCGGGCCGTCGTCGCGGATGCGGGCGGCGAGCGAGGGGCCGGGCACGTACTGCGTCGCCATCCAGGGGCGTTCGGCGTCCGGGTCGGCGTCCACGACGGGGGCGGTGAAGACACCGCTCACCTTGCGGACGGCGGCGATCTCCTGGCGGAAGCGGGTCCGGAAGACGGGGTCCTCGGCGTACTGGGCGTGCACCACCTTCACGGCGACCTCCCGGCCGGACCGCGCTCTGCCCCGGTAGACGGCGCCCATGCCTCCGGCGCCGAGCCGGTCCAGCAGCCGGTAGCCACCGACCGACTTCGGGTCGTCCTTGCGCAGCGGCACGCCCGAGCCCCTCCCCCGTGAGCCAGTTCGAGGCCCCAGCATATGTAACGGCGCAACGGCGACGGCCGGTTCCCGAACCGAATGTTCCGGTTCGGGACCCGGCCGTCGTGGGTCACGCGGTCAGACGGACGCGGGCTGCGTCTCGTCCGCGGAGGCGTCCGGCGCCGGCTCGGGCGGGCCCGCCTTCCTGGCCCGCTTCGCCGCGCGCTTCTTCGCCCGCCGCTCCTTGCGCAGTTCGAGCATCGCGTAGAGCGTCGGGACGAGGAGCAGGGTCAGCAGGGTGGAGGTGATCAGACCGCCGATCACGACCACGGCCAGCGGCTGGGCGATGAAGCCGCCCTCGCCGGTGACGCCCAGCGCCATCGGGAGCAGGGCGAAGATCGTCGCCAGCGCCGTCATGAGGATCGGGCGCAGCCGGTGCCGGCCACCCTCGATCACGGCCTCGACGACGCCGTACCCCTGGGCGCGGTACTGGTTGATGAGGTCGATCAGCACGATCGCGTTGGTCACCACGATGCCGATCAGCATCAGCATGCCGATCATCGCGGGGACGCCCATCGGGGTGCCGGTCGCCACCAGCAGGCCGATCGCGCCGGTCGCCGCGAACGGGACGGAGACGAGCAGGATCAGCGGCTGGGCGAGCGAGCGGAAGGTGGCGACCAGCAGCATGAAGACGATCGCGATCGCCGCCAGCATCGCCAGGCCCAGGTTGGCGAACGCCTCGTCCTGGTCCTGGGAGACACCGCCGATGTCGGCCGTCGCGCCCGCCGGGAGCTTCAGTCCGTCGATCTTCGACTGGAGGTCCGCGCTGACCGCGCCGGTGTTGTCGCCGGTCGGCTTGGCCGTGATCGTGGCGGCGCGCTGCCCGTCGATCCGGGTCATCGACACCGGGCCGTCCACGAGCTTCACGTCCGCGATGTCACCCAGCCTCGCCGGGCCGAGGCGCAGCTCCCGCAGCTCCTTCACGGTGGTCGCCGGCTCGGCCGACCTGATGACGACGTCCCGCTCGGTGTCGTCGAGGGTCGCCTGCGCAGCGGTGGTGCCGCGGACGGCCTGGGCGACGGCCATGCCGAGGGTCTGGTCGTCGAAGCCGGCGGCGGCCGCCTTCGCGCCGGCCCGCACCGAGACGCGCGGCACGCTCTGCGACAGGTCGCTGGTGACGTCGGTGACGTCGTCCAGGCCGGCCACGGCCTGGCGGACCTGCTCGGACGCGGTGCGCAGCACGCCGGCGTCGGCCGCCTTGACGACGACGCTCAGGTCCTGGGCGCCGAAGCCGTCACCGGCGGAGATGGTGGTCGTACCGATGCCGTCGAGCTTCTTCAGACCGGACTCGATCCGGTCCTGCACGTCGTCGTAGGACGCCGAGTCCTCCAGCATCACCTGGTACGACGCCTGGTTCGTGTCGGTGCCGCCGCCGAAGGCGGCCATGAAGCCGGACGAGCCGATGGTGACCTGGTAGTTCTTGACGCCCTCGGTGTCGGCGAGCAGCCGCTCGACCTTCTCGGCCTGCGCGTCGGTCGCCGCGAGGCTGGTGCCCGGCGCGAGCTCCTGCTTGACGGTGAGGACCTCCTGCTCGCCCTGGTCGAAGAAGTTCGTCTTCAGCAGCGGTGCCATGCCGAACGTGCCGAACAGGACGGCGACGGCGATCAGCACACTGGTCAGCCGGCGGCGGGTCGCGAACCGGAGGACGGGCACGTAGATCCGCTGCAGACGGCTGCGGGCCTCCTTCTCCTCGGCCGCGCGGCGCGCCTCGTCGGCGTCCTCGGGGATGCCCTTCGGGGCGCGCAGGAACCAGTACGACAGCACCGGCACGACCGTGAGGGACACCAGCAGCGACGCCAGCAGGGCCGCCGTCACCGTCAGGCTGAACGAGCCGAACAGCTCGCCCACCATGCCGCCGACCAGTCCGATCGGCAGGAAGACGGCCACCGTGGTGAGCGTCGAGGAGGTCACCGCGCCGGCGACCTCGCGGACCGCCTTGAGGATGGCGTCCTGGCGCTCCTCGCCGTAGCCGAGGTGCCGCTTGATGTTCTCCAGGACCACGATGGAGTCGTCGACGACCCGGCCGATCGCGATGGTCAGCGCGCCCAGCGTCAGCATGTTGAGGGAGAGGTCCCGCGTCCACAGCACGATCAGGGCGAGGACGACCGACAGCGGGATGGACACCGCGGTCACCAGCGTCGAGCGGATCGACGCGAGGAAGACCAGGATGACCAGGACCGCGAAGAGCAGGCCGAGCGCTCCCTCGGTGGTCAGCCCGTCGATGGACTTCGCCACCGCGGGACCCTGGTCGCTGACCACGGTGACCGTGGCGTCCGAGCCGAGGTCCGCGCGCAGCTTGGGCAGCTTGTCCTCGACGGCGTCGGAGATGGCGACGGCGCTGCCGTCCCGGTCCATGGTGACGGCGACGGCCAGGGAGGGCTTGCCGTCGGTGCGGGTGAGGGAGTCGGCCGGGGCCTGCTCCTGCTCGACGGTGGCCACGTCGCCGAGGCGTACGGGCTTGCCCTTGCCCGCGCCCCTGACCCGCAGGTCCTTGATCTGGTCGAGCGAGGTGAGGCCGCCGCCGACCTGGACGGTGCGGTTGGCGCCGCCCTCGTCGAAGGAGCCGGCGGGCAGGGTGGCGCCGCCGGCCTGGAGGGCCTTGGCGAGGTCCGCCGAGGTCAGACCGGCCTTGGCCAGCTTGCCGTCGTCCGGCGTGACGGTGACCTGGAGGTCGCGCACACCGTCGACGGTGACCTGTCCGACGCCGTCGATCCCCTTGAGGCCGGGCACGAGCGTCCGGTCGAGCCGGTCGGCCAGGGCCTGCTGGTCCTTGCCGGAGGTGACGGCGAGGACGACGGTCGGGATGTCGTCCGTGGAGCCCGCGACGACCTGCGGGTCGACCGCGTCGGGCAGCTGGACGCGGGCCCGGTTGACGGCCTGCTGGACGTCGGCGACGAGCTGCTGGGTGTCGGGGCCGTAGTCGAAGGACGCCATGATCACGGCGTTGCCCTCGGCGGCGGTGGAGGTGACGCCGGTGATGCCGTCGACGGCTTCGAGGCTGTCCTCGATCGGCTCGACGACCTGCTTCTCGACCACGTCCGGCGACGCGCCCTGGTAGGGGGCGATCACGGACACCATGGGCAGTTCGATGGAGGGCAGCAGCTGCTGCTTGAGCTGGGGTATCGCGATCGCGCCGAAGACCAGCGCGATGATCGAGATCAGGCCGATCAGCGCACGTTGCGCGAGGCTGAATCGGGACAGCCAGGACATGGGTGGAAGGTCTCTCTCCTGTGGGCGGCGGGCAGGGGCGCGCGGTCGAGCCGCGGTGGTGCGGCGCACAGGTGGGCGCCCGCCCCTACACCCTGGGCCATCGCGGAAGCCCGTTCCCTAGCCCCCAGGTCCATTTCTCACCGGGCGTCTACTCCGGGCGCAGTACGCGGGGTGGAGCTCACTCCACCCTTGGACGTACCAGCCCGGACTCGTACGCGATGACGACGAGCTGGGCCCGGTCGCGGGCGCCCAGCTTGGACATGGCCCGATTGACGTGGGTCTTCACGGTGAGCGGGCTGACCTCCAGCCGCTCGGCGATCTCGTCGTTGGAGTGCCCGCCGGCGACCTGGACCAGCACCTCGCGCTCGCGGACGGTCAGGGTGCCGAGCCGCTCGCCGCGGGCGGGGTCGAGGTCGGCGCCGTCGCCGTGGGCGAGGAAGCGGGCGATGAGGCCCTTGGTGGCGGCCGGGGACAGCAGGGCCTCGCCGCCCGCCGCGACCCGGATCGCGGCGAGGAGTTCCTCGGGTTCGGAGCCCTTGCCGAGGAAGCCGGAGGCGCCGGCCCGCAGCGACTGCACGACGTAGTCGTCGACCTCGAAGGTGGTCAGTATGACGACGCGGACGTGGGCGAGGGCCGGGTCGGCACTGATCGTGCGGGTGGCGGCGAGGCCGTCGGTGCCGGGCATCCGGATGTCCATGAGGACGACGTCGGCCCGCTCCTGCTTCGCCAGCCGCACCGCCTCCTCACCGTCGGACGCCTCGCCGACGACCTCCATGTCCGGTTCGGAGTCGACGAGCACGCGGAAGGCGCTGCGCAGCAGGGCCTGGTCGTCGGCGAGCAGGACACGGATCGGCATACGGCTTCCTTGGCGGGGCGCTGGAGGGGCGGAGCTGGTGCCACGA
Organism: Streptomyces sp. NPDC056628; assembly: GCF_042792555.1. Taxonomy (NCBI): domain Bacteria; kingdom Bacillati; phylum Actinomycetota; class Actinomycetes; order Kitasatosporales; family Streptomycetaceae; genus Streptomyces; species Streptomyces sp. NPDC056628. Next base: position 14,676 of record NZ_JBHTWG010000010.1, read on the forward strand.
CAACTGCCGGGAGGTCCCGGCGAGTTCCCGCCGGGCCGTCACACCGCGTCCTCCGTGGCCCGGGCGCCGGTCCCGACGGGGAGGATCGCGTGGACGCGGAACCCGCCGCCGTAGCGGGGCCCGGTGGTGAGGGTGCCGCGCAGGGCCGAGACGCGCTCGCGCATCCCGAGCAGGCCGTGACCGCCGCCCGCGGTGCCGCCGTCCTGTCCGGAGCCGTCGTCGAGGACGGTGACCTCGACGTTCGGGCCGACGCGGACGACGCTGATCTCGGCCCTGGCGCCCGGTCCGGCGTGCTTCTGCACGTTGGTCAGGGCCTCCTGGATGACACGGTAGGCGGCGAGGTCGACGGCGGCGGGAAGGGTCGTGTCCTGGTCGGCGCGGGCGACATCCACCCGGAGTCCCGCGCTGCGGAAGGTTCCGGCGAGTTCGTCGAGACGGTCCAGGCCGGGCGCCGGTTCGGTGGGGGCCTCGGGGTCGCCGGACTGCCGCAGCAGGCCGACGGTGGCCCGCAGTTCGTCGAGGGCGGAGCGGCTGGCCTCCCGCACGTGGGCGAGGGCCTCCTTGGCCTGGTCGGGCCGCTTGTCCATGACGTGGGCGGCGACGCCGGCCTGCACATTGACCAGGGCGATGTGGTGGGCGACGACGTCGTGCAGGTCGCGGGCGATGCGCAGGCGCTCCTCGGCGACCCGGCGGCGGGCCTCCTCCTCGCGGGTGCGCTCGGCCCGCTCGGCGCGCTCGCGGATGGCGGTGACCACCGCGCGGCGGCTGCGCACCGCGTCTCCGGCGGTGGCGCCGATGCCGGTCCAGGCGAAGATGGCCAGGTTCTCCTGGGAGTACCAGGGCAGCGGTCCGGCGAGCATCGCGGAGCCCGTCAGGACGGTGACGGTGAGCAGGCCGATCCGCCAGGTCGTGGAGCGGTCGGTGGTGGAGGCGACGGTGTAGAGCGCGACGACCGCGGCCATGGCGACGGGGGCACGGGGGTCGCCGGCGGCGAACTCCACGAGGGAGAGCGTGCCGGTCACGGCGAGGACCGTGATGGGGGCGCGGCGGCGCGGCACCAGGGCCGCGGCGCCGAGCGTCATCAGCAGCAGGCTGAGGGCGTCCGGGGTGCGCAGCCCCCAGGTGACGCCGTCCTCGCCGTGCGGGTCGACGAACGAGCCGGCCACCATGCAGGTCAGGACGGCGACGGCCAGCGCCGCGTCCAGGGCCAGGGGGTGCGCCGTGAGGTGCCGGCGGACGCGCGCCCCTGCGGAGCTCGAAACGGGGGCCAACTCGGTTTTCCTTGGGTGAACGTGCCCGGTGTCCGGTTTCGTCGGTGCGGTCGCCGGCCCGCACGGGGCGCGCCGGCGGGGTCAGCCGGGGATGAGTCCGTCGTCGCTCAGCAGCTCCCGGACCTCCTCCAGGGTGGCGTCCGGGGACGGCAGGATGAGGTCCGAGGGCTCCAGGGAGTCGTCGGGCAGCGGGGTCCCCCGCCCGCGGACCGCGGCGAGCAGGGCGGTGAGGGTGCGGCGGAAGCCGGGGCCGTCGCCGCCCTCCATCTCCGCGAGGAGCTCGTCGTCCAGCTTGTTCAGCTCGGGCAGGTGGCTGTCGGACAGCCGTACCTGCCCCTCACCCATGATCCGGACGATCATGTCGCCCATCTCGGCCTCCTCGGCGTGGGACCCCGGCCGTCCGCTACTGCTTGTCGAGGCGCGGGGTGTCCTGCGGCTGCTGCTGGGACTGCTGCCGGCCGGTACCGCCCTCGATGGCCTGCTGGCCGGCCGAGGGGCCTCCCGCCAGCTCCGCCTTCATGCGCTGCAGCTCCAGCTCTACATCCGTACCACCGGAGAGCCGGTCCAGCTCGGCCTGGATGTCGTCCTTGCGCATGCCGGACTGGTCGTCCAGGGCGCCGGAGGCGAGGAGTTCGTCGATGGCGCCCGCGCGGGCCTGGAGCTGGGCCGTCTTGTCCTCGGCCCGCTGGATCGCCAGGCCGACGTCGCCCATCTCCTCGGAGATGCCGGAGAACGCCTCGCCGATCCGGGTCTGGGCCTGGGCCGCGGTGTACGTGGCCTTGATGGTCTCCTTCTTGGTGCGGAAGGCGTCGACCTTGGCCTGCAGCCGCTGGGCCGCGAGGGTGAGCTTCTCCTCCTCGCCCTGCAGGGTCGCGTGCTGGGTCTCCAGGTCCGTCACCTGCTGCTGGAGGGCGGCGCGCCGCGAGAGCGCCTCGCGGGCCAGGTCCTCGCGGCCCAGCGCGAGCGCCTTGCGGCCCTGGTCCTCCAGCTTGGACGACTGCTGCTGGAGCTGGTTGAGCTGGAGCTCCAGGCGCTTGCGGGAGGTGGCCACGTCGGCCACGCCCCGGCGCACCTTCTGGAGCAGCTCCAACTGCTTCTGATACGAGTAATCGAGGGTCTCGCGCGGGTCCTCGGCCCGGTCAAGGGCCTTGTTCGCCTTCGCGCGGAAGATCATCCCCATACGCTTCATGACACCGCTCATGGGCTTCGCGCGCCCCCTTCTGACGGACTCCAGCTCCAGCACCTGCGACAGAACCCACAGTACGGGCCCTGCATCCATTACCGCACTGTTCGGGGACGGATGCGCTCATCCCCAAGGACGACTGCGTACGCCCGCGCTCCGGCGTGAGGAGTAGGTGACCCCCGGGTGTGGCCGTGACCGGCCGGTCCCGGTGCCGCCCCGGTGACACTCCCCCGTGACCGCCGGAGGGACCGTCCACCCCGTCCCCTCTGTCCCCCTACGACGAGCGGTGTTGCCGGATCGTTCCCCACGGGGCTGGGGTCCAACCCCGGGCACCCCGTACCCTTGGGTTTTGTGTTCCGTAGCCGTGCCAAGGACGAGAAGGCCCAGGACGCCGACAAGGCGCCGGTGACCGACTCCACTCAGACCCGCCATCCCGAGGCCCCGAAGGGCCGCCCCACGCCCAAGCGCAGTGCGACCCAGTCGCAGCGTCGCAGCGTGGCCAACACGTCGATGACGCGCAAGGACGCCGCCAAGCGGCAGCGCGAGGAGCGCCGTGCCGCCCTGGAGCGCCAGCGCCAGGCGCTGGCCACGGGTGACGAGCGTTATCTGCCCGCCCGTGACAAGGGCCCGGTCCGCAAGTTCGCGCGTGACTTCATCGACTCGCGCTTCAACATCGCGGAGTTCTTCCTCCCGATGGCCGTGGTCATCCTCGTGCTGAGCATGGTGCGGGTGCCCGCGCTGCAGAACATCGCGCTGCTGCTGTGGCTCATCGTGATCGTGCTGATCGTGCTCGACTCGGTCGTCACGGCCTTCCGGCTGAAGAAGCGGCTCGCCGAGCGCTTCCCGGACGTCAACCGCCGGGGCGCCGTCGCGTACGCGCTGATGCGTTCCCTCCAGATGCGCCGGCTCCGGCTGCCCAAGCCCCAGGTCAAGCGCGGAGAGCGGCCCTGAGCGCTGCTGACTTCTCCGGGGGTGCGGCCGACGCCTGGCTGAGCAAGGTGGGCGGTCTGCGTGAGGTCGTACGGCAGGAGCTGGTGACCCGGCAGCTCGACGAGCAGATAGCCGGACGGTTCCCGGTCGGCAAGCGGCTGCGGGTGCTCGAGGTGGGCATGGGCCAGGGCACGCAGGCGCTGCGGCTGGCCCGCGCCGGTCACCAGGTGACAGGTGTCGAGCGGGACGCGACGATGATCTCGGCGGCCCGCGCCCGGCTGGCCGGCGAGCCGGAGGGCATCCGCGAGCGGGTGCGGCTCGTCCAGAGCGACGGGCGGGACACCGGCGTGCACTTCCTGCCGGGCAGCTTCGACGTCGTGCTGTGCCACGGCGTGCTCATGTACGTCGACGAGCCCGATCCGCTGCTGGCCGGGCTGGCGCGGATGCTGGCACCCGGCGGGCTGCTGTCGCTGCTCGTCCGCAACGGCGACGCGCTCGCCCTGCGGCCCGGTCTGGCCGGCGACTGGGAGACGGCGCTGGCCGCCTTCGACACCAGTGCGCACCTCCCCCATTCTCGAACAGACTCGAACGGGGGGACCCCCACCCGCCTGGGGCTGGACGTACGGGCCGACCGGCTGTCCGATCTGAGGGCGACGCTCGCCGGGATCGGGGCGCCGCTGCACACCTGGTACGGCGTGCGGGTGTGCACGGACACGGCCGCCGACGGGGCGGACGTCCCCGAGGACCTGGACACCCTTCTCGCGGTCGAGGAGCGGGCCGGGAAGACCGACCCGTACCGGGGTGTGGCGGCGCTGCTGCACCTGTGCGGGGTGCGCGGCTGAGCCCGTTCGGGTGCGCTCCGGGGGCCGTGCGCGCGGGCCGGGGCGAGACTCGGGGCCATGGATGTTCGCCGTGCCACCACCTCGCGGCCGTCCGTCGCGGCGGCCGTGCTGCTGAGTGCCGCGCTGCTCCTCGCCGGCTGCTCCGGGCCGTCGTCGCCCCGTGATCCGCGCGACGCGACGAGCCAGGCCGCGGCGCGCCGGGCGAGGGGGGCCGCCGAGGCCCTGCAGGACGGTTTTCTGCTGGTGATCCGGGACGTCCTGCCGTCGGTCGTGCAGATCCGGGCCAGGCGTGACCTCGGGTCCGGCGTGGTCTACGACGACCAGGGGCACATCGTCACCAACGCGCACGTCGTCGGGAGCGAGAAGACCTTCCGGGTGACGACCGCGGGCAGCGAGCGCGAGCTGACCGCGCGGCTCGTGGCGTCGTATCCCCCTCAGGACCTCGCCGTCGTCCGGCTGGACGACCCGCCGGACGGGTTGCGGCCGGCCAGGTTCGGGGGCTCCTCGAAGGTGCGGGTCGGGCAGATCGTGCTGGCCATGGGGTCGCCGCTCGGGCTGTCGTCCAGCGTGACCCAGGGCATCGTCTCGGCGACCGGACGGACCGTCACCGAGGGCGGGGACGACGGCGGGACGGGCGCGACGATCGCCAACATGGTGCAGACGTCGGCGGCCATCAACCCGGGCAACAGCGGCGGCGCCCTGGTCGACCTGGACAGCCGGGTCGTCGGCATCCCGACCCTGGCCGCCGTCGATCCCGGCGCGGGCGGCGCGGCGCCGGGGATCGGGTTCGCGATCCCGGCGTCGACGGTGCGGAAGATCACCGATCAGATCATCGAGAAGGGCCGGGTCACCGACTCGGGCCGGGCGGCGCTCGGCATCACCGGCCGGACGGTCGTGGACGCCGACCTGGAGCCGGCGGGGGTGGCCGTCGTCGCGGTGCGGCCGGGCGGCGCCGCCGACAAGGCCGGGCTGAGACCGGGGGATGTCATCACCCGGCTGGGGGACAAGGACATCACCACCATCGCGTCGCTCTCGGAGGCGCTGGCCGCGGACGAACCGGGGCAGCGGACGTCGGTGACGTTCACCCGCGACGGGGACGAGAAGAAGGTGAAAGTGAAGCTGGGCGAGCAGTGACGGGGGCGGAGGCGTACGGCCCCCGCCCCCGGTCGCGTCACGCCTCGGCGTGCAGGCTCATCGGCCCGTAGATCTCGGTGGCGTCCTCGAACAGGCGGACCTGGTCCGCACCGCCCTCCTGAAGTTCCTTCCAGTGCTCCCCGATCCATGACTCGGCGTCCCCCTGGGTGGTGAACTCCTCGGGCTGCACCGCGGGCTGGACCTCCGCCCCGTCGGCCTTCTCGAACCGCCACGTCCATGCCGCCATCTACGCCTCCAAGGTGTCAGCACATGCAAAGGGGAGCCGGAACGAGGTCCGGCTCCTGCGCTGAGCCTAGTCGGCTGCGCGAGACCTGCGCGGACAGGCGAAAATCGGGGCGTGGAAATCACTTTTCTCGGCACCGGCGCCCCTGCGGGACTCCCCCGCCCCGACTGTCCGTGCGCGGCGTGCGCGAGCGCCCTCCGCGAGGGCCCGCGGGCCGCCACCGCGCTCCTCGTGGACGGGACGCTGATGCTCGACCTGACGCCGGGGGCGGCGTTCGCCGCGGCGCGGGCCGGGCGTTCGCTGGGGTCCGTGCGGCAGGTGCTGCTGACCCACCCGCACAACGGGCCCGCCGTGGAGGTGCCGGCGGGCGTGCCGCAGCCGGGCCGGGTGCCGGACGGGCGGGAGCTGGCGCTGCTGACGGGGCATCGGGTGCGGGCGGTGGCCATGGACGCGCCGGGCACCGGCTACGAGGTCACCGGGCCGGACGGGCGGCGCCTGCTGTACCTGCCGCCCGGGTGCGCGCCGGCCGGGCTGGAGGAGGGTTCGACGGGGCCGTACGACATGGTGGCCGCCGATGTCGTGGGGCGGCCGGACGCCCTGGCGAAGCTGCGGGCGGTGGGGGCGGTCGGGCCGGCCACGGACGTCGTCGCCGTCCATCTGGACCACGACGTCCCGCCGGGCCCCGAGCTGCGGCGGCGGCTGGCGGCGGCGGGGGCGCGGGCGGTGCCGGACGGGACGACGCTGGTGGTGGGGGCCTACGAGAACGGCGCCGACGTGCCGTACGTGCCCCGGCGGACGTTGGTGCTGGGCGGCGCGCGGTCCGGGAAGTCGGTGGAGGCGGAGCGGCGCCTGGAGTCGTTCCCCGACGTGCTGTACGTGGCGACGGGCGGCACCCGGGGCGGGGACACCGAGTGGGCGCAGCGGGTCGCCGCGCACCGGGAGCGGCGGCCGGGGTCGTGGCGGACGACCGAGACCTGCGACCTGGTGCCGCTGCTGGCCGAGGAGGGGGCGCCGCTGCTGGTGGACTGTCTGTCGCTGTGGCTGACGGACGCGATGGACGCGGTCGGGGCGTGGGACGACGCGGTGTGGGCGGACGGCGGGGAGCGGGCGCTGCGGGAGCGTGTGCGCGCGCTCGTCGAGGCGGTCCGGGCGACGCGGCGGACCGTGGTGGCCGTCTCGAACGAGGTGGGGTCGGGGATCGTGCCGGCCACGGCCTCCGGACGGCGGTACCGGGACGAGTTGGGACGGCTGAACGCGGCCTTCGCGGGTGAGTGCGAGCAGGTCGTCCTGGTGGTGGCGGGGCAGGCGGTCGTGCTGCGCGGCTGAGAGTGCCGGGTGCTGCCGTCCGGCGGGTGCGGGTGTCGCGTGGCCGGTCGCGCGGTTCCCCGCGCCCCTGACGGCACTGCCGTCGCCCGTGCTTCTCGGGGTCAGGTGTGGTGTTTTCGGGCGATGATCCGGTAGGCGTTCGAGCGGTGGGTGCGGCGCAGCAGCGGGGCCAGGAGGTGGTCCAGGGCCCAGGCGACGGCCACCAGGGGGGCGCCGAGGCGGTCGAGCGGGGACGGCAGCAGCCGGCACAGGATCAGCGACGTCATGGCCGCGAGGTCGTACGGCAGGTGGGCGGCGCGGTGGTCCGTGGCGACGACCGTGCAGCCGTGGGCCTCCAGCGTCTCGCGGAGCGCGTCGGCCGGCATCAGGTGCAGATGGCCGGGGCGGCTGTGCGGGACCCAGGCCGGGCCGAGGAGCGTCGCGAACACGCAGCGGGGGTTGGGCAGTTCGAGGACGAGATGGCCACCGGGGCGCAGCACGGTCAGCGCGGCGCGCAGTTCCGCGAGCGGGTCGGGGGCGTGTTCCAGGTGCCGGAACATGCTGACGACGTCGTAGCGGGCGCGCAGCCGGTCCGTGACGCGGGGGTCCGTCAGATGCCCGACGTGGGCCTCCTCCACGCGCTCGGCGACACGCGCCTGCAGCACCCGGTGGCCGGCGTCGAGGCCGTCGAACGCGGTGTAGGGGAAGACCTCCTTGGCCGTCTCGGGGAAGCGGCCGTAGCCGGTGCCCACGTCGAGCCAGCTCTCCGGCTCGGGCAGGCCGAGCGCCGCGCGGGCGGCGGCCCGCAGATGGCGGGGGCCGCGCCGGGTGAGCCCGAGGTGGCGGGGGACAAAGGTGTGCTCCCGGCACGCGGCGAGGGTGAACGCGCAGGTGATGTCCGGGCGTTCGGCGGGTGCGGTCGCGGTCATGAGGGGCTCCCGGGCGTGGGCGTACGGCAGGGGCGTACGGCGGAGACGGTGCGAGCATGCCCCGACAATCCACTGCAAAACGGAACGTATGGGATACCGATGGTGGGTGCAACGACGTCACCCGGGCGTGGTGGGCGCGCGGCGCCGGCACCGGAGCCGACAGGGGGGCCGATCCGTTCGAGCGGTGCCGGTACTGTTCGGCGAATGAGCTCGCTTCAACTCGACGACTTCAGTGATCTGATCGAGCGCCCCGACGCGGGGGTACGCCGTGAGGCCGAGGCACGCCGTGAGCGCCAGACCGTGCCGCCCGGGGCGCTGGGCCGCCTCGACGAGCTGGGCGAGTGGCTGGCGGCCGCCCAGTCCGCGGTGCCGGTGCGGCCGGTCGAACGGCCCAAGGCCGTGCTGTTCGCCGGGGACCACGGGGTCGCCGAGCTCGGTGTGTCGGCACGCCCGGCGGGCAGCGCCGCGGAGCTGGTGCGGGAGATCCTGGAGGGCGCCCGGCCGGTGTCCGTGCTGGCGCGCCGGCTCGGCGTCCCGGTCCGGGTGGTCGACATGGCGCTGGACTGCGACCCGGGTTCGCTCCCGGAGGACGTCGTACGGCACCGGGTGCGGCGCGGCAGCGGCCGTATCGACATCGAGGACGCGCTGACCCCCGAGGAGGCCGAGGCCGCTTTCCGGGCGGGGATGGCGGTCGCCGACGAGGAGGCCGACTCCGGTACGGACCTGGTGGTGCTGGGCGACGTGAGCGTCGGCGGGACCACCGCGGCCGGGGTGCTGGTCGCCGCGCTGTGCGGCACGGACGCCTCGGTGGTCACCGGACGGGGCGGGGTGGCCATCGACGACCTGGCGTGGATGCGCAAGTGCGCCGCGATCCGGGACGCCCTGCGCCGGGCGAGGCCGGTGCTCGGGGACCAGTTGCGACTCCTGGCGACGGTGGGCGGGGCGGACCTCGCCGCGATCACCGGGTTCCTGCTGCAGAGCGCGGTGCGCAAGCTGCCGGTCGTGCTGGACGGGGTCGTGGTCGCCGCCTGCGCGCTGGTGGGGCAGCGGGTCGCGTTCCGGGCGCCGGACTGGTGGCTGGCCGCGCACGTCAGCGGGGAGCCGGGCCAGGCGAAGGCGCTGGACCGGATGGCCCTGGAGCCCCTGCTCGACCATGGCGTCCGGGTCGGCGAGGGGGCCGGCGGGCTGCTGGCGCTGCCGCTGGTGCAGGCCGCCGCGGCGCTGGCGGCGGAGCTGCCGGAGGATCCGGCGAAGACGGACGAGCCGCAGGGGGCCGCCGCGGAGTAGGGCGGTCGGCGGGCGGCTGAGCAGAGAGCAGGACGAACCGGGACATAGGATCACGGTTCGTGAGAGCTGACAGGCTCGGTCGCCTGGCCCGCGCCGAGTGGGGCCCGCTGTACCGGGCCGTGCGGGCCGGCTGGGCGCGGCGGCGGTGGCGGGGGGTGTCGCTGACGCTCGCCGCCGTCTGTCTCACCGGGCTCGCGCAGGTGGTCCAGCAGCGGTCCTGGGGGCGGCCGGTCGTCCGGGACCTCGGGGGCGTACGGGCCGAGGACCCGCTGTGGCAGGCGCTCGCGCGTACCCCGCTGTCCCCGTTCGTGCCCGCCGCCGGCCTGCCGGTGTGGGGCGCGCTCGCGCAGATCCTGGTCGTCTTCGGGATCGCCGAGCTGTCCCTGGGGCGGTGGCGGACCCTGGCCGTCGCCTACGCGGCGACCCTCGCCGGGACCCTCTACGCGCGCCTGGGCATCGCGCTCGGGCCGGACCACCCGCTGGGGCTGCCCGGTTCGGACGCACGGGTCGTGGACACCGGCCCGTCGGCCGCCGTCGTGGGGCTGGCCCTGTTCGCCGGCTGGCGGCACGGGGCGTACCTCACGGCGGGTGCGGTGGCGGGGGCGATGGTCGTCGAGGTCGTCCTGAAGGACGACCTCGCCGGCCGGGAGCATGGGGCGGCCGTCGTGGCCGTGGCGGTGCTGTGCGCGGTGGCGGCCGGGCGTCAGCGGCGTTCCAGGGCGCGGGCGGGCTCCACGTCGGGGGCGCCGCCGAGCCAGTCCTGAAATCTGCGGCTGGGGCCCAGCCAGCGCCGGTCGTGGTGGTAGGAGCGCAGCAGGGCCCTGGCGCGGGCGCGCGGCCGGCGGCGGTAGAAGCGTCTCGCCCAGGGGGACGTGGGCCGGGCCAGACGGACGGCGCCGAACAGGGCGACGAACGGGATGACCACGCCGAAGAGCGCCGTCTTGGCCTTGCCCTTGTACAGGGCGAGCAGGGCGACCAGGAAGTTCCCGCCGATGGTGCCGAGCGCCGCCCCGCGGTTCTGCATCTCGTCCTGATTGAGGTCGTTGACGCCGAAGGGCGCGTAGCCGAGCAGGAGCAGGCCGACGAGAGCGGTGGTGAGCACGACCACCTCGACGCTCTTGCGGCCGTCCTCGCTCCAGTACACGTCGTCCAGGTGCAGGATCAGGGCGAACTCGTCCATCACCAGGCCGGCGCCCACCCCGAAGACCACGGCGGCCAGGGCCGAGCCGAAGCCGCGCTGGCCGCCCGCGACCGCGCAGAAGCCGCCGACCACGGTGAGGACGATCCCGGGGACGACGTGGTGGATGTGGACGGAGCCGCTGCTGATGTTCCGGAAGGGGCCCCTGCCCGCCCGGATGAGGCGGGTGACGAGCCGGGTGACGAGAAACGTCACCACGAAGGCGGTCAGGGCCAGGAGCAGGGGGAGCTTCCCCGGTTCGACGATGTTGCGCTGCCACCAGTCACCCATGTCCTCAGTGTGGGCGGGACGGGGGTGGGCTGCCCGGCGGGACGGACGTCCGGGCTAGTCTGCGGGCGTGTCCATGACCCCACCGCCCCCGCACGGCCTCCGGTTCGCCTTCGGCACGCTGAGCGCGCTCCCGGTGCGGGTGGGGCGCTGGGACCGGGACGCGGCGCGCGGCGGGATGCTGTGCGCCCCGCTGGTCGGGGTGGTGGTGGGCTGCGGGGCGGCGGCCGTCGCCCTGGTGCCGCTGTTCCTCGGCGCCGGTCCCCTGCTCGCCGCCGTCGCGGCGGCCGCCGTCCCGGCCGTCCTCACCCGGGGGCTGCACCTGGACGGGCTCGCCGACACCGCGGACGGGCTCGGCAGCGGCAAGCCGGCCGAGGACGCGCTACGGATCATGAAGCAGTCGGACATCGGGCCGTTCGGTGTGATCACGCTGCTGTTCGTCCTGCTCGCGCAGGTCGCCGCGCTGGCCCGGCTGTACGACGACTCGTGGGCCCGGGGCGCTCTGGCCACCGCCGTCGCGGCCGTCACCGCCCGGCTCGCGCTCACCCTCGCCGCCCGCACGGGCGTGCCCCCCGCCCGCCCGGAGGGACTGGGGGCCGCGGTCGCCGGGGTCGTCCCGGTACGGGCCGCGGCCGGCGCCGCCCTGGCCGTGACCGCGGTGGCCGCCGCCGCGGGGGCGACCCTCGGCACGGACGGTGCCGTACGCGCCGCGGTCGCGGTCCTCGCCGCGCTCGGCTGCGCCGAACTGCTGCTGCGGCACTGCGTCCGCCGCTTCGGCGGGGTCACCGGGGACGTCTTCGGCGGGCTCGCGGAGACGGCGGCCACGACCGCGCTCGTCGTGCTGTCGCTGGGCTGAGCCCCGGGCAACCGCCGCCCGTCACCGGGCGGGCGGTCCCCACGGACGGACGGCTACGGCAGCCGCAGCGTCACCGCCGTCTGGAGCGGCTCCGGCGTCGTCCACGCCGAGCGCAGACCCGCGTACGGGGCGCCGAACACGGAGGTCCCGAGCAGGAGTTGCCTGCGGGTGCCCTCCGGCACGGTCACCGGGATCTGCACCCCGGAGGGCGCGCTCACGGTGACCTTGGAGCCGACGCGGTACGCGGTCACCCGGCCCTGGGAGAGGGCGGTCCGCCAGGCGTCACGGCGCTTGAACTCGGTGCCGATGGCGCTCTGGCGGAGATTCTCCAGCGGGGTGTTGTCCGCGAACAGGGCGCGGTGGTCGGCGAGCACCTTGTCCAGGACCGGGTAGAGGATCCGGTCCTCGGCCAGGTTGGACTGGTGGACGTAGTGCGGGCGCGGGTCGTTGGAGATGACGTGCCCGAGGGCGGCCCGGGCCTCCTGCGGCACGATGTGCTGCGCGTATCCGGTGGCGACGTCCAGCGGCTCGTCGAGGCAGGTGGAGGAAGGGCTGGACTCGCAGATGCCGCTGCCGCCGTCGGCCTTCGAGGTGTAGATCCAGTTGTACTCGTCGGCCATCTCCTGAGCGGTGCCCGTGTTGTAGTACACGTTCATCGGGTAGCGGGGCACGGTGAGGGCGGAGCCGACCGGGCGCTGGGCGGCCTCGCGGGAGTTGTCCGAGGCGATCCACCTGACCCCGTTGTCGGCGAGGGCGCCGGCCAGGTCGGGGTTGTCCGCGGGCTGCTGCGGCAGGGTCTTCAGGCCGGAGTGCTCGCCGGTGACCAGTTCCGTGCGGTCGAGCGGGAGGCCCTTGGCCACGCCCCAGGTGTGGTTGTCCCGGATCTGGGCGGAGATCTCGGACCGGCTCACGTACCGGACCGAGCCGTCGGCGTTCCTGGCGCAGCTCCACGGCACGGTCGAGGTGTCCTGCACACACCCGAGGAACGGGTGCGTGTAGGTGTGGTTGATCCAGCGGTACTGGTCGCGGTCGGCGAGCAGCCGCGCGGCGAGGGCGTCGGTGCCGCCGTGCTCGGTCCTCCACTCCTCGCCCGAGCCCGCGTTGTAGACCATGTCCAGCTGGAAGCCGCTCTCGCGCTGCCACTGCGCCGCCCGGACCGCGTCCTGCTCGGTCATCCGGATCGGCGGGGCCTCCTCGCCGCCGCCCCCGGCGCAGTCGATGTCCCCTGGCGTGCAGTCGCGCTCGGTGTCCCAGCGGGCGTCGGGCGCGAAGACGTCGTCGACGTGCACGGCGAGGTAGTTGCGCGCCTGGCCGAGGTGGACGCCCTGGGTCAGCCACTCGACGATGCCGCGGGCCAGCAGCCGGAACTGCTGCTGGTACTGGTTGTAGGCGAAGGTGACGACGAGCCGGCGGCGCCCGTCGGCGGCGTACTCGCCGACCAGGCTGCCCCGCCCGGAGCCCCCCGGCACCGGGACGTCGACGTAGCTGGTGAAGCCGGCGCGGGGCCGGGCGGCGTAGCCGTAACTCTCCGGCACGGACGGGTCGTTGTCCTCGAAGGTGAAGGCGCCGTCGAGATAGCCGAAGGCACCGGCCCGGCCCTGGGCGGTGACCGCGGCCTCGTGTCCGTCGAGGCTGCCCGCCCAGCCGCCCTCGGTGGTGTAGTCGAGGCCGACGCCCGGGTGGGCCCAGGTGTAGGCGTCCACCTGTGGGATGCCGAAGGCGCGCTCGAAGTCCTCCAGCGCGGTCTGCTCGGCCGAGCCCGCGCCGAAGGGCGCCTCGTGGGGCAGCACGACGCCCTGGTACTTGGCGCGCGGGGTGCCGCCGACGCTGTCGCTGAGGAACGCCTGGGTGACGGCCGGGCGGTTCGTGTCGTTCAGGTCGACGGTGGTGTACGGGACGCCGGTGCTGCCGAGCTGTGCGGTGATGGCCTGGACCGCGCTGCCGCCGTCGTCCACGACGAGCACCTTGAGGTCGACGCGCGGTTCGGCCGCGGCCGAGGCACCGGGCACGCCCAGGCCCAGCGCCAGCAGACCGGCGGCCACCGAGACGGCGGCCGTGTCTCTCCAACGGTGCGCTCCGTGCGCCATGGTTCGTCCTTCCCCCCAGAGGATCCCCGGGCACTCCGCGTGTGGGAGCCGCGGAGGATCCGTGGAAATCATGCGAAACGGCGAGCGGATCGCTCGCCGGAAACCACACGAGTGTGACTCAGCTCACCGGTGCCGGGGATCGGGAAGCGGCGCGACGCCACAGACGGGTGAACGACCGCAGGAATGAGCGAATGCCCTTGCGAGCGTAGGCTCAGCCGCAGGTTCGTGCCGTACCGGGGAAGGCCCCGCTGACACCCGCACCGCCAGGTCGGAACTAGGGTCGGCCCTCGGGCCCGGCCGACCCACACCTTTCGGCCACCGCAACTTCACATCGGAAGCGAGAAATCACCACCGTGACTGCTCTGACTCTCAGCACCGCAGCGGCGCCTGGCCTGCGCGCCGACGTGCTCGTGATCGGTGTCGCCAAGGGCGCCGGCTCCAAGGGCGCGGGCCTGGTCGTCGCCCCCGGCGCCGAGGCCGTGGACCAGGCGTACGACGGCAAGCTCGGCGGCGTCCTGGAGACCCTCGGCGCCTCCGGCTCCGAGGGCGAGGTGACGAAGCTCCCCGCCCCGTCCGGCTTCAAGACCCCGGTCGTCGTGGCGGTCGGCCTCGGCGCCCTGCCCGAGGACGAGGAGGCCGGCTTCGACGGCGAGGTCCTGCGCAAGGCGGCCGGTGTGGCCGGGCGCGCCCTCGCCGGTTCCAAGAAGGCCGCGTTCGCGCTGCCGTTGGCCGACGCCGCCGACCTCGGCGCGATCGCCGAGGGAGTCCTGCTCGGCGCCTACTCCTTCGACGCCTACAAGAGCACCTCCGGGGAGCGCGGCAACGGCAAGGCGCCCCTCGCCGAGGCCGTGCTGCTCGGCGCCAAGCCCCGCGACAAGGCGCACAAGGCCGCGCTCGAGCGCGCCACGGCCGTCTCCGAGGAGCTCAACCGCGCCCGGGACCTCATCAACACCCCACCGAACGACCTCAACCCGGAGTCCTTCGCCGCGATCGCCGCGGCGGCCGCCAAGGAGCACGGCATCAAGGTGCAGGTGCTCGACGAGAAGGCGCTCGCCAAGGGCGGCTACGGCGGCATCCTCGGCGTGGGGGCCGGCTCCGTCTCCGGCCCGCGCCTGGTGAAGCTGTCGTACACGCACTCGCGCAACGCCAAGCACCTCGCCCTCGTGGGCAAGGGCATCACCTACGACTCGGGCGGCATCTCGCTGAAGCCGGCCGGGCACAACGAGACGATGAAGTGCGACATGAGCGGCGCGGCCGCCGTGTTCGCCGCCGTCGTCGCCGCCGCGCGCCTCGGCCTCGAGGTCAACGTCACCGGCTGGCTGGCGCTGGCCGAGAACATGCCCTCCGGCTCCGCCACCCGTCCCGGTGACGTGCTGCGCATGTTCAGCGGCAAGACCGTCGAGGTCCTCAACACCGACGCCGAGGGCCGGCTGGTGCTGGCCGACGCGCTGTGGGCGGCCTCCCTGGAGAAGCCGGACGCCATCGTGGACGTGGCGACCCTGACCGGCGCGATGGTGCTGGCGCTCGGCTCCCGCACCTTCGGCGTGATGGCCAACGACGACGCGTTCCGCGCGGCCGTCGTGGAGGCCGCCGAGGAGGTCGGCGAGGCATCGTGGCCGATGCCGCTGCCGGAGCACCTGCGCAAGGGCATGGACTCCCCGACCGCCGACATCGCGAACATGGGCGAGCGGATGGGCGGCGGCCTGGTCGCGGGTCTCTTCCTGCGCGAGTTCGTGGGCGAGGGCATCACCTGGGCGCACCTCGACATCGCCGGCCCGGCGTTCAACGAGGGCGGCCCCTTCGGGTACACGCCCAAGGGCGGCACGGGCTCCGCGGTGCGGACGCTGGTGCGGCTGGCCGAGCTGACGGCCGCGGGCGACCTGGGCTGACACCCGGTTCCCGGCCGACGGGGCCTCGCACGCGGGTAGGGCGAGGCCCCGTCGCCGTCCGGTTCACGGCCCACCGGACGGCGGTGAGTGGGACGTCTCACACACCGGCCCGGCGTCTCGTTCGGTGTGGACAGGTGCGAAGATGGGGCTCGGCAGGACAGGGCCCCCACCACAGGGCCGGAGAAAGAGCGGCCGGACACCAGCCGCCGCCCGGTCAACGCTGACCGGCGTACGGCGCACATGCATGGAGGACGTGACGTGGCGAACGACGCCAGCACCGTTTTCGACCTAGTGATCCTCGGCGGTGGTAGTGGCGGTTACGCCGCGGCCCTGCGCGGAGCGCAGCTGGGCCTGGACGTCGCCCTGATCGAGAAGGACAAGGTCGGCGGCACCTGCCTGCACCGGGGATGCATCCCCACCAAGGCCCTGCTGCACGCGGGCGAGATCGCCGACCAGGCCCGCGAGAGCGCGCAGTTCGGCGTGAAGGCCACCTTCGAGGGCATCGACATCGCCGGGGTCCACAAGTACAAGGACGGCGTGATCGCCGGTCTGTACAAGGGACTCCAGGGTCTCGTGGCCTCCCGCAAGGTGACGTACATCGAGGGTGAGGGCCGGCTGTCCTCCCCCACCTCCGTCGACGTGAACGGACAGCGGATCCAGGGCCGCCACGTGCTGCTCGCGACCGGCTCCGTGCCGAAGTCCCTGCCGGGCCTGGACATCGACGGCGACCGGATCATCTCCTCGGACCACGCCCTCGTCCTGGACCGCGTGCCGAAGTCCGCGATCATCCTGGGCGGCGGCGTCATCGGCGTCGAGTTCGCCTCGGCGTGGAAGTCGTTCGGCGCCGACGTCACGGTCATCGAGGGCCTGAAGCACCTCGTCCCGGTCGAGGACGAGAACAGCTCCAAGCTCCTGGAGCGCGCCTTCCGCAAGCGCGGCATCAAGTTCAACCTGGGCACCTTCTTCCAGAAGGCCGAGTACACCCAGGACGGTGTCAAGGTCACCCTCGCCGACGGCAAGGAGTTCGAGGCCGAGGTGCTGCTGGTCGCCGTCGGCCGCGGCCCGGTCTCGCAGGGCCTCGGCTACGAGGAGCAGGGCGTCGCGATGGACCGCGGCTACGTCCTCGTCGACGAGTACATGCGCACCAACGTGCCGACCGTCTCCGCCGTCGGTGACCTCGTCCCCACCCTCCAGCTCGCGCACGTCGGCTTCGCCGAGGGCATCCTGGTGGCCGAGCGGCTGGCCGGTCTGAAGACCGTCCCGATCGACTACGACGGTGTCCCCCGCGTGACCTACTGCCACCCGGAGGTCGCCTCCGTCGGCATCACCGAGGCCAAGGCCAAGGAGATCTACGGTGCGGACAAGGTCGTCGCTCTGAAGTACAACCTCGCGGGCAACGGCAAGAGCAAGATCCTGAACACCGCGGGCGAGATCAAGCTCGTCCAGGTCAAGGACGGCGCCGTGGTCGGCGTCCACATGGTCGGCGACCGCATGGGAGAGCAGGTCGGCGAGGCCCAGCTGATCTACAACTGGGAGGCGCTGCCGGCCGAGGTCGCCCAGCTCATCCACGCCCACCCGACGCAGAACGAGGCGCTCGGCGAGGCGCACCTGGCCCTGGCGGGCAAGCCGCTGCACGCGCACGACTGACCCTCGGCCGACGAAGCGACTCCGCGTCCCAGCGACGCCCACAGACTTCCGCAATTCGTAAGGAGCAACCGAAACCATGGCGGTTTCCGTAACCCTTCCGGCGCTCGGCGAGAGCGTCACCGAGGGCACTGTCACCCGCTGGCTGAAGGCCGAGGGTGAGCGCGTCGAGGCCGACGAGCCGCTGCTCGAGGTCTCCACCGACAAGGTCGACACCGAGATCCCCTCGCCCGCGTCCGGCGTGCTGTCCTCCATCAAGGTCGCCGAGGACGAGACGGTCGAGGTCGGTGCCGAGCTGGCCGTGATCGACGACGGCTCCGGCGCCCCGGCCGCCGCCCCGGCCCCGGCCGCCGAGCCCGAGCCCGAGCCCGCCGCGGCTCCGGAGCCGGCCGCCGCCGCGCCGTCCACCGAGCAGGCCGCCCCGGCGCCCGCTCCGACCGCCGAGGCCGCGTCCGGCGGCGGCTCCGCCGAGGGCACGGACGTCGTCCTGCCCGCGCTCGGCGAGTCCGTCACCGAGGGCACCGTCACCCGCTGGCTGAAGTCGGTCGGCGACTCCGTCGAGGCCGACGAGCCGCTGCTCGAGGTCTCCACCGACAAGGTCGACACCGAGATCCCCGCCCCCGCGTCCGGCACCCTGCTGGAGATCGTGGTCGGCGAGGACGAGACGGCCGAGGTCGGCGCCAAGCTCGCCGTCATCGGTGCCGCGGGTGCCGCTCCGGCGGCCGCCCCGGCACAGGAGGCCCCGGCCCCCGCCGCGCAGGCTCCGGCCGCCCCCGCGGAGCCGGCCCAGCCCGCCCCGGCTCCTGCCGCGCCCGCCCCGGCCCCCGCCGCTCCGGCCGCGCCCGCCGCTGCCGCCCCGGCACCGGCCCAGCCCGCCGCCCCGGCCCCCGCTCCGGCGGCCCCGGCCGCTCCGGCTCCGGCCAAGGCCCCCGCCGCCCCCGCCTCTCCGGCCGCCCAGGCCACCGACGAGGGCGCCTACGTCACCCCGCTGGTGCGCAAGCTGGCCGCCGAGCACGGCGTCGACCTGGGCTCCGTCAAGGGCACCGGCGTCGGCGGCCGGATCCGCAAGCAGGACGTCGTCGCCGCCGCCGAGGCCGCGAAGGCCGCCGCCGCGCCGGCTCCGGCCGCCGCGGCCCCGGCCGCCAAGAAGGCGCCGACCCTGGAGGCCTCCCCCCTCCGCGGCCAGACCGTCAAGATGCCGCGCATCCGCAAGGTCATCGGCGACAACATGGTCAAGGCGCTGCACGAGCAGGCGCAGCTGTCCTCGGTCGTCGAGGTCGACGTCACCCGCCTGATGCGCCTGCGCGCCCAGGCCAAGGACTCCTTCGCCGCGCGCGAGGGCGTCAAGCTCTCCCCGATGCCGTTCTTCGTGAAGGCGGCGGCCCAGGCGCTGAAGGCCCACCCGGTCATCAACGCCAGGATCAACGAGGCCGAGGGCACGATCACCTACTTCGACACCGAGAACGTCGGAATCGCGGTGGACTCCGAGAAGGGCCTGATGACCCCGGTCATCAAGCACGCCGGCGACCTCAACATCGCGGGCATCGCCAAGGCCACGGCGGAGCTGGCGGGCAAGGTCCGCAGCAACAAGATCACGCCCGACGAGCTGTCCGGCGCGACCTTCACCATCTCCAACACCGGTTCGCGCGGTGCGCTCTTCGACACGATCATCGTGCCGCCGGGCCAGGTCGCGATCCTCGGCATCGGTGCCACGGTCAAGCGCCCGGCGGTCATCGAGACCGAGGAGGGCACGGTCATCGGCGTCCGCGACATGACGTACCTGACCCTGTCCTACGACCACCGCCTGGTGGACGGCGCCGACGCGGCCCGCTACCTGACGGCGGTCAAGGCGATCCTCGAGGCGGGCGAGTTCGAGGTCGAGCTCGGCCTCTGAGCCCTTCTGATCGGCAGTACGGCGCCCCGTCCGGGCTCACCCGGGCGGGGCGCCGCTTGTTCGGCAGGGCCGAACCGCAACGCCCCCGAGCGGCGCGGGGAACGGCGCCGCCGGCACGACGAGCCCGCGCCACCGCCCGTCGACCCCGCACACCGGGCTCCTGGGCGCCCTTCGCGCCGAACCCCGTGTAAGTCTCGTCTCACCTGCACCAAAGCGCCGCCGTCACCCCACCCCGTGGAGCGCAACCGCCGTATTGTCTAAACGTCAACGCGCCCTAAGGAGCTTTCATGACCGCCCCCGTCATCCACTCGCTGCGCGAACAGATCCGCGAGCACATCCTCGAGGGGATCATCAGCGGGCGCTGGCAGCCGGGTGAGCGGATCGTCGAGCGGCGCATCGCCACCGAGCTGGAGGTCAGCCAGACCCCGGTGCGGGAGGCACTGCGCGAGCTGGAGTCGCTGCGGCTGATCGAGTCCGCCCCGAACAAGGGCGTGCGGGTGCGGAACCTGACCGCGGGCGATCTGGAGGAGAGCTACCCGGTCCGGGCCGGCCTCGAGGCCATAGCCGCCGAGCTGGCGGCGGACCGCCTCGCCGAGGACTGCTCCGCGCTGGAACCGCACGTGGCGGCCCTGTACGAGGCCGACCGGGACGCCGACGGCACCGGGCAGGTGCGGCACACCGTGGGCTTCCACCGCGAGCTGGTGCGGGCCGCGGGCAACTCGGTGCTGCTGCACACCTGGGAGGGCCTCGGCATCGAGGTCTTCACCGCTCTGTCCATCCGCTGGCTCGGCACCGTTCAGCAGTCGTACGCGGAGGAGCACGAGGAGCTCGTCCAGGCGTTCCGCCGGCGGGACCCGCGGATCGCTGAACTGGTGAAGGCGCACGTGCTCGGCTGCGCCCCCAGGGCCTGATCCGACAGGCGAGCATCACCCCGCTCACCTGCGGAGATCCTTCGAAAACGCGGCACCCGGTGCCATTCACCGAGGCACCGCATGCCGACTTTCCCCGGATCGCGATGTTTTACCCCGGAACCCTTTGATCGATCATCGATCAGGGAGTTATTGTCACCGCTGGACCTCTACCGAGGTCCCCGCCCTGTCCTGCCAAAGACAAAGGGCAACCCTGAACCCTTGCCGATGAGGGAACCCCCTTCGACTGAGGAAGGCGGCGACATGACCGACCCCAACGCCATCCAGCCGAGCGCGCTCGACCAGCTCCCCGACCGTGACCCGGAGGAGACCGCCGAGTGGCAGGCCTCGCTGGACGCGGTCGCCAAGGCGGCTGGCCCGCACCGCGCCGCATACCTGATGCGCCGCACGCTGGAGCGGGCCGAGGGCACCGGCATCGCGCTGCCGAAGCTCCTCGAGACCGACTACGTCAACACCATCCCGACCGCAGGTGAGCCCGGCGTACCCGGTGACGAGGAGATGGAGCGCCGGATCACCGCGTGGAACCGCTGGAACGCGGCCGCGATGGTGACCCGGGGCTCCAAGCACGGCGTCGGCGGCCACATCGCCACCTTCGCCTCCGCCGCCTGGCTCTACGAGACCGGCTTCAACCACTTCTTCAAGGGCAAGGAGGGCGACGGCAGCGGCGACCAGCTCTACATCCAGGGCCACGCCTCGCCGGGCATCTACGCCCGCGCCTTCCTCGACGGCCGCCTCACCGAGCAGCACCTGGACAACTTCCGCCAGGAGGCCGGCGGCAACGGCCTGCCGTCGTACCCGCACCCGCGCCGGCTGCCCTGGCTGTGGGAGTTCCCGACGGTGTCCATGGGCCTCGGCCCGCTGTCGGCGATCTACCAGGCGCGCTTCAACCGCTATCTGACCGCCCGTGGCATCAAGGACATCTCGTCCTCCCACGTCTGGGCGTTCCTCGGTGACGGTGAGATGGACGAGCCGGAGTCGACGGCCGCCCTCGCACTCGCCTCCCGCGAGGGCCTGGACAACCTGACCTTCGTCATCAACTGCAACCTGCAGCGCCTCGACGGCCCGGTCCGCGCCAACTTCAAGATCGTGCAGGAGCTGGAGGCCCAGTTCCGCGGCGCCGGCTGGAACGTGATCAAGACGCTGTGGGGCACGGCCTGGGACGAGCTGTTCCAGCTCGACACCACGGGCGCGCTCGTACGCCGCCTGCGTGAGGTACCGGACGCGCAGGTGCAGACGTACCAGACGCGCGACGCCGCCTACATCCGCGAGGACTTCTTCGGCAAGGACCCGGCGCTCGCCGAGATGGCGAAGCTGCTGAGCGACGACAAGATCCTCGAGTGCTTCCACCTCTCCCGCGGTGGCCACGAGGCCCGCAAGGTGTACGCCGCCTACAAGGCCGCCGTCGAGTTCAAGGGCGCGCCGACCGTGATCCTGGCCCAGACGGTCAAGGGCCACACCCTCGGTGAGGGCTTCGCGTCGAAGAACGCCAACCACCAGATGAAGAAGCTGACGGTGGACGAGTTCAAGGCGATGCGCGACCGCCTGGACCTGCCGGTCAAGGACAGCGACTTCGTCGACGGCGTGGTGCCCTACGGCCACCCGGGCGCCGACTCCCCCGAGGTGCGCTACCTCCAGGAGCGCCGCGCGGCGCTCGGCGGTCCCGCCCCGGCCCGCCGCCTCCACCCGGTGGCCCCGCTGCCGGCCCCCGCCGACAAGGCGTTCGCCGCCTTCGACAAGGGTTCCGGCTCGCAGAACGTGGCCACCACCATGGCCTTCGTCCGTCTGGTCAAGGACCTGGTCCGCGACAAGGAGACGGGCCGGCGCTGGGTGCCGATCGTCCCCGACGAGGCGCGCACCTTCGGCATGGAGAGCCTCTTCCCGTCCCTCGGCATCTACTCGCCGAAGGGCCAGACGTACGAGCCGGTCGACCGCGACCAGCTCATGTACTACAAGGAGGCCAAGAACGGGCAGATCCTCAACGAGGGGATCACCGAGGCCGGTTCGATGGCCGACTTCATCGCCGCTTCGACGTCGTACGCGACGCACGGCGAGGCGATGATCCCGTTCTACATCTTCTACTCGATGTTCGGCTGGCAGCGCACGGCCGACCAGATGTGGCAGCTCGGCGACCAGCTCGGCCGCGGCTTCCTCGTCGGCGCGACGGCCGGCCGCACCACCCTGACCGGTGAGGGCCTGCAGCACGCCGACGGCCACTCCCCCGTCATCGCGGCGACCAACCCGGCGGCGCTGACGTACGACCCGGCCTTCGCCTACGAGGTCGCGGCCATCGTCAAGGACGGTCTGCGCCGGATGTACGGCGAGGCGGCCCCCGGCGAGGACCAGGACGTCTTCTACTACCTGACCGTCTACAACGAGCCGCTGCCGCAGCCCGCGAAGCCCGCGGTGGACGGCATCGACCAGGGCATCGTCAAGGGCCTGTACCGCTTCAACACGGCGGAGACGGCCGGGCTGTCCCCGGCGGCGAACGCCCCGCGCATCCAGCTGCTGGGCTCCGGCACCGCGATCCACTGGGCGCTGAAGGCGCAGCGGCTGCTCGCCGAGGAGTGGGGCGTGGCCGCCGACGTGTGGTCCGCGACCTCCTGGACGGAGCTGCGCCGCGACGCGCTGGAGGCCGACGCGGCCCTGCTGCGCGGCGAGGAGCGGACCCCGTACGTCCGTCAGGCGCTCCAGGGCGCCGAGGGCCCGGTGCTCGCGGTCTCCGACTACATGCGCCAGGTCCCGGACCAGATCGCGCAGTGGGTCGAGCAGGACTGGTCCTCGCTCGGGGCCGACGGCTTCGGTCTCTCCGACACCCGTGACGCGGCCCGCCGCCACTTCGGGGTCGACGCCGAGTCGATCGTCGTCGCGGCCCTGGCCCAGCTCGCGAAGCGCGGCGAGGTCCAGGCCAGCGCGGTGAAGGAAGCCCGCGAGAAGTACGGCCTGTAAGCGGCCGAGGAACGACGAAGGGGTACGGCACTCGCCGTACCCCTTCGCTGTCGGTGGGCCCCGGCATGATGACCGTATGCGTGCCGCTCGTCTGATCAAGATGGTGCTGTTGCTCCAGTCCCGGCCCTCCATGACCGCCGCCGAGCTGGCGCGGGAGCTGGAGGTGTCCGAACGGACGGTCACCCGGGACGCGCAGGCCCTGTCGGAGGCCGGTGTCCCGGTCTACGCCGAGCGGGGCCGCGCCGGCGGGTACCGGCTGGTCGGCGGGTACCGGACCCGGCTGACGGGGCTCGCGCGCGGCGAGGCCGAGGCGCTCTTCCTCAGCGGTGTGCCGGGGGCGCTGCGGGAGATGGGTCTGGAGGACGCCGCGTCCGCCGCGCGGCTGAAGGTGTCGGCCGCCCTGCTGCCCTCGCTGCGCGACGCCTCCCGTACGGCGGCCCAGCGCTTCCATCTGGACGCGCCGAACTGGTTCACGGAGCCGAAGGCCCCCGAGCTGCTGCCGGCCGTCGCGGACGCCGTGTGGGACGACCGCCGGATCGTCGCCCGCTACCGGCGCGGGGAGGACGAGGTCGAGCGGGAGCTGGAGCCGTACGGGCTCGTGCTGAAGGCCGGCGTCTGGTACCTGTGCGCCCGGGTCGCCGGGGCCGGTGCCCACCGGGTGTACCGGATCGACCGGTTCACCGCCGTCGACGCCGGTGACGGGCGGTTCGAGCGGGACGAGGCGTTCGACCTGCCGGGGTTCTGGGAGGAGCGGGCCGAGCAGTTCGCGCGCTCGATCCTGCGCGCCGAGGTCGTGCTGCGGGTGTCCCCCGAGGGGGCGCGCGCCCTGCGGTACGCCGTCGATCCGCGGGCCGCGCGGGAGGCGCTGGAGGCCGCGGGCGCCCCGGACGGGGACGGCTGGGTGACGGTGACCGTACCGGTGGAGTCCGAGGAGGTCGCCCGCAGCCAGCTCGCGGCGCTCGGCCCGCAGGTGGAGGTGCTGGCCCCGCCCTCGCTGCGGGAGCGGTTCGCCGCCGACGCGCTGCGCCTGGCCGCCCTGTACGCCGACTGAGCGCGCGCCCCATAACAATCCGTCGCACTCCACGTGCGCCCCACCGGTCCAGGGCCGATGCTGGACCCGTGATGGACGAGACGGAGTTCTGGGAGCTGGTGGACGCCGCCCGCGAGGCCGCCGAGGGCGACCCCGAGGAGCAGGCCGATCTGCTGGTGGAGCGGCTGGTCCAGCTGGACCCGGACGCCGTGCTCGACTTCGCCCGCCACTTCGAGGCCCGCTACAACCGGGCGTACACCTGGGACGTGTGGGGTGCCGCGTACGTCCTGCTCGACGGGGCCAGCGACGACGCCTTCGACTTCTTCCGCTGCTGGCTGATCGGCCAGGGCCGCGAGGTGTACGAGGGCGCGGTGCACGACCCGGACGCGCTGGCCGAGCTGCTGGACGACTTCGACGAGGAGTTCGACGGCGACGCGGAGGAGCTGGGGTACGCCGCCGACGAGGCGTACGAACAGCTCACCGGTGCCGTCGCCCCCGATCTCGGCCTTCCGCCGGCGCCTCCGGAGCCGTCCGGCACCCCCGTGGACTTCGAGGACGCGCGGGCGCTGGCGGAGCGCTTCCCCCGGCTGTGGGAGCGGTTCAGGGGCTGAGGACGCCCAGAGGGTGCCTCAGGGCCGCCCGGAAACCGTCCGCGCCGGACCGGCCCGGCGCGCCGCCGTGCCCTTCGGGCCGGCCCTGGAGGCGGGCCGCGGTGGCCCTGATCTCCGGGAGGCGGGCGCTGAGGGCGGCGCCGGGGCAGCTCGTCGAGAAGCCGTCGTTGTGACCGGCCACGGCGGGCAGCGTGGCGGTGGTGCCGGACGCGTAGCGGCTGAGGTCGTTGCTGGAGGTCAAACGCACCGTGGCACGGGGGTCCGTCCCGGAGAGCCCCAGCTTCCACGCCGCGACCGCCGCGACCGCGTCGGTCATCGCCTTGGGGACGGGCACCCCGGCCGTGAAGGTGCCGAGGGCGGCGACGCCGGCGGTGCGGTGGTTGAAACCCTGGGTGTGGGCGCCGGTGACGGGCCGGTCGGTGCCGCCGGCCCGGCCCTCGTAGATCGTGCCGCAGCGGTCGACGACGAAGTTGTAGCCGAGGTCGTCCCAGTGCCGGCCGCCGGTCTGGCCGGCGTAGAGGTGCTGGATGATGCGGGGCGAGTCGGCGCAGTCGTAGTCGTTGGGCGAGTCGGTGTGGTGGACGAAGACGGCGATGACCTTGTCGTCGTAGCGAGGGGGCGGCTGGGTGTGCAGGCTGTCCTCGTCGAGCCAGACGTCCCGGGGCACGATGGGCGGCCGGGCGGCGTGGTACGAGGCGGGGCGCGCCGCGACGGGCCGCTTCTCCCGCTCGACGCTTCGCTCCACCCCGTCGGCGCACAGCACGAGCGCGAGCGCGGCGGCCAGTCCCGGTACGCAGCCGAGGACCACGAGGGCTCCCCGTCCCCCGGGGCGACCCCGCACCCGTTCCGCCGTGACCCGTCGGATGGCACACATGGTCCTACTGTCCGACGGATCGGGTCCGCCCGCGATGTGTGGTGTGACACCGGGTGGAACCATCACCCGGGTCCGGGGCGTTCCCCCAGGTGTACGCAGCGTGGCCGGATCCCCCGGGACACGCCGCCGCGCGCTGATCGAGGCGCGCTCCGCACGCGTACCAAGAGGTCCGAGAGAAAGGCGGCTCAGTGGACCTGCTCGACATCCTGCTGCTGCTCGTGATGGTGGCGTACGCGGCGTCCGGCTACCGGCGGGGGCTGGTGGCCGGCTGTGTCTCGCTGGCCGGCTTCGTGGGCGGCGCGGCGATCGGCGTGTGGCTGCTGCCGTGGGTGATGGACCTGGTCACGCCGGGCACCACCAGGGCGACGGTGGCCGCGGTGCTGACCGTGCTGCTGCCCGCCGTGCTGGTGCACGAGCTGGCCGGGCGGCTGGCCCTGCGGCTGCGCCGGGAGCTGGACCGCGGGCCGCTGCGGGTGGCCGACGGCATCGGCGGGTCGGTGGCCAACGCGGTGGCCGTGCTGATCGTGGCCTGGGTGGCGGCGAGCGTGCTGGCCGCGTCCTCCTCGCCGCTGCTGACGTCGGCGATCCGTGACTCCCGGCTGCTGGGCAGCGTGCAGGACGCGATGCCGGACACCACCCCGGCCTGGTTCTCGCGGGCCACGTCCGCGCTGACGGAGGCGGGTTTCCCGCAGGTCTTCAACCCGTTCGAGAACGAGTCGACGGCCGAGGTCGCCCGGCCCACCGGCGACAGCGTCACCCCGGCCGCCACGGAGGCCGCCAGGCGCAGCACCGTCAAGATCGAGGGGTCCGCCGGCACCCAGGGCCGCGAGGGCAGCGGCTTCGTGTACGCCCCGCAGCGCGTGATGACCAACGCCCATGTGGTGGCCGGCATCGACCGGCCGGACGTCCGCGTGGGCGGCGTCGGGCCGTCGTACGCCGCGCGGGTGGTGCTCTTCGACCCCCGGCGCGACGTGGCCGTGCTGTACGTGCCGGAGCTGAGCGCCCCCGTCCTGCGCTTCGACGAGGAGGCCACGCGCGGCGACTCCGCGGTCGTGGCGGGCTACCCGGAGGACGGCGCGCTGGACCTCCAGGCGGCGACGGTCGCCGGCCGTGTCCAGGCCACCGGCCAGAACATCTACAACGACGAGACCGTGACCCGCGAGATCTACTCGGTCCGCTCCACCGTGCGCCCCGGCAACTCGGGCGGACCGCTGCTGACCACCGGCGGCCGGGTGTACGGGGTGGTCTTCGCCCGTTCCACCACCGACGACGAGACCGGTTACGCCCTGACCGCGGACGAGGTGGCCTCGTCCGCCCGGCGCGCGGCGACCTCGACCGTCCCGGTGGACACCGGGGACCTGGTCACCTCGTGAGACCGGGGCGCGTCACAGGGCGCGCCCCATGAGCACGTCGTCGGTGTACGTCCCGTCCACGTGGAACTCCCCGGGCAGGACGCCCTCCACCACGAACCCCTCGGACGCGTACAGCGCGCGGGCCGGGGCGTTGTGGCCGAGGACGCGCAGGGTGAGGCGGCGGGCGCCCTGGCGGCGGGCCTCCTCGACGGCCGCGCGGATCAGCGCCCGCCCGACGCCGTGCCCCCGGGCCTCGTCCGCGACCGCCAGCCCCTGGATCTGCCGTACGTGCGCGTTGGAGGCGAGCCGGGTCGGCGGGACCACGCGGATGTAGCCGACGACGCGGCCGCCCAGCTCCGCGACGAGGGTGTCCTCGCAGGCGTGGCGTGCGTCGAAGAAGGGCGGGTAGGGCGGGCGCGGCCTGGGCACGACGGCGTGCAGGGGCGACCAGGTGAGGCGGTCGAGCCGGCCCAGCTCCTCGTCGTCCTCGGGCCGGGCGGTGCGCAGCAGGGGGTGCCGTCGGGAGTCGGACATGCCCACAGCGTACGAGGAGGCATCAGGGCGGGTTCAGGGCAGGATGGCGTGCATGGATCTGTCGAGAATCGTGGTCGCCGGTTCCTCCGGTCTGATCGGTGCAGCCCTGGTGCGCTCGCTCGTCGCGGACGGGCACGAGGTGGTCCGCCTGGTGCGCCGGGCGCCCCGCGCGGCGGACGAGGTCCGCTGGGACCCCGAGGGCGGTGAGGTGCCGGCCGAGGTGCTCGCCGGGTGCGACGCGGTGGTCAATCTGGCCGGTGCGAACGTGGGGGCGCGGCGCTGGACCGAGGCGTACAAGGAGAGCCTGCGGCGCGGCCGGGTGCGGGGCACGGCGGCGCTGGCCTCCGCGATGGCGGCGCTGAAGCCCGGGGAGCGGCCGCGGGCCTTCGTGAACGGCAGCGCGATCGGCTACTACGGCGAGACCGGCGAGCGGGCCGTCGACGAGTCGAGTCCGCCGGGGGAGGGCTTCCTGCCGGAGCTGTGCGTGGAGTGGGAGGCCGCGGCGGCGCCCGCGCGGGAGGCGGGGGTGCGGACGGTGTTCGTGCGCACCGGGTTGGTGGTGGCCCGGGAGGGCGGCGCGTGGGGGCGGCTGTTCCCGCTGTTCCGGGCGGGGCTGGGGGGACCGCTGGGGGACGGGCGGCAGTACTGGTCGTTCGTGTCGCTGCACGACGAGGTGGCGGCGATCCGGCATCTGCTGGACGCCGAGGAGTGGTCGGGGCCGTTCAACGTGACCGCTCCCGAGCCGGTGACGAACCGCGAGATCACCGCGGCCATGGGGCGGGTGCTGCGCCGGCCGGCGCTGCTGCCGGTCCCGGCGCCCGTCCTGCGGACCGTGCTCGGCGAGATGGCCGGGGACGTCCTCGGCAGTCAGCGGGTGCTGCCGAAGCGGCTGCTGGAGTCGGGCTTCACCTTCGCGTTCCCGGACATCGAGGGGGCGATCCGGGCGGCCCTGCGGTAGCGGGACGGATCGGACCGGGTGTCCGTATGCGACCGCCGTGCGACCGTGCTCTGTCGATGCGCGACTGTCCCTGACCCGTCGCGTCCGTAACCTCGTGCCGAACTCGGGTATTTCCTGGGCCAGTTGGGGGCATCACGTCTCC
The DNA here is from genome assembly GCF_042792555.1 of Streptomyces sp. NPDC056628. Lineage (NCBI taxonomy): Bacteria > Bacillati > Actinomycetota > Actinomycetes > Kitasatosporales > Streptomycetaceae > Streptomyces > Streptomyces sp. NPDC056628. Next base: position 43,012 of record NZ_JBHTWG010000010.1, read on the forward strand.
ACCGGCCGCGCAACCTCGAGGAGGGGCACGTGCTTGAGCCCGCGTACCAGGCGGACGTCGTCATCGTGGGAGCCGGGGTCGCCGGGCTCGCCGCGGCGCACCGGCTGACCAGCGCAGGAATAACCACCGCGGTCCTGGAGGCGGCCCCCTACCCGGGTGGCCGCATGTCGACCGAGAAGGTCGACGGCTTCCGGCTGGACCGGATCGGGCAGCTTCTGTCGACGTCGTATCCCGAGCTCCGCCGGACACCGGCCCTGGACGCGCTCGCGCTGCGGTCCTTCGCCCCGGGGGTGCTGCTGCACAGCGACGGGCGCCGGCACCGCGCCGGCGCGCTCACCGGCCCGGCGAGTGCGCGGCGCGCGAGGGGCGCACTCCATGCGGTACGCGCCCTGGCGAGCGCCCCCAGGGCCTCCGCCGTCCCCCGGGCGCGAACCGGAGCCTCGCTGGGCACCGCAGTCGACCAGGCACGCCTCGGCGCCGCGCTCGCCCGGCTGGCCTCCGCGCCCGTCGAGCGGCTGCTGAACCGCCCGGAGGCCCCGGCCGCGCAGGCCCTCGCGGAACGCGGCATCCCGCCGCGCACGATCGACGGCTTCCTGCGGCCGCTGCTCGCCGCCCTGCTGCACGACCCCGAGCTGACGACGTCCAGCCGGTGCGCGGACCTCGCGCTGCACGCCTTCGCGGGCGGCCGGCTGTGTCTGCCCGAGGGTGGCGCCGAGGCCCTGCCCGACCTGCTCGCGCGCTCGCTGCCGCCGGGCACCGTGCACACCGGGGTGCGGGTCACCTCGATCGCCACGACGGCCGTGACGACCGCCGAGCACGGCGCGATACGGTGCCGGGCGGTGCTGCTGGCCACCGACGCGCGCACCGCCGGCGAGCTGCTGCCGGGGCTGCGCGTGCCCGGTTTCCACCCGGTGACGGTCCTCCACCACACGATGGACGAGGCACCGGAGACCGGCGCCTCGCTGCTGCTCGACTCCGACCGGAGCGGCCCGGTGGCGCACACGGCGGTGATCAGCCGCGTCGACCCGAGCCGCGCCCCGGCCGGCCGCGCCCTCGTCACCTCGACGGTCCTCGGCACCCCGCCCCCGGACGTCGACACGGCCGTACGGACGCACCTGGCCCGCCTGTACGGCACCTCGACGGCCCGCTGGGAGACGCTGGCCGTGCACCACACGCCCGAGGCCGTGCCCGCGATGACCGCGCCGCACGACCTGCGCCGCCCGGTGCGGCTGCTGGCGGGCCTGTACGTGTGCGGTGACCACCGCGACACCAGCACCGTCCAGGGCGCCCTGCACTCGGCCCGCCGGGCCGCGACGGCGATCCTGACGGACCTGGGCGCGGCGGGCTCCCTGAACCGGGCGGAACCCTTACGGACGGCGGCCTGAGCGCAGCGGCACCCTTACGGACCAAGCCTGGGGCGGGTGGCCGTTCCGGGCGGGGCGGGGCCCGTGCGGACGGCCACCCGCACCCCCGTCACAGCAGCGCGGCGACCTTGTCCCGGTAGCCCCGGACCGGGGCCGCGTCACGGTAGGGCTCCAGCCTGCGCTCGAAGTCCCGGACGTACTCGATCGCCCGGACGGACCGCATCTCCACGGCCTGGCCCGCGGCCTCGGCGCCCAGGGCGCACGCCTGGTCGAGCTCGCCGAGGCCGAGGCGGGCGCTGGCCAGCACGAGCCGGCAGAACAGGCGGCTGCGGGCGAAGGCGGGGGCCCGCAGCTGCAGGGAGCGCTCGGCGTGCTGCGCGGCCGCCCGGAACTGCTGGAGGTCCCGGTGGCAGTGGCCGAACTCGTCGGCGAGCTGCGCCTCGTCGAAGAACCGCGTCCAGTGCGGGACGTCGTCGCCGGGGCGGGCGGCCTCCATGGCGCGCTCGGCCCGGACCAGGGAGGCCGTGCAGGCGCGCACCTCGCCGAGCACGCCGTGCCCGCGCGCCTCGCAGGCGTGCAGCAGGGCCAGCACGACAGGCGGGGCGCCGGTGCCGACGCCCTGCTGGGCGACGCGCGCGAGCTGGACGGCCTCCCGGCCGTGCCCGAGGTAGACGGCCTGCCGGCTCATGGTCGCCAGGACGTACGACCCGAACGGCCGGTCCCCGGCGGCCTGGGCCAGCCGCAGCGCCTGCACGAAGTAGCGCTGCGCGAGGCCGTGCGCGGCGATGTCGAACGACGTCCAGCCCGCGAGCCGCGTGAGGTCCGCGGCGGCGGCGAACAGGCGGCGGCCGGTCTGCTCGCCGTAGGCGCCGCGCAGCATCGGCTCGCACTCGTGCTCCAGGTAGCGCACGAGGGCCTGGCGGGCGTGGCCGCCGCCGTACATGTCGTCCAGGGAGCGGAACAGGTCGCCGACCGAGCGCAGCGCGGCGATGTCCCCGCCGGTGACCTTCTGGCCGGGCCCGCGCTCGGCCTGGCCGCGCTGGCGCGGCACCATCGGCCGGCCCGGGACCTGCACACGGGTGACCGGCTCGCCGCGCGCGACCTTCTCGTCGGCGCGGCCGATCAGCCAGTCCCGGCTGGGCACGACCAGGCCGGCGGGGGTGAACGCGATCTTGCGCAGCTCGGCATGGCTGCCCGAGTCCTTGCGCCACAGGCCGCTGACGATGTCGACGGCCTCGTCGGGGGTCGCGGCGAACTCCAGCCCGGCGTACACGGGCGCACAGGCGTCCAGGCCGAGGTCCTGGGCGGTGAGCCGGCGGCCGAGGCGCCGGGTGAAGACCTCGGCGATCAGGGCCGGGGTCGTGCCGCGCGGCTGCTGCCCGCGCAGCCAGCGGGTGACCGACGTCTTGTCGTATCTCAGGTCAAGCCCGTGTTCGAGTCCGAGCTGGTCCACCCGGCGGGCGAGACCCGCGTTGGAGAATCCCGCTTCTGCGATGAGCGCGGCGAGCTGTCGATTGGGAGTGCGCTGCGCGGGTCGTTCCGTCATCTGCGGTGCGGTCTCCTGCCTTTCGGGCGTCGCGTGGCCGTGCGGCCGCCGAACGCCCGGATTTGCCGGTGAGCAGCCCTTTTGGCCTCTCGAACGGCGCGAATGTAGCGGAGAGTAAGCAGCCGATCGCACATTACCCCGCCCATTCATCCGATCGTGTGAGGATTGCGCCAGCGGGCTGACGTGGGCCGTGGGAGCCCACTCGAACGGACCGGTCGTACAGTGGCGTAGGCACGCTTCGTGCCTTACGACTTTCCGGTGCTTCTAGGGAGGCGCTTGCCGTGAGTGAGTTGCGGTTCGTCCGCATGGGGTTCGGCGCGGATGCCGTCGAGTACCAGGTGGCGTGGGACGAGCAGCGCCGCGTGCACGCGGCCCGGTTCGCGGACGAGATCGGCGACACCGTCCTGCTGCTCGAACACCCCCCGGTGTACACGGCGGGCCGGCGCACCGCCGACAACGAGCGCCCTCTGGACGGCACGCCCGTCATCGACGTGGACCGCGGCGGCAAGATCACCTGGCACGGCCCCGGCCAGCTGGTCGGCTACCCCATCCAGAAGCTCCCGCGCCCGGTGGACGTCGTGGCGCACGTACGGCGGCTGGAGGAGGCCCTGATCCGCACCTGCGCGGAGTTCGGCCTGGAGACCACCCGGGTCGAGGGCCGCAGCGGCGTCTGGGTCCTCGGCGACCCCGTGGACCGGCGCCCGGCGCTCGGCGGCCTGTCCCTGGACTTCGACCCCCGCCTCACGGACGAGGAGTTCGACCCGAGGCTGAACGGCCCCGAGTACGCACCCTCCAACGCCGGGCAGCGGCGCGAGGACCGCAAGATCGCGGCCATCGGGATCCGGGTGGCGAAGGGCGTGACCATGCACGGCTTCGCCCTCAACGTGAACCCGGACAACAAGTGGTTCGACAAGATCATCCCGTGCGGTATCCGGGACGCCGGGGTCGCCTCCCTGGCGGCGGAGCTCGGCCGGGACGTCACCATCGAGGAGGTGCTGCCGGTCGTCGAGCGGCATCTGCGGGACGTGCTGGAGGACGCGGACCTCAAGCCGCGGGAGATCGAGAAGGCAGCCGTCTGAGAGCGGGAATGGGCCCCGCGGTCACGGGGTTGGCCTGACCGCAGGGCTCGGTAAGCACGGGCGTACCCTGGTGTACGCCGAAGAATCGAAGCACAGGGAGCCGACGTGTCCGCAGTCTCACCGGACGGACGCAAGATGCTGCGCCTGGAGGTCCGCAACAGTCAGACCCCCATCGAGCGCAAGCCCGAGTGGATCAAGACACGGGCGAAAATGGGCCCCGAGTACACCAAGATGCAGAGCCTCGTGAAGAGCGAGGGACTGCACACGGTCTGCCAGGAAGCCGGCTGCCCGAACATCTACGAGTGCTGGGAGGACCGCGAGGCCACCTTCCTCATCGGCGGCGACCAGTGCACCCGGCGCTGCGACTTCTGCCAGATCGACACCGGCAAGCCCGAGGCGCTGGACCGCGACGAGCCGCGCCGCGTCGGCGAGTCCGTGGTCACCATGGACCTGAACTACGCCACCATCACCGGCGTCGCCCGTGACGACCTCCCCGACGGCGGTGCCTGGCTGTACGCCGAGACGGTCCGCCAGATCCACGAGCAGACCGCCGCCCGCGAGGCCGGCCGCACCAAGGTCGAGCTGCTCGCCCCCGACTTCAACGCGGTCCCGGAGCTGCTGCGGGAGGTCTTCGAGTCCCGCCCCGAGGTCTTCGCGCACAACGTCGAGACGGTCCCCCGGATCTTCAAGCGCATCCGCCCCGGCTTCCGCTACGAGCGCTCCCTCAGGGTCATCACCGATGCCCGCGACTTCGGCCTGGTGACCAAGTCCAACCTGATCCTCGGCATGGGCGAGACCCGCGAGGAGGTCAGTGAGGCGCTGCGGCAGCTGCACGAGGCCGGCTGCGAGCTGATCACCATCACGCAGTACCTGCGCCCGAGCGTGCGCCACCACCCCGTGGAGCGCTGGGTCAAGCCGCAGGAGTTCGTGGAGCTGAAGGAGGAGGCCGAGCAGATCGGCTTCTCCGGTGTGATGTCCGGCCCGCTGGTGCGGTCCTCGTACCGCGCCGGCCGGCTGTACCAGATGGCGGTCGAGAAGCGCGGCGCGTTCGTCGCCTCCCAGGCCGTCTGATGGCACGCAGTGTCACTGTGCGGATGTGAATCCGCACACAGGCGGAACTTCCCGGGTTTCCGGTCGGTCGACGCGGTCCGGTACGTCGTCGCAGTTGGCGACCACGTCCGGGCCGCGTCCGGTCGTTCCGGCACCACATCCGGTCTTCATCGGTGTTTGACCGGTCGGTCACGCCCTGGTAACACCAATCAGTGACCCTGGTTGCACACGCTGTGCTCCGTTCACCGAACCAGTCGTTTCCGAGGGGGGACCTCTGCCATGCAGGCCGCGCCCGTTCGCGCCACCGCCATCCCGTCGTTCACCAATGCACTGCGTGCCGTCGAGTCGCTGCTGATGAGCAGCGGCCAGCGCACGGCCCGCCGCAACGCCTGGACCTCCGTCCTGGAGGACCGCCGCCGCGCGAAGGACCGCGTCGAGGCGGAGCGCGTCCTGGACCGGGCGCCCGCTCCCCGGCTCTGAGGCCACTCGCCGTCGAAGGCGCTCGCGGGGCCACGTAGACTTCGTGGCATGGCGAGGAAGGACACGGCAGCGGACGCTGCAAATCCCGGGCGACTCAAGCAGATCGCTCTGACCTACAAGATGACCCGCAGGGCCGACAAGAAGATCGGTCTTGTGCTCGCGGCTGTCGGAATCGTCACCTTCGGTGTCTTCCTCGCGATCGGCTTCTTGATCGGGCACCCCATCTATCTCGGCATCCTGGGCCTGCTGCTCGCCTTCCTCGCGACGGCGATCGTGTTCGGGCGCCGGGCCGAGCGGGCGGCCTTCGGCCAGATGGAGGGCCAGCCGGGCGCCGCAGCGGCCGTGCTGGACAACATCGGCCGGGGCTGGACGACGACCCCCGCGGTGGCGATGAACCGCAGCCAGGACGTGGTGCACCGGGCCGTCGGCAAGGCCGGCATCGTGCTGGTCGCCGAGGGCAACCCGAACCGGGTGAAGAGCCTGCTGGCCGCCGAGAAGAAGAAGATGAACCGCATCGTGGCGGACGTGCCGGTGCACGACCTGATCGTGGGCACGGGCGAGGGCCAGGTCGAGCTGAAGAAGCTGCGGACGACCATGCTCAAGCTGCCGCGCGTGCTCACCGGTCCCCAGGTGACCGCCACCAACGACCGGCTGAAGGCCATGGGCGACCTGATGAGCAACATGCCGCTGCCGAAGGGCCCCATGCCCAAGGGCATGAAGCTGCCGAGGGGCAACTTCCGACGCTGATCGCGCCGCACCCCGACGAGACAGGGGGCGCCCCGGAGTGATTCCGGGGCGCCCCCTTCGTCGTACGCGGACGCGGGCGGAGGCCGGACTCTAGGCGCGGACCTCGACGGTGCCGGCCAGCCGGTCGTGCAGTCCGCGGCCGTCGCGGTCCCAGATCAGGGCCGGGAGGGCGACGCAGAGCAGGGCCGTGCGCAGCAGGGCGCGCAGCGGGTTGACGGTGCCGCTGTCCAGGGCGACCACGCGCAGCCCGAAGAGGCGCTTTCCGGGGGTGGAGCCGAGGGTGCCGACCGTCAGCACGCCCATCACGAAGAAGATGAGCAGCGCCCAGTTGCTCGTGGCCTGGCCGTAGCCGTCGGTGAGAAGGCCGTATGCGATCAGGACGCAGAGCCCCCAGTCCACGACGAGGGCGCCGAGCCGCCGTCCGGGGCGGGCGATGGAGCCCGGGCCGTCCTGCGGAAGGCCGAGCTGTTCCCCCCGGTACCCGAAGTCGACCCCGGCTTCCTCGGCGGCCGCGCGCGGGCCGGAGAGCCAGGATCCGATTGCTTGCCTCTTGTCCACGCCACCACGGTACTGGGCCCGTTCTGGGATGTGGACAGGTGGGGTGAGGTGGGGGATGTCCGGTTAACGTGTGCGAAACAAACGGGTCACGCCCGAGAAATCACCCATCCCTAGGGTCGAGTGCAGCGTGTGCCACCCGCACTGGCTGCACGAACGATCTACCACCCCGGCGGGACGGTCGGGAGTAGGAGGAGCTGGATGTTCCAGAACGCCGACGAGGCCAAGAAGTTCATCGCGGACGAGGACGTCAAGTTCATCGACGTCCGCTTCTGCGACCTGCCGGGCGTCATGCAGCACTTCTCGCTGCCCGTCGAGGCGTTCGACCCCGACGAGGAGCTGGCGTTCGACGGTTCGTCGATCCGCGGCTTCCAGGCCATCCACGAGTCCGACATGGCGCTGCGCGCCGACCTGTCGACCGCGCGGGTGGACCCCTTCCGCCGCGACAAGACCCTCAACATCAACTTCTTCATCCACGACCCGATCACGGGCGAGCAGTACTCCCGTGACCCGCGCAACGTGGCGAAGAAGGCCGAGGCCTACCTGGCGTCGACGGGCATCGCGGACACCGCGTTCTTCGGCCCCGAGGCGGAGTTCTACGTCTTCGACAGCGTCCGCTTCCGGACCTCGGAGAACGAGTCCTTCTACCACATCGACTCCGAGGCCGGCGCCTGGAACACCGGCGCCCTCGAGGACAACCGCGGCTACAAGGTCCGCTACAAGGGCGGCTACTTCCCGGTCCCGCCGGTCGACCACTTCGCCGACCTGCGCGCCGAGATCTCCCTGGAGCTGGCCAAGTCCGGACTGCAGGTCGAGCGCCAGCACCACGAGGTGGGCACCGCCGGCCAGGCCGAGATCAACTACAAGTTCAACACGCTGCTCGCCGCCGCCGACGACCTCCAGCTCTTCAAGTACATCGTGAAGAACGTGGCCTGGCGCAACGGCAAGACCGCGACCTTCATGCCGAAGCCTATCTTCGGTGACAACGGCTCGGGCATGCACGTGCACCAGTCGCTGTGGCAGGGCGGCTCCCCGCTCTTCTACGACGAGGCCGGCTACGCGGGCCTGTCGGACCTGGCCCGCTACTACATCGGCGGCATCCTCAAGCACGCCCCGTCGCTGCTGGCCTTCACCAACCCGACGGTGAACTCGTACCACCGCCTGGTCCCGGGCTTCGAGGCGCCGATCAACCTGGTGTACTCGCAGCGCAACCGCTCCGCCGCGATGCGCATCCCGATCACGGGCTCCAACCCGAAGGCCAAGCGCGTCGAGTTCCGCGCGCCCGACTCCTCCGGCAACCCGTACCTGGCCTTCTCGGCCCTGCTGCTCGCGGGCCTCGACGGCATCAAGAACAAGATCGAGCCGGCCGAGCCGATCGACAAGGACCTCTACGAGCTGGCTCCCGAGGAGCACGCCAACGTCGCGCAGGTCCCGACGTCCCTCCCGGCCGTCCTCGACTCCCTCGAGCGCGACCACGAGTTCCTGCTCCAGGGTGACGTCTTCACCCCGGACCTGATCGAGACGTGGATCGACTTCAAGCGCACCAACGAGATCGCCCCGCTCCAGCTCCGCCCGCACCCGCACGAGTTCGAGCTCTACTTCGACGTGTGATCGGCGCCTGAGCCGAGCAGTATTCACGCCCGCGCCCCCGCCGTCCCGATGGACGGTGGGGGCGCGGGCGTGTGTTCTATTCTGAGGGCGTGGGATCGCACGGGGGTGGAGGCCATGGCTGAGTCGGGGCACGACGAGCACGAGCACGAGCGCGAGTTCGACATCCGGTGGGCCGAGGCCGCCGAGCACAAGGAGCCGTCGGCGCGGGCGCGGATGCTCGCCGCGCGGTGGAGGCACGATCCGCCCGGCCCGGTGCCGTTCCGGCCCGAACCCGATCATGTGGCCCGCCGGCACCGCCGGTCCGGATGGGTGTCCACGGTCGTCGTCCTCGGCGGCGTCGCCGCCGTCATCCTGCTGCTCGGCTACTTCCGGTTCACCGCGCCGTAGCGAGGGCGGGGCTTTGCCGCTCCTGGGGGCGACCGCGACCCGTTCATGGGAAGGGGCGGGTGCACACTGGGCAGTGGGACGAGTGCCTGAGTGCGGGATGGTGCACCATGCAGAGCCGCTTCCGCAGTGACCGGCGGTTGACCGCCCGGATGGGCGTCACGCTGTTTCTGCTCGGGTTGTTGTACGTGGCTTTCGTCGCCGCGCTGATCGTGCTCCTGAAGTCCTGGGTGCTGGTCGTGGTGATCGCCGCCGGTCTGCTGGGCGCCCAGTACTGGTTCTCCGACCGGGTCGCGTTGTTCGCGATGCACGGGCGGCCCGTGGAGCGTGAGGCGTATCCCGAGCTGCACGGCGTCGTCGACCGGCTCTGTGCCATCGCCGACATGCCGAAGCCGGTGGTCGCGGTGTCCGACCTGGAGATGCCCAACGCCTTCGCCACCGGCCGCAACGCCGATCACGCCGTGGTCTGCGTGACCACGGGGCTGCTGCGCCGGCTGGAGCGGGGCGAGCTGGAGGGGGTCCTCGCGCACGAGCTGGCGCACGTCGCGCACAAGGACGTCGCCGTGATCACCGTCGCCTCGTTCCTCGGGGTGATCGCCGGACTGGTCGTCCGGTTCGCCTTCTACTCGCAGCTCTTCGGGGGCCGCCGCGACCAGAACACCGCGATCGTGTTCGCCGCCGTCATGGGCGTGTCGGCCGCCGTGTACGCGCTCAGCTACCTGCTGATCCGGGCCCTGTCCCGGTACCGCGAGCTGGCCGCCGACCGGGCCGCGGCGCTGCTCACCGGGCGCCCCTCAGTGCTGGCCTCCGCGCTCACCAAGGTCTCCGGCGACCTCGCCCGCATCCCGACGAAGGATCTGCGGACGGCCCAGGCGTTCAACGCCTTCTACTTCACCCCGGCGCTGGGCCGCGACCCCGGTCTGGCGCGGATCTTCTCCACCCACCCGAGCCTGGAGCAGCGGCTCGACCAGCTGGGGCGGATCTCCGCCGAGCTGGGTGAGGCGACGACTCCCGGAGGGGTGTGAGCATGGGGCTGCTGGACATCCTGCTGGGCCGCAGCAAGCCGGTCGCACCCGATCTCGACCAGCTGTTCGCGCTGCCGTCGGCGGCCGTGACGCTGGAGGCGGCGACCGGGTTCCGGCCGACCGGGAGCGGCGCGGTGTGCTTCGCCACGGTCGAGGGCGCGGCGTTCGTACAGACGCACCGGGAGGTGCAGGCGCTGCTGGACGCGGACGCCGGGCGGGGCCTCCCGGTCGAGCTGACCCGGGACGCCTACGGCTACTCGTGGTTGGTCTCCCGGCGCGCCCCCGACCGGTTGCCGGACCTGGTCAACGATCTGCACGCGGTGAACAGCGCGATGGAGGTCAACGGGTTCGGCCCGCAACTGCTGTGCTCGCTGGCGGGCTTCGAGGGGACGGATGAGGACGGCGAGCGAAACCGCCGTCTCGCCCTCGTCTATCTGTACAAGCGAGGGACCTTCTACCCGTTCGCCCCGCTGCCCGGCCGGCCGGAGCGGCGGGACAACGCGCTGGAGCTGCGGGTGAAGGCCGCGCTGGCGGGCGACCTGCGGATGGAGCAGGACCTTTCCCGCTGGTTCCCGGTGTGGGGCGCCCCCGGGCTGTGACCGGGGGCGCCCCGACCACCCGCGGTCACCACCGCGGGTGGTCTCAGTTGGCCTTCTCGCGCTCCTGACGGCGGGCCTCCAGGGGGCGCTCGCGACGGTAGCGGCGCTCCCACTTGGCCTGCATGTCGCGGCGCCGGCGGTAGCTGCGGTAGTCGGCCGGTGCGCTGCCGCCCGCCGCCGGGCCTCCCCCGGCTCCGCCGCTCGGCGCGGAGGAGCCACGGCCGTACTGGACGTAGAGGAAGAGCACGGCGACCGCGGCCAGCCAGTAGACGTGGTTTCCGAATCCGAGTATCACCAGGACGACGGTCCCGGACATGACGATGGTGCCCATCACGGGCCTCCGTGGGCGTGCGTAGGTCTGAGCGGTGATCGGGATGTCCCCGGCGGGGCGCTGGGGGCGGGCGGCCGTCCGTCGGTGCCGTAGAGAGTAGCCCCGAGTCCGCGGGGTGGCGCCCGTCCTGCGGGAAACGGCGTGGGCTGCTCCGTTACGCGTCTCCAGGGTAGGGATCCGGTCACGCGGCGTGCACCTCCTTTTCCCGGGGGGCGCGTGCGCCGTGAATGAATGGGGCGCGTGACCGGACTCTCCTCCTTCACCTGCGCCCACGACGGCGAGCTGCTCAGCGGGGTGCACGGCGGTCCCGCCGGTGATCCCCGGCTGCCCGCGGTCGTGCTGCTGCACGGCGCCGGTCCCGGCACCAAGGACCGGCTGCTGCCGCTGCTCGCCGACTTCGCCGCCCGTGGCTGTCACGCCCTGGCCTTCGACTTCTCCGGGCACGGCGAAAGCACCGGCGAGCAGAAGGAGTTGAGTCTGCGCAGGCGCCTGGAGCAGGCGGTCGCCGTGATCGACGCGCGCGTTCCCGCGGGAGCCCCGCTGGTGGTGGTCGGGTTCAGCATGAGCGGGCAGACGGCCGCGGACGTCGTCGCGCGCTACGCGGAGCGGGTGGCGGCGCTGGGGCTGTGCGCGCCGGCCGTGTACGCCGCCGAGGCGTGGGACGTGCCCTTCGGTACCGGGGACGGGCCGTTCAGCGAGATCATCCGCAGGCCGGGCGGTTGGCGCGGGGCGCCCGCGCTCCGGGCGCTGCGGGCGTACGCCGGACGGGCCGTGCTCGCGGTCCCGGAGACGGACGCCGTGATCTCGCCGGAGGTGACGGGGGCGGTGCAGGACGCGCTGAGCGCCCGTGCCCGGTTCACGCGGTTCGACGTACGGGGCGCGGAGCACATGCTGGGTCTGTGGTTCGAGAGCCACACGGAGGACCGGCGGACGTTCGTGGACGCGGTCCTGGACGGCTGGTCCGGTCCCGCGGGGCCGGACGCCTGAGGCGCCGCCCGGCCCCGCGGCGTACGACGGCCGCCGGCCCGGTCCGGCGTCACACGCCCGGCGCCGCCGCGATCACCCCCGCCGCTATGGCCGCGCCCAGCGTCGTATGGTCGGTGACCGTCTGGTCGGCGTAGGAGAACGCGAAGTCGGTCACCGCGCGGTCGAAGGTGTCGGAGGCGCCGAGGTAGGCGGCGATGGCGATGCGGTCGCCGGAGCGGGCGTGGGCGCGCGCGAGGGCGGTGCCGCACAGCCGCGCGTAGGCCAGCAGGTCTCCCGGGCTCATCCCGGCGACGTCCGCGCCGCCCTTCATGTCCCGCAGCTGACGCCAGTAGAAGGCGCGGCCCTGCGGCCCCGACATCCAGCCGAGGAAGATGTCGCTCGCGGCCTGGAGCAGGCGCTGCCCGGCGACGACCCGGTGCCCGGGGTGGGTGTACGGCCCGCCGGGCAGATGCTCCTCCAGGACCGACTGCCGGGCCTCCTTGATCTGGAGGAAGAGCGGGTCCTCGGCGTCCCGCCCGGTGAGCAGCACGATGAAGCAGCGCAGTCCGACGCTGCCGACGCCGACGACCTTGCGGGCGGCGTCGACGAAGCGGTAGCGGTCCAGCAGCAGCCGGCGTTCCTCCGAGAGGGTCGAACGGTAGTCGCTGAAGACCTTCCGCAGGCAGGCCATGTCGGAGGCGCCGGCGGGCACCAGGAGCGGCGGGTCGTGGATGATGCGCCGGCGGCCGTCCACCACCTCGGTCAGCTTGCCGTAGGCCCGCAGGCTGGTGCGCCGTCGGGCCCGGCCGAGGGTGGCCTCGACGCGGTGCCGGTCGCGCGCGGAGGGGGCCGGCGGCAGGAGCTCTTCGGTGTCGATGCGCATGTGCCAGACGTCGAGTTCGCCGAGCCGGGCGAGCCGGCGCATGGCGGTGCGGTACGCGGCGACGGCCTCCTGGGCGGCGCGCCCGGCCTTGGCGTCCGGGTGGCCGTTCTCGCGGGCGGCCACCACGATCGAGGCGGCGAGCCGTTTGACGTCCCACTCGAACGGGCCGGGGTGCGTCTCGTCGAAGTCGTTGAGGTCGAACAGCAGGGAGCGTTCCGGTGAGGCGTACAGGCCGAAGTTGAGCAGATGGGCGTCGCCGCACAGCTGCACGGTCAGGCCGGTGTGCGGGAGGGCCGCGAGGTCGGCGGCCATCACGGCGGCGGCGCCGCGCAGGAACGCGAAGGGGGAGGACGCCATCCGCCCGTGCCGGATGGGCAGCAGCTCGGCCAGCAGGTCGCGTCCCTGGCGTTCCAGTACGGCGACCGGGTCGGGCCGGCCGAAGGGCGGGACCCAGCCGGCGTGGCCGGAACGGCGGACGCGCTGCCGGGCGGCCCGGCCCCGCTCGGCCCGCTCGGCGGGGCTGCCGGCGGCGGTCATCCGGAACTCCGGCCCACGGGTGCGTGCCGGGCCCCGCGAGGCGGGCGGGGCCCCGTGGGCGATGCGCGCGGGCCCGTCAGCCGCCCTGTGCCGTCCCTGTCCATCGAGCCTCCCGCTGCCGCCCCCGGTGCCGAACGCGGTCGTGACCCCTGTCTGGCAGTGAAGGCGGGCCGCGGGGAGTACGCATGCCGGGTACGGCGAACGGGTGACGGCCGCCGGGTGCCCTCCCCTCGGCGGGGACCCCCGGCGGCCTGGCCCCGAAAGGGCGCCCCCTAGCGGGCGTACCTCATGAGTGCCCGGACCATGTGGCAGGTCGTCTCGGACGGCGGGTGCACGCCGATGGTCTCCGCGGCGCTGCGGATCCGCTCGTTGCGGGCCTGGTCGGGCAGGTAGACCCCCGAGTCGAGCAGCGCTATCGCGAGGCGCATGGCCTTGAGACGGCGGTTGTGCGTGACGTACCACTCGCGGGGCCGGCCCGGCGGCAGCGCCCGCTTCTGTACGGGCGCGTACGGCAGATCGAGCAGGACCGGGTGCTGGGCGGTGGACTGGGTGCGCGGCGGTTTGCGGGCGGGCTTCGGCTTCAGTGCGGCAGCGGGCACAGGCATCCTCCTGTCGCGGACGAGCGCCCTCCGGACGGGTCCGGTGACGCTCTCGAACACTGACTCCAGTCTACTGTCCCCCACTGACAGTCGGGGGTTCCAGACGTCCAGGAAATCACCTGGTCAGAGCGGAAGTTGTCGATCCGTCAGCCGCGTGGGGAGCGAACTGTGCACACCGGCCGGGAAATCGAACATCGGGGGTGTGGGGATACCCTGCGCGGCATGGAGATCTGGATCAACCCGGCCTGTTCCAAGTGCCGCAGCGCGCTGAGTCTGCTGGACGCCGAGGGCGCCGACTACACGGTCCGCCGCTACCTGGAGGACGTCCCGACCGAGGACGAGATCCGGGACGTCCTCGACCGGCTCGGACTGGAGTCCTGGGACATCACCCGCACCCAGGAGGCCGACGCCGGGGAACTCGGGCTCAAGGACTGGCCGCGGGACGCGGACGCCCGGGACCGGTGGGTGACGGCCCTCGCCGGGCACCCCCGGCTGATCCAGCGGCCCATCATCACCGCGCGGGACGGCACGGCCGTGGTCGGACGGTCCGAGGAGGCCGTGCGGGACGCACTGACCCGCGAGGGCTGACTCCTCGCCGGACGCCCGACTCCGGCCTCTGTGACGTACGTTACGCCGACTCCTTCGGTAACCGCTGAGTAACAGCGTTCGGTATCTCGTACATAGCGGCGTACGCTCCCCTACCTCCCAGGAGGCGCGGATGTCGCGCAGGAGAACTGTCAGCACGAAGAAGAAGCTCGCCCTGCTGGTGAGTGCGGCGACGGTGGCGGGAGGCGGTGCATTTGTCATGGCGAGCACCTCGAACGCCTCCCAGACGCCCACGGCGACCGTCAAGTCCGCCGCGGACTCGACGGTGTGCCAGGGCCTCGCCACGGCGCTCGGCAACAACCAGCGGTTCATCGACGGGCAGCGGGCCAACCCGGACGCGCAGTCGCAGGCCCGCATCGCCAACCGCGAAGCCGTCATCAAGCAGATCAAGGTCCAGCAGGAGGCGTCCGGGTGCGCCGTCGGGGAGTCGGCTCAGGGCTCCCAGGCGGCACAGCCGAGCGCTCCGGCGGGCGGCGCGGCCGGGAACGGGGGCCAGGCGGCCGGAAACGGGGGCCAGGCGGCCGGTAACGCGGGCGCCGGGCAGAACGCCGGCGGCGCGGGGAACGGCCAGAACGCGGGGAACGGCAACGCCGGTGGCGGCGCCGCCGCGGGCCAGCAGGTCTGCAACGGCTCGACCGTCACGCTGTCCGGCGAGGGCGGGGCACCCGCCGCGTCCAGCAACCAGTTCCCGGCGGGCACCAAGCTGAAGGTCACCAACCTGGACAACAACAAGTCCACGACGGTGGAGGTCACCTCGGTCTCGGGCAGCTGTGTGCTGCTGAACAACGCGGCCTTCGAGCAGGTCCGTGAGCCCGGCAAGTTCCTCATCCGCCGGGCCGTGATCGAGAAGGTGGGGTGAGGACCGGGCGACCACGACGCCGTACGTGTCAGGGGCCCCGCCGCTCGCGGTCACGAGCGGCGGGGCCCCGCGTGTGCCGTCCGGGCGGGGCCCCCGGCATCGCATACGAGTGCGGGTCCGGCGCCCCTCCCCCGGCGCCGGACCCCGCCCGGTGTGCTTCGCGCGGGTGCTCACCGCGTCGATCGGGCCACACCGGCACCCGGTAACACGGGGTTCACACCTGGGCAATGGCCGGGAAATCGCCTGTTGACAGGCTCCCGGACAGCGAGAGAGCGGCGCCCCCGTGCCGCGGCGCCGCAGTACCCGCAGTACGCGCCCTGACCCACCCCGAAGGAAGTGGCCCGTGACCTTCAAGGCTGAGTACATCTGGATCGACGGCACCGAGCCGACGGCCAAGCTCCGTTCCAAGACGAAGATCCTGGCGGACGACGCCAAGGGTGCCGAGCTGCCGATCTGGGGCTTCGACGGGTCCTCCACCAACCAGGCCGAGGGTCACGCCTCGGACCGCGTGCTGAAGCCGGTCTTCACCTGCCCCGACCCGATCCGCGGCGGCGACGACCTCCTCGTGATGTGCGAGGTCCTGAACATAGACATGACGCCGCACGAGTCCAACACCCGTGCCGCGCTCACCGAGGTCGCGGAGAAGTTCGCCGCGCAGGAGCCCATCTTCGGCATCGAGCAGGAGTACACGTTCTTCAAGGACGGCTACCCGCTCGGCTTCCCCAAGGGCGGCTTCCCGGCCCCCCAGGGCGGCTACTACTGCGGTGTCGGCGCCGACGAGATCTTCGGCCGTGACGTCGTCGAAGCCCACCTGGACAACTGTCTCAAGGCGGGCCTGGGCATCTCCGGCATCAACGCCGAGGTCATGCCCGGCCAGTGGGAGTTCCAGGTCGGCCCGCTGTCCCCGCTGGAGGTCTCCGACCAGCTGTGGGTGGCCCGCTGGCTGCTGTACCGCACGGCCGAGGACTTCGGTGTCGCGGCGACCCTGGACCCGAAGCCGGTGAAGGGCGACTGGAACGGCGCCGGCGCGCACACCAACTTCTCCACCAAGGCGATGCGTGAAGGACCCGAGGGGTATGCCGCCATCATCACCGCCTGCGAGTCCCTCGGTGAGGGCTCCAAGCCGCTCGACCACGTCAAGAACTACGGCGCCGGCATCGACGACCGCCTCACCGGTCTGCACGAGACCGCCCCGTGGAACGAGTACTCCTACGGCGTCTCCAACCGCGGCGCCTCGGTCCGCATCCCGTGGCAGGTCGAGAAGGACGGCAAGGGCTACATCGAGGACCGCCGCCCGAACGCCAACGTCGACCCCTACACGGTGACCCGTCTACTGGTCGACACCTGCTGCTCCGCGCTGGAGAAGGCCGGCCAGGTCTGACCGGCCGCCGCCCGGCTGTGCGAAGGGGCGCCCACCGTCACCGGTGGGCGCCCCTTTCCCGTGCGGGAAAGCGATCAACGTCACGCCGGTGACCAGCGGGAAACGGTCCGGGGGTTGTTCCGAAGGGTCCCCTCGGGGGCGGGTGTCTGCTTCAATGGGTACATGGCCGGCTTCCAGAACCTCTCCGCGACGGGTCGTTTCGACCTGGAGCCGTTCTGGCCTTCCCGTCAGCACCACGACTTCGACCGGGTGTGTTGCCGCGCGCTGACCGCGCCGGCCCGGTAGAGCCGTCACCCCGGCCCTCGGCCAGCGCGACACGACGTACGTCTTCCCACGGACCTCTCGCGCGAAAGAGCTGACCTCCCATGGCGACCACCCGTTCCCTGTCCTCCGCCCCCACGCTCCCCTCCCCCTCGTCGACCGGTGTCCGGCAGCATCTGCGTGCCGTCGACCGGGACGAGGTGATCGACGTCGCGGACCTCCTGCCGCCGGGCGCCACCTGGCTGCCCGCCCCCCAGCACTCCCTGCCGGCCCTGCCGGGGCAGCCGCCGATGGTCGGCTACCTGGTGCTCGTCCCGGCCGACCGGCAGCCGGCGCTCGTGCCGGCCGCCGAGCCCGTCGACGACCCGCTGGTCGCCATCGACCCGGTACGCCGCACCGCCGCCGTCGACGGACGTGAACTCGACCTGACCTACCTGGAGTTCGAGCTGCTCGCGCATCTGGTGGCGCACCCGCACCGGGTGCACACCCGCGACCAGCTGGTCACCACGGTGTGGGGGTACGGCCATGTCGGCGACGGCCGGACCGTCGACGTGCACATCGCCCGGCTGCGCCGCAAGCTGGGCGCCGAGCACCGGGACACCATCCGCACGATCCGCCGCGTCGGCTACAAGTACGCCCCGCCGGCGGGGCGCTGACCGCACGCCGCGCTCTCTGCCCTCGGCAGAGCGCCGTTCCGTCCCGCGCCCTGGGCGTGCAGAGTCGGCGGTATGAGACTTCTGGTGCTGGGTGGTACGGAGTTCGCGGGACGGGCGGTCGTGGAGGCGGCGCTCGGGCGTGGCTGGGAGGTGACCGTCCTCCATCGGGGGCGGCACGAACCCCCGGCCGGGGTGCGGTCGCTGCACGGCGACCGCACCGCGCCCGGCGGGCTCGCCGCCCTCGCCGGGGACGAGACGTGGGACGCCGTGGTCGACACCTGGTCGGCGGCGCCGCGCCCGGTCCGGGACGCGGCGCGGCTGCTGCGGGACCGCGCCGGGCGGTATGTGTACGTGTCGAGCTGCTCGGTGTACACGTGGGCCCCGCCCGCCGGGTACAGCGAGGAGGCGCCGGTGGTCGAGGGCGCCGACGCGGGGGCCGGGCCGACCGACTACGCGCGGGACAAGCGGGGCGGCGAACTGGCCGCCGTCGAGGGCTTCGGGGCCGGCCGCTCGCTGCTGGTGCGGGCGGGACTGCTCCTCGGGCCGTACGAGAACGTGGGCCGGCTGCCGTGGTGGCTGAACCGGATGGCGCGCGGCGGACCGGTCCTGGCGCCCGGCCCGCGCGACCTTCCGCTCCAGTACGTCGACGTCCGGGACCTCGCGGAGTGGATCCTCGGCGCGGTGGAGGCCGGGCTGAGCGGCCCGTACAACCTGATGAGCCCCCAGGGGCACAGCACCATGGGCGAGCTCCTCGACGCCTGCGCGGCGGTGGCCGGGCCGGACGCCGAGCTGCGCTGGGTCGACCCGGGCGTCGTCCTCGGCGCGGGCATCGAGCCCTGGACCCAGCTCCCGGTGTGGGTGCCTCCGGGCAGCGACCTGCACGACGCGCTGCACGCGGCGGACGTCTCCCGGGCCGTGGCGAGCGGGCTGCGGTGCCGTCCCGTCGCCGAGACGGTGGCCGACACCTGGCGGTGGCTCCAGGGCCTCGGCGGCACCGCGCCGCAGCGTGCGGACCGCACCGTCAAGGGCCTGGACCCGCAGCTGGAGGCGAAGGCCCTCGCGGCCGCCGAAGACGGCTCCGCCGCCTGACCTGCCCCTTCACCCGTCGTACGGGATCAACAACTCGCAGTATTGCAGGGGCTGTTGAGCACCCGCCGTACATATGAATCTGTGACGGATTTCCGGGACGGCTGAACACCCATGGGGCGCCCTCCGTATGAGAGGGCGCCGCTTCACTCCTGTCGGGCGCCTCGATGCCCCCGAAAAAGGAAGTCAGAGGAGTTCCATGGGACGCAACACAAGAAAACGCCGTACGCCACTGGCCACCAAGGCCATTGCCGCATCGGCGGCCCTAGCGCTCGGTGGGGGCGGGCTTGTCTGGGCCAACTTCTATGCATCGGCGCACGAGGACAACAACTCCGGCTGGAACCGGACCAAGTCCACGTCCGCACGCGTCGCGACGATCAACTGCCCGGACGTCGGCCAGCGGCTGACCAAGGTGCCGAGAAGCGCGCGCAGGACCGTCGCCAAGGAGCTGGCGCTGCTCGACCGGCAGATCACGGCGGCCTACACCCGGCTCGCGCAGACGCGGCAGGCGCAGGCGGGTGACGCCAACTACGTCGGCAACGCCATCCTCAGCCCGCTGAAGTCCAAGCGCGTCGCCACGCTCGACCGGATCCGCGTCAGCATCAACCGGGGCGGCGGGCAGGCCCCGCGCGATCTGAACCGGTGGGCGCAGTGCCAGGGCGTCCCGGCGGAGCAGCCGACCGGCGGCGGTCAGCAGGACGGCGGCCAGAACGACGGTGGCCAGCAGAACGGCGGGCAGCAGAACGGCGGCCAGCAGGACGGCGGGCAGAACGGCGGCGGACAGGACAACGGCGGCGGGCAGCAGGACAACGGCGGGCAGGCCGGCAACGGCCCCGTGGCGGACGACTTCATCAAGATCGAGGACGTCCAGCCGAACTCCCGCAACCTGCCCAACGGTCTGGCCGCGAACGGTGACGGCGGCTCGACCGGCAGCTTCACCACGCGGTGCGGCACCAACGAGAACGCGAACCGCAACTCGGACAACGTGATCGTGGCGCCCGGCGTCAGCAACGGTGCCCAGCACCAGCACGACTACGTCGGCAACCAGAGCAACAACGCCTTCGCGAGCGACCAGGACCTGGCCGGCGCGGACACCACCTGCCAGAACCAGGGCGACAAGTCGTCGTACTTCTGGCCGGTCATCCGGATCCAGGACGGTTCGCAGGACATCGACGCCGGCCAGCCCGGCGGCGGTCAGGACGGCAACGTCGGCAAGATCGTCGCGCCCGCCGAGGCCCAGCTGAAGTTCGTGGGCAACCGGACCGGCGACGTCGTCGCGATGCCGAAGGCGCTGCGCATCATCACCGGTGACGCCAAGTCCTTCGTCAACGGCCTGAACAACGCCAACACGGCCTGGAGCTGCACCGGCTTCGAGGACCGCCAGGTGACGGACAAGTACCCGATCTGCCCGGACGGCAGCAACGTGGTGCGCACGTCCAACTTCCAGAGCTGCTGGGACGGGCAGAACATCGACAGCGCCAACCACCGCACGCACGTCGCGTTCGTGCAGGCGGACGGCAGCTGCGCCAACGGCTTCAAGGCCATCCCGCAGCTCCAGGTCCGCCTGGAGTACGACATCCAGGCCCCGCAGATCGAGAACGGGCAGGTGCAGAACGCCTTCGCGATCGACTCCTTCCCGGACCAGCTGCACAAGCCGATCACCGACCACAACGACTTCATCAACTTCTTCGACGAGAACCTGATGAACCAGATGGTCGATTGCATCAACAGCGGCCAGGACTGCGACTAGTCCCCGGCCCACCGGAAAAGGCCGGCGGCGGGTAATACCGCCGCCGGCCTTTTCCGTGCTCGGTGAGGATCAGCCGTGGTGACCGCCCTTGTTGTGGCTGCCGCCGGGATTCATGTGCTCGGAGCCCTCTTCCATCGTTCCGCCGAGCTTGCCCTGGAGGGCCGTGACCGTCTTCTCCTGGCCGACGGCGACCCATTTGCGGCCGACGAGGTAGTAGCCGCCGTAGTCCTTCGCGCCGCTCAGCCACTCGGCCTGACCGCGGTCCGTGGCGAAGGTGGCGAGGATGTACTTGTCCTTGCCCGCCGTGCAGATCGCCTGCCGGATCTCGTCGGCGTCGGTCTGCATGTTCGGGTCGCACTTCGCCTTGGCGGCCAGCTGCTCCAGACTGCCGGTCGCCGTCCGCGGCGCCTTCGCCTCGTCGTCGCCGCCGGCGCCGCACCCGGCCAGCGCGAGCACCGCCACCGCGCCGGTCAGCGCGAGCATCGGTCGGGTCAGTCTCATCTCGTCCTCCGGTCCATGCCGCACAGAGCCCGGCCGGGCCCTCGTCTCCCATACGGCTGCGGTGTGCGATGCGCTCAAAACAGGAGGCTCTCACGGAACGGGTGTGCGAGGGTGATCCGATGGACCAGCACTGGGAGGACCGCGTCACCGCGGCATGGGCGAGTTTCGACGACTACCCCGAGGAGCGGGCGGCCGAGTTCCGCGCGCTCATCGACGCGCTGGTGGCCGAACTGCCGGAGGGCAGCCCGCTCGGCCCCTTCGAGCAGGCCTGCGCCTGGGACTCCACGGGACACTCGGACCGCGCCGTGCCGCTGTACCGGGACGCGCTGGCGCGCGGGCTGAGCGGATACAAGGGGCGTCGGGCCAAGATCCAGATGTCGAGCTCGCTCAGGAACGTGGGGCGGGCGGAGGAGGGCGTCGCGCTGTTGACGCCGGAGCTGGACGGGCCGTCCGACGAGCTGGACGACGCCGTGCGCGCGACGCTGGCGCTGTGCCTGTCGAGCCTCGGCCGGGACCGGGAGGGGCTGGCGCTGGTGCTGGGCGCGCTCGCCCCTCATCTGCCGCGCTACCAGCGGTCGATGGCGAACTACGCGCGTGCGCTCACGGAGCCGCAGCCGCAGGAGGCGTGACCCGGGCCGTCCGGGCACCGGCAGTGGCCGGGGCCGCGGTGACCAACCGCCGATTCGCTCGTTCTGCTGAACGTGCAGTCACAGGATGTCGCCTCCCGCCCCGCAGCCAGTTCGGTCGGCCCGGTCGTGGACGTCGAGCGGGCCGAGGCCGCGCTCGTCGAGCACTACCCGCGTCTGGTCCGCCTCGCCTACCTGGTGCTGCCACCGGGTCTCGGGCGCAACCGGCGCGTCCTGACCGCGCACTCCCTCACCCAGCGGGCGCTGCCCCGCGGCCGCTCGGCGCCGACGCCCGCGATCCCGGCCCAGTCGAGCGGCCGGGACGGCGACCCCGGGTACGCGTTCCTGCGCGCGCGGCTGCTGCGGGCGGCCCTGGAGGCGGGCCGTCCGCTGAAGCGGGCGGTCTGGCCCCGCCGCTCCCAGCTGCCGCCCCTGCTGCCCCAGGTCTGGGGCCTGCGTCTGTTCCCCCGGTCGGGCGGCGCCGACGAACTGGCCCTGGACCAGCAGCTGTCGGCGCTGTCCGCCCCGGCCCGCGCCGCCTATGTGCTGCGCGGCCTGGAGAAGCTGCCGGACGGCGGCGTACGGGCCGTCCTGGAGGCGGCCGGGGTCGAGGACCCGGACGACGCGCTCGACGAGGCCGACGGCGTGGAGGCGCGGTACGCGCTCCTGGAGTCCCCGGAGTTCGACCCCTGCTCGCTGCAGGCCCGGCCGACCGATCTGATGCGGCGCCGTCAGCATCTGCGGGCCGTGCTGGCCGCGGGGGCGGCCCTGCTGGTGTGCGGGGCGCTGCTCGGCCTGCCGGGCGAGGGCTGGGCGCCCGACGGCCCGGCCGCTCCCCCGTACGCGCGCAACCCGTCGGCGGAGGCGGCCCTCGACCCCGCCCAGCTGACGAAGGTGCCGGTGGCGGCCTGGCAGTCGTCCGCCCGCACCGACTTCTCGGTGTGGCCCGCGCGCGGCGACCTCACCGACGACTCGGCGCTGCTGCGCCGCGCCCTCGCGGTGTGGGCCCGCCCCGGTGAGACGGTCGCGGTGTCGGCGACCCCGGGCACCCCGGCGGGCGGCCCGCCCGGGGCGCCGCAGCTGCTGTACGCGGGCACCGTCGACTCGGTGCGCGTGGTGCTCCTGTACGACGGCCTGCGCGTGGCCCGTTACGCCGAGCCGACGGACGGCACGGCGGGCGCCGCCCTGGACTTCTCCCGTGTCGACGGCGCGACCCGGGCCGAGGCGAGCGCGGTGGTGCTGAGCCGCGCCGACGGCAACGTCCGCTATCTGCTGGCCCCCTGGGTGCGCGAGGCGGCCGAGCGGGACCTGGTCGAGCCGGGCTCCGGGGCGATGGGCCTCACGGTGACCGGCGGGGTCACCTCGCCGATGTCGAGCCCGGCGGCCCGGCCGGGCGGCGGTTCCTGCACCTCGTGGAACGTGCTGCAGGTGACGGACGGCACGGGCACCCGGCTGCTGACCGACCTCGCCGAGCTGGTCCCGGCGCGGCTCACCGCCGGGCGTCCCGGGCAGGCGCGGGACGTCACCGGGGCGCGGGCGCTGCGTGCCTGGGCACCGAACGCGTGCTGGCTGGGCGCCCTGGGCTCGGCGGGCGTGCGGTCGGTGAACGCCTGGCCGTACGCGCACCAGCCGTTGCCGGACGGCAGCGGTGACGGGGACTGGGTGTGCACGCGTGCCGAGACCTGGCGGGGCGGCGGCGAGCGGGTGCTGGCGCAGTTCCGTACGCCGGGCACCGCGCAGGCGGCGGTGGTGGCGAAGGCGCAGAACGTGCCGGCGTGCGGGCCGCGGGAACCGCATGTGCTGGCCGGGGTGCTGTGGAAGGCCCAGTCGGGCGGCTGGTACCTGCTGGCGGCCGGCGCCCGGGACACGGAGGCCGTCCGGGCGTCGGGCGGCGTGCGCGGCTCCTCCACGGGGAGCCTGCTGGCGCTTCCGGCGCGGCAGGGGGCGCGGGCGGAGCTGAAGGGGACGCTGGAGGACGGGCGGACGATCGGCGGCCTCAAGTGAGGGCCGGCGGGGGCGGGTCGGCGTCCTGAGATGAACACCCGTGGTCGGTCCCGTCCGTTCAGGGCCGGAATCGATCGGTAAGGTGTTCGTATGACTACCGGGGTACGCCGAAGAATGGGAGTCGACGAGCGGCGCCAGCAGTTGATCGGCGTCGCCCTCGAACTGTTCAGCCAGCGCTCGCCCGACGAGGTCTCCATCGACGAGATAGCGTCGGCGGCCGGGATCTCCCGGCCGCTGGTCTATCACTACTTCCCCGGCAAACTCAGCCTGTACGAGGCCGCGTTGAGGCGCGCGGCCGAGGAGCTGGCGGGCCGGTTCGTGGAGCCGCGGGAGGGTCCGCTGGGCGCCCGGCTGCTGCGGGTGATGCACCGCTTCTTCGACTTCGTCGACGAGCACGGGCCCGGTTTCTCGGCGCTGATGCGGGGCGGCCCGGCCGTCGGCTCGACGGCGACGAACGCGCTCATCGACTCCGTGCGGCAGGCCGCGTATGTCCAGATCCTTGCGCACCTGGGCGTGACGGACCCGCCCGCGCGGCTGGAGCTGGTGGTCCGCTCGTGGATCTCGCTGGCGGAGTCCACGGCCCTGATCTGGCTGGACGGCCGGCGTATCCCGCGCCGTGAACTGGAGGTCCAGCTGGTGCACGACTTCGCCGCGCTGGCCGCGGTGAGCGCGGCCCACGACGAGGAGATGGGAGCGCTTCTGCGCGGCGTGCTGGCGGACGAGCCGGCCGAGGGCCCCTTCAGCGACCTGGTCGGCCGGCTGGTCGCGCTGGCGTCGTAGCCGCGGTCAGCTCTCGTCCTTGCGGTACGACGGGTCGAGGTCGCGGACCTCGGCGGAGGCGTGCAGGGCGAGGCCCCCGGCGGGCCGCACATGGGTCCGCAGCAGGTCGAGCACGGCCTCGGTGAGCCGCGCCTTGGTCCCCTCGGTGCGGCCCGCGAGCAGGCCCAGGGTGACGTGCACGACGGCGTGCCCGGCGGTGTCGTCGCCGACCGTGGTGTCCTCGGTGCGGCGGAACTGTGTCTTGCAGGCGGGCGGCTTGGCGGCCGCGATGTCGACCACGGCGGCGTGCAGCGCCCGCGCGAACGCGGGGCGGTCGAAGTCGTCCGCCAGTTGCTGCGAGTAGTCGACGGTGATCTGCGGCATGGGCGCTCCTGTTCCGGGTCGGCGGCTCCCACCCTAACCTCGGCGTGCGAAGGGGCGGCCCGGTGACCGGACCGCCCCTTCGTTCAGCTCGGTGTCACCTGGTCCGGCTGAACACGGCGACCGTGCGGGCCGGGACGTCGAAGGTGCCGGAGCCCGCCGTGTAGGACGCGGACCTGACGACCGGGTCGGCGCCCTCGGCCTGGGCCGGGTGCAGCCGGTAGCCGGTGCCCGCGAGCGGGGCGACCTTCTGCTTCTGCCGCTCGGGCGTGGCGTTGAAGACGACGACGAGGTCACCGAGGCGCATGGTGATCACGCCGGGCGTCTCGTCCTTGCCGGACAGCGGGAAGGACAGCTTCGCCTGCACCTGGGCGGCGGTGCCGAGGGAGAAGGCGCTCTCCGTCGAACGGATCCGCAGCAGGTCGCGGTAGGCCGCCGAGGCGCCCTCGATCTGCGGGCAGCCGACCTTGACGCCGCCCAGCAGCGGCTTGGCGTACGGCCACTTCGAGGCGTTGTCAGCCGCGGGCGGCAGGCCCCTGCCGAAGCCGTTGCCGTCCGCGCAGTCCCAGTGGATGGCGTTGAACCAGTCGCCGCTGTCGTAGGAGTTGCGGTCCAGCGACTTGGAGCGCAGCAGGTCGGTGCCGGCCTGGGAGAGCGCCGGGCCCTGCGACAGGGTGGCCGTGGCCATGGCGAGCACCTGCATCCGGGCGCGGTCGGCCGCGCTCGTCCCGGCGGGCAGCTTGTACGTCAGCGCGTCGAACAGCGACTCGTTGTCGTGCGCGTCCGCGTAGGCGAGGGCGTCGCCGGGGGCGGCCGCGTAGCCGGCGGGGGCGCCGTTGTAGTCGACCTCGGAGCCCTTGACCTCCTTGCCGTCGGTGTCGGTGAAGCGGTAGCCGGCGAGGTTGCCGGACAGGCCGACCTTGATCAGGTCCTGGTAGTGCAGCAGGCGGGCCTTCTGCTCGGCCTCGGTGCCGTTGTTCTTCGACGTGTTGGGCTCGGTGTAGAGCCCGGACGCGAAGCCCTGGACGCCCGGGTCCTCGTCGAAGGGGCCGCCGCCGCGCACGGCGTCACGGGCGCGGTCGGAGAAGGTGGCGATGCCGGTGCCGGCCATGTTCTTCTGCGTGGCCTGGACGAACCGGGCGTCGTCGGCGACCTCGCCGAAGTTCCAGCCCTCGCCGTACAGGATGATCTTCTTGCCGTCGACACCGTCCTTGGCGAGGGTCAGGGCGTCGAGGGCCTTGCGGACCGCGAGGATGTTGGCCTTGGGGTGGTGCCCCATGAGGTCGAAGCGGAAGCCGTCGACCTTGTACTCCTTGGCCCAGGTGACGACGGAGTCCACGACGAGCTTGCCCATCATGGCGTTCTCGGTGGCCGTGTTGGCGCAGCAGGTGCTGTTGGCGACCGAGCCGTCGGCCAGGAGCCGCTGGTAGTAGCCGGGCACGATCCGGTCCAGGACGCTGGTGTCCGCCTGGCCGGCCGCCGCCGTGTGGTTGTAGACGACGTCCATGACGACGCGCAGGCCGTCCTCGTTGAGCGCCTTGACCATCTGGCGGAACTCGACGGTGCGGGTGGTGCCGTCGGGGTCGGAGGAGTAGGAGCCCTCCGGGACCGTGTAGTGGTACGGGTCGTAGCCCCAGTTGTAGGCGTCCTTCGCGGCGGTCTTCGCCACGCACTCCTGCTGCTGGTCGGAGTCGGCCGGCAGGGAGGCCAGGTCGCAGTCGGTGACGGCCTGTTCGGACTTCTTCTCGGGGATGGTGGCGATGTCGAAGACGGGCAGCAGGTGGACGTACGACGTGCCCGCCTCGGCCAGCTTCCGCAGGTGCCGGGAGCCGTCGCTGAGCTTGTCCCCGAACGCGCGGTAGGTGCCGCGGTCCTTCGCGGGGACGGTCTCGTCGGCCACCGAGAAGTCCCGGACGTGCAGCTCCTGGATCTGGGCGTCCTTCAGCGGCACCGCCTTCGGCTTGGTGTAGGTGGTCCAGCCGCGCGGTGCCAGCGAGCGGTCGCCGAGGTCGACGAGGACGCTGCGCCGGGAGTCGGTCGTGAGGGCCACCGAGTAGGGGTCGGTGACCTTGTTGGTGACGATCTTGCGGACGCTGGGCGCCCAGACCTTCACGACGTACCGGTAGGGCTTGTTCTTCCAGGACGCGGGTCCGGTGACGGACCAGACGCCGGTGCTGTCGGCGCGGTGCATGGCGACCGTGGCGCCGCCGATCTCCAGCTTCACCGAGTGGGCGGTGGGCGCCCAGACGGACAGCGTCGGACGGCCCTTGGCGAAGACCGGGCCGAGGTCGGCCTGGGTCGCGGCGCGGTAGAGGTCGTCGAGGACACCGGCGAGCTGCACACCGGTCGCGGCGAGCACGGCACCGTTGGCGGCGCGCTGGGAGGCGACGACCTGGCCGCGCAGGGCCTCGCGGACGCGGTCGCGGTCGCGCGGGTCGACGGACCAGGCGGTGTGGTCCTTCAGGTGCGGGAACTTCGCCTTCTGGGCGTCGGTGAGGGAGGTCTTCGCCAGGCGCAGCCACCGGGCGTCGCCGGTCAGGGCGCCGTCCTTCGCCTCGATGCCCCCGTCGCGGCTGTAGAGCAGCTGGGTGGAGGCGGCGCCCTCGGAGCCGTTCCAGACGACGGTGTTCCGGTCGATCCAGACGGCCTTGGAGGTGGTCGGGTCGAGCGCGGCGGCCGAGCCCGCGGGCTGCGGGAGCAGGTACTTCTCCTGGCCGCTCACCAGCCACACCTCGTGGCCGTTCGCCGTGAGGTCGAGCGACTGGTCGGCGGGCAGGTCCTTCTCGTCGCCCTTGTGGAGGATGTAGCTGAGGCTGGTGGCACCGTCGGTGAGCGGTACCTCGAAGACCGCACCATACGTATCAGTCTTGACCGGCTTCAGGGGGTTCGACCACTCGGTGGGGTTCGCGGCACCGGTCCAGGTGTGCAGTCCCCAGCCGTCGTAGTTCCCGTCGGCGCGGTGGTAGTGCAGGACGGCCTTGCTCTTGTCCGGGGCCGGGTAGTCGGCCGCGGGCCGCTCGGTGCGGACGGTGTCCTTGCCCTGCTCGATCCAGATCTCGCCGGTCTTGGTGACGTCGATCGTGCGGTCGGCGGAGACGTCCTTGGTGCCGTCCTTGTCGACGACCAGGAAGCCGACGCTGGAGGCGCCCGGCTTCAGCTTGACGTAGGCGAAGGCGCCGTAGGCGTCCCGGCCGGTGAAGGGGTGGCCGGCCGGCCACTCGGTGGCCTCGCCGTCGGCGAGGTCGCCCCAGGCGTACAGGCCCCAGTCGGCGTAGTCGCCGTCGGTGCGCTTGTAGTGGACGATCGCGTAGTCGCGGGAGGCGGCGGTGGGGGTCTCCGGGGCCGGCGGGGTGCCGGTCGTGGAGGACGCGGTGGCCGAGGCCGTGCGGCCTGCGGCGTCGACGACGACGGCCTTGTAGCGCAGGGCGGTGCCGGGCGCCACGTCCGCGCCGACGACCTGGCGGACCTTGTAGGGGGCGTGGTCGGCGGAGCCGAGGACCCGCCACTTGCCGTTGCCGGTCTGCGCGGCGAAGACGACGCGGTTGAGCTGCCCGCCGTCGACGTCGGCGGAGATCTCCACGGTGCCGGTGGCGCCCGCGGCGGGGGCCTTCAGGGTGAGCGTCGGCTCGGCCGCGGGCCGCGCGGGCCGTCCGGGGGCCTTCAGGACGATCGCCGCGCCCGCCGGAACGGTGACGGTGAGCTTCTTGTCGGCGTCGGAGCGGGCGGCGTCCTTCGTGCCGTGGAGGGCGGTGTAGGTGGTGTTCGCCGAGCCGACGGCGAAGGTCGCGGTGCGGGCGTCGTCCGCGTTGTTGAAGGCGACGACGTACTCGGTGCCCTTGCGGGCGTCGGTGCGGGAGAAGGCGTAGACGCCGGCGCCGTCGGCGGCGTACCGCTCGGTCTGGACTCCGTCGGCGAGGGCCGGGTTCGCCTTGCGCAGCTCGGCGAGGGCGCTGATCTGCCGGTACAGCGGGGCCTTGGTGTCGTAGGCGTCGGCGGCGTGGGTGCGGTCGGTGCCGATCTGGTCGTCGTCGAGGTAGTCGGCGGTCTTCGAGGCGAACAGGGTCTGGCGGGCGTCCTTGTCGCCGCCGGCGCCGGTGAAGCCCTGCTCGTCGCCGTAGTAGACGACCGGGTTGCCCCGGCTGAGGAACATCAGCTCGTTGGCGAGCCGGTCCTTCTTCAGCAGCTCGGCGTCGGTGGCCTTCGGGTTGTCCTGCTTGAGGAAGGACCCGATGCGGCCCATGTCGTGGTTGCCGAGGAAGGTGACCTGTTCGTAGGCGTTGGCCTTGTCGGTCGTGTACTTGTAGTCGTCGCCGAAGACGGACGCGAGCTTGCGCGCGCTGCCGCCCTGGGAGGCGTACTGGCGTGCCGCCTCCTGGAAGGGGAAGTCGAGCGTGGCGTCGAGGCGGCCCTGGGTGACGTAGGGCGCGGTGATGTCCGTGTCGGAGGTGTACACCTCGCCGAACATGAAGAAGTCGTCGCGGCCGCGCTGGGCGGCGTAGGAGTCCAGGGCGGTGGCCCACTGGGTCCAGAACTCCATGTCGACGTGCTTGACCGTGTCGATGCGGAAGCCGTCGATGTCGAAGTCGCGCACCCAGCGCTGGTAGATCTTCTCCATGCCGCTGACGACCTCGGGACGCTCGGTCCACAGGTCGTCCAGGCCGGAGAAGTCACCGTGCCCGGAGCTCTCCCCGGCGAAGGTGGAGTCGCCGCGGTTGTGGTACATCGTCGGGTCGTCGAGCCACGACGGGACCTTCTTCGTCGGGCCGGTGACAGGGGTGCGCGGGAAGGAGTCGGCGTCCACGGCGGGGAAGCGCCGGGTGCCGTCCGCGTAGTCGGCGTCGTCGAACGGCCGCCCGTCCTCGGTCAGGTAGGGGAAGGCACCCTTGGAGAGGTAGTCGTAGGACTTCTCCTCGTAGTCCACGACGTCGGCCGTGTGGTTGGTGATGACGTCGAAGAAGACCTTCATGCCCTTGGCGTGGGCCTTGGAGATGAGGGTCTCGAGGTCCTTGTTGGTGCCGAAGTGCGGGTCGACCTGGGTGAAGTCGGTGATCCAGTAGCCGTGGTAGCCGGCGGAGGCGTTGTTCCCCGTCCCCTGCACGGGCCGGTTCTTGAAGATCGGCGCCATCCAGATGGCGGTGGTGCCCAGGCCCTTGATGTAGTCCAGGCGCTGGGTCAGGCCCTTGAGGTCGCCGCCCTGGTAGAAGCCCTTGTCGGTGGGGTCGTAGCCGGTGGACAGGCGCGAACCGGTCAGGCCGCCCTTGTCGTTGCCGGTGTCGCCGTTGGCGAACCGGTCCGGCAGGACGAAGTAGAACTGCTCGCGGGTCGCGTCGTGCCGGGCGGGCTCGGCGGCGAGCTTCGCGTCGGACGGCGGCGCCGGCGGGGTCGCCGCCCGCGCGGCGAGTGGCTGGACGAGCGCTGCGGCCAGCGTGGTCACGGTGACCGCAGCGACCCGTCCGGCATGGGTGGTTCGGCGCCTCCACGGCGACGGCCATCTCGGTATCACAGAGGGGCTCCTTGCGATTGCGGCTCTTCGGGTCCGACCCCGCGCGACCGTATCGCCGTCGCAACGCTTACAGCAAGAGGCTTGAAACCACCGGCAAAAACTTTCAGTTGCCCGCTCAGCAGCCCGACTTGCCGGCGTATACGGCCAGGGCCGTGTTCGCGCCGAGGGTCGCGGTGAGCTGACCGGCGGAGTTCACCGTCACGGTGGTGTTGTTCTGCACGTTGCAGTACGTGCCGGCGGGCAGCGACGTCTGGTACGTGCGACTCAGCGAGCCGGACTCGTGGTTGATGGCCACGAAGCCCTTGGAGCCCCGGCCGAACGCGATGGCGTCGCCGCCGTTGTCCCACCAGTTGGTGACGGCCTGGCCGCGCGTGGCGTTGCGGAAGGCGACCATGGACTTGATCTCCGGCCAGTTGTGCTGGCACTTCCAGCCGTTCTGCCAGCAGGCGGTCACCGAGCCGCCGTTGGGCGGTCCGGCGTCGATGTCGGAGAACTCGTAGCCGGAGTTGATGTCGGGCGCGCCGTAGGGCCAGGCCAGCATGAAGACGTTGGCCAGGGTGTAGTTGGCGTTGTCCTTGTAGTTGAGGGTGGAGCCGTTGCGCTCGGTGTCGTGGTTGTCGACGAAGACACCGGCGCTGGAGCTGCTCAGGTAGCCCCAGCCCTCGCCGTAGTTCTTGAGGTAGGCGAGGTTCTCGTTGTTGAAGACCCGCTTGAGGTCGTAGGCGTAGCGGAACTCCTGGACGTCGCCGTTGCGGGTGTACTCGGTGGGCTGGACGGCCTCGCCGGAGCCGTAGATGACCTCCTGCTTCCAGTAGGCGTTGGAGTTGGACAGGCGGGACTTGATGTTCGCCAGGTCGGCGGTGTCGATGTGCTTGGCCGCGTCGATGCGGAAGCCGTCGACGCCGAGCGTGAGCAGATCGTTCATGTAGCCGGCGATGGCGCCGCGGACATAGTCCTCGCCGGTGTCGAGGTCGGCGAGTCCGACGAGTTCGCAGTGCTGGACGTTCCAGCGGTCCTGGTAGTTGCTCACCTGGGCGGTGCAGTCGTCGAAGTCGTACGACGAGTACAGGCCGGGGTAGGCGTACTTCGTGTACGACGAGCCGCCGGTGCCGGTGCCGCTGCCCGCCGCCATGTGGTTGACGACGGTGTCCACGACGACCTTCACACCGGCCGCGTGGCAGGTGTTCACCATGCTCTGGAAGGCGGCGCGGTCGCCGAGCCGTCCGGCGATCTTGTAGCTCACGGGCTGGTACGACGTCCACCACTGGGAGCCCTGTATGTGCTCGGCGGGCGGGGAGACCTGCACGTAGCCGTAGCCGGCCGGGCCGAGGGTGGTGGTGCACTCCTTGGCGACGGAGGAGAACTTCCACTCGAAGAGGACGGCGGTGACGTCCTTGGTGCCGGGGGGAGAGGCCGCCGCCTCGGTCGGGTGCATGACAAGGGTGGAGGCGGTGAGGGCCGACGCGAGTGCGGCCGCCCAGGGAAGGGATCTGCGGTGCATGTGGGGTTCCTTCACCGTTGAAGGCTCTTGCTGAAAACTTTCAATTACCTTGCGGTGACGGAGATGTTAAAGGCCCGCCGCCTGAAAAGGCAGCGGGCCGTCCGAAGTTGGATGAAAATTCTGGCAGAACGGCCGTCAGGAGGCCGCGGTCCACCACACCGTGGTGTCGCCCGGCAGCTTCGCCTCGCCGTCCGTCTCGGTGACCTCACCGCTGGCGAGCAGCAGCCGCCCGTACGCCGGGATCGTCACCGACTCGGTGCCGGTGTTCGCCACGCAGACGAACTCCCGGCGCCGGAACGCGAGAACGCCCTCGGGGGCCCGCAGCCACTCCACCGCGTCCCCGGCGCCGAGGTCGGGGTGGGCGCGCCGGGCGGCCAGCGCGGCGCGGTACAGCTCCAGGGTGGAGTCCGGGTCGCCGGTCTGGGCCTCGACGCTCAGCTCGCCCCAGCCCTCCGGCTGCGGCAGCCAGCTGCCGCCCGCGCCGAAGCCGTACGACGATCCGGAGCGCGTCCACGGGATCGGCACCCGGCAGCCGTCGCGGAAGCCGTCCTGACCCTCGCCGCGGAAGTACGCGGGGTCCTGGCGCACCTCGTCCGGCAGGTCGACGACGTCCGGCAGGCCCAGCTCCTCGCCCTGGTAGACGTAGGCCGAGCCGGGCAGGGCCAGCATCAGCAGCGTGGCGGCGCGGGCGCGGCGCAGGCCGAGCGCGCGGTCGCCGGCGGTGCGGATCTGGGTGCCCAGGCCGGGCGGGTTGGCGAAGCGGGTGGCGTGCCGGGTGACGTCGTGGTTGGACAGCACCCAGGTGGCCGGGGCGCCGACGGGGCGCATGGCCTCCAGGGTGCGGTCGACGACCTCGCGCAGCTCGGCGGCGTCCCAGTGGGTGGCCAGGTACTGGAAGTTGAACGCCTGGTGCAGCTCGTCCGGGCGGACGTAGTTCGCGGTGCGCTCGACGGTCGGGGTCCACGCCTCGGCGACGAAGATCCGCTCACCGGAGTACTCGTCGAGGATGCGCCGCCACTGCCGGTAGATGTCGTGCACGCCGTCCTGGTCGAAGAACGGGGTGACATCGTTGCCCAGCAGCCGCATCTCGTCGTGGGAGCCCAGGTCGGGCAGGCCCTCGGCCTTGACCATGCCGTGGGCGACGTCGATGCGGAAGCCGTCCACGCCCATGTCCAGCCAGAACCGCAGGATGGAGCGGAACTCGTCGCCGACCGCCGGGTGCTCCCAGTTGAAGTCGGGCTGCTCGGGCGCGAACAGGTGCAGGTACCACTCGCCGGGGGTGCCGTCGGGCTCGGTGACCCGGGTCCAGGCGGGGCCGCCGAAGATGGACTCCCAGTCGTTCGGCGGAAGCTCGCCGTTCGCGCCCTTGCCGGGGCGGAAGTGGTAGCGGTCGCGCAGCGGCGAGCCCGGGCCCTCGGCGAGGGCGCGCTTGAACCACTCGTGCTGGTCCGAGGAGTGGTTGGGGACCAGGTCGACGATGACGCGCAGGCCCAGTTCACGGGCGTCGCGGATCAGCGCGTCGGCGTCCAGCAGGTTGCCGAACATCGGGTCGACGGCCCGGTAGTCGGCGACGTCGTAGCCGGCGTCGGCCTGCGGGGAGGCGTAGAAGGGGCTCAGCCATACGGCGTCGACACCGAGAGCGACCAGGTACGGCAGGCGGGAGCGGACGCCTTCCAGGTCGCCCATGCCGTCGCCGTTGCTGTCGGCGAAGCTGCGCGGGTAGACCTGGTAGATCACCGCGTCGCGCCACCAGTCGCGGCGCTTGGCGACGGTGGCGACGGCAGCGGTCTCGGCCGGGGCGGTGGGGTACTGGCTCATGGCTTCCTTGATGCGGTGGGGGTCTCCCGCCCGGACGGTGGGTGTCACGGGCGGAGAAGGAGTCGTCGGGTCTGCGTCGTGCGCGCGCGGGCGGCGGACGACGAGGCGGCCGCAGTGACAGCGGGGTCGGATGGACACGGCGGCCGCCTCGGGTTCTCGGGGCCGGCTCAGCCCTTCGTGCCGCCGGCGGTGAGGCCGGTGACCAGGTTCTTCTGCACGAGGTAGAAGAAGAGGGAGACCGGTATCGCGATCAGCACGGCCGTGGCCGCCATGAGGTTGCGCTGGGCGTCGTGCTCGCTGACGAAGCTCTGCAGGCCGACGGCCAGCGTGTACTTCTGGTCGTCGAGCAGGAAGGTGGTGGCGAAGGCCACCTCGCCGAAGGCGGTGATGAAGCTGTAGAAGGCCGCCACCGCGAGACCCGGCTTGGCGAGCGGCAGGATCAGCCGCGCGAAGGTGCCGAACGGGGAGAGGCCGTCGACGCGCCCGGCCTCGTCGATCTCGAACGGGATGGTGTCGAAGTAGCCCTTGAGCAGCCAGGCGCAGTACGGCACCGCCGTCGAGCAGTAGACGAGGATCAGGCCGAGGTAGGTGTCGATGAGGCCCAGCTCCGAGAGGATCTGGTACATCGGCACGATCAGGACCGCGATCGGGAACATCTGGGTGACCAGCAGCACCCACATGAACTTCCGGTAGCCGGGGAAGCGCATGCGGGAGACCGCGTAGCCGGTGGTGGCGGCGATCATCACGCCGATCACTGTGGTGCCCAGCGACACGATCAGCGAACTCTTCAGCCAGTCGAAGAAGTTCGTGTCCGACAGGACGAAGGCGTAGTTGTCGAACGTCATCTTGGACCAGATGCGCCCGGGGTGCAGATAGTCGTCCTTGTCCGGGCCCAGGGACAGGAACACCAGCCACAGGACGGGGAACAGGGCGATCAGGCTCGCGACGGTGAGCATGCCATGGGAGGCGAGGGAGCCGGCGAGGCCCGGCTCACCGCGCCGGCGGGTGCGGCGGGGCTTCCTCTCCGTGCTCTCCGGTCCGGTCGCCGCGGCGGAGGTCTGGGCTGTGGTGGTACTCATGAAGAACTCCTGCCTCAGATCGCGAGCTGCTGCTCGTTGCGGTTCAGCCAGCGGCGGTAGAACGAGGTGAAGACGATCAGGATGCCCAGCAGCAGGATGCCGTAGGCGGCGGACTGGGCGAAGTCACGCGGTTGCTGTCCGAAGCCGAGGTAGTAGGCCCAGGTGACGAGGATCTGCGCGTCGGGCGCCGTGTTGCCGAAGAGGAGGAAGATCACGGCGAACTGGTTGAACGTCCAGATGATGCCCAGCAGCACCACGGTGGAGCTGACCGTCCGCAGGCCCGGCAGGGTGACGTACCGGAAGCGCTGCCAGGCGCTGGCGCCGTCCATCTCCGCGGCCTCGTAGAGGGAGGCGTCGATGGACTGCAGGCCGCCGAGCAGGGAGACCATCATGAACGGCACACCGCACCAGGTGTTGACCATGATCGCCGCGAACCGCTGCCAGAAGGTGTCCTCCAGCCACAGCGGGGCGGGCAGGTGCAGGGCCTCCAGCGCGGAGTTGATGACGCCGCCGTCCGCGAGCATGAACCGCCAGCCGAACACGGTGACGAATGTGGGCACGGCCCACGGCAGGACCAGGACGAGGCGGTAGACGGTGCGGCCGCGCAGCTTCTGGTTGAGCAGCAGGGCGAGGCCGAGGCCGATCGCGTAGTGCAGGACCACACACGCGGCCGTCCACACGATCGTCCAGATGAAGTGCGACCAGAAGCGGTCGTAGGAGGTGTCGCCCCAGAGGATGTCGGCGTAGTTGTCGAAGCCGATGAACTTGTACGTCGCCTCGATCTCGTTGACGCCGATCGTGCGCGCGGTGTTGAGGCTGTTGGCGTCGGTCAGCGTGAGGTACAGACCGTAGGCCAGCGGGTACAGCACGAGGATGCCGAGCACGACGATCACCGGGGCGATCATCGCGTACGCGTACCAGTGCTTCTGGTAGCTGTTCTTCAGGCGCTGCCCGAGCCCTGGCCGGGGCGCACGGTCACCGCGGCGCTTGCCCGTCGCGCGGTCGATGGCGACTGTCATGGTTCGACACCTTCTGGGAGTTCAGGAAGTCCGGGGAAGGACCGGTGGGACGGCCGGGCGGCCGCCGGATCGCCCCGCCCCAACAGGGCGGTCCGGCGGCCACGCGGGGCTCACTTGCTGAAGTCGGGCACCAGCTTGGCGATGGCCGTCTCGGCGGTGCTCAGGCCCTTGTCCAGGGACTCCTTGCCACCCGCGATCTTGGGCAGCTCGGTGTCGAGCGGACCCCACAGGGAGCTGTACTCCGGCAGCGCCGGACGCGGCTGGGCGGCGGCGAGGACACCCTGGTAGCCGGCGATGCCCGGGTCGGCCTTGACCTGGTCGGTGTAGGCGTCGTCACGGGTGGGCAGCGTGCTGTTCTTCAGCGCGATGGTCTCCTGCGACTTCGCCGACGTCATGAAGTTCACGAACTTCAGCGCGGCCTTCTGGTGGGCCTCGTCGGAGCCGGCGTAGACCGACAGGTTGTGGCCACCCGTCGGGGCGCCCGCCTTGCCGCTGGAGCCGGCCGGGACGGTGGCGATGCCCAGGTTGGACTTGTCCTTGAACGCGGAGCCCTTGTAGAAGTTCGTGATCTCCCAGGGGCCCTGGACGATCGCGGCGACCTTGCCGTTGACGAACGCGTCCTGGATGTGGGCGTACGCGTCGGCGGTCGTGTCGGCCTTGTGCAGGCCCTTGCCGTCGAACAGGTCGAGCCAGGTGCCGTACGCCTTCTTCGCCTCCGCCGAGTTGACGGTGATCTTCTTGGCGTCGGCGTCGACGGTGTCGGTGCCCTCGCCGTAGAGGAAGGACTGGGCGTAGTAGGCCTGGGTGGAGCCCCAGTAGCCGTCGACGCCGGTCTTGCCCTTGATCGTGGCGGCGGCCTTCTTGAGGTCGTCCCAGGTCTTGGGGGCCTCGGTGATGCCGGCCTTCTCGAAGAGCTGCTTGTTGTAGACCAGCGCGAGGGTGTCCGTGACGAACGGGACGCCGTACGTCTTGCCCTCGTACTTGGCCTGCTCCAGCAGGTTGGCCTTGAACTTGTCCTGCTCGGCGAGGGCCTCGGTGCCGTCCAGCGGCAGGAAGAAGCTCTTCTTCGCGAAGGCCGGGGTCCAGCCGACCTCGGAGCGCAGGATGTCCGGGGCACCCTTGGAACCGGCGGCGGTGTCGAACTTGTTCTGCGCCTGGTCGAAGGGGACGTTGACGTACTTGACCTTGATGTCCTTGTTGGCGGCCTCGAACTCCTTGACCAAGGCCTTGTACGTCGGCGCCTCGTTGGTCGCGTTGGAGGTGTCCCACCAGGTGATGGTCACCGGACCGCTCGAGTCGCTGCCGCTGTCGTCTCCGCCGCAGGCCGTCGCCGCGAGGGCGAGGGACGCCACCAGCGCGGTGGCCGCTATGCCACGCCGCATGAGTTCTCCTTGAGGGTGAAAGCCCGTGTGATGCGGGGGCGGCCCCGTCTGCCTGCCCCTGCTGTCGTGCCGACTGCGCCTTTGCGGCCGCCGGGCGACGAGAACGTAACAGCGATGCAATCCTTGCGAAAGACCTTGCAGCAAAAAAGTGCAAGGGAGCGCGGAAGTTATCCCGGCGTGACCGTCCAGCGACCGCCGTGAGACGCTTCCTTGCAGGGGTGGAGCGGCGCGCGGTCCACTTGTGCAAGACTCTGCAAGCTCTTGCTATGACTTCCACGAGGGAGCGCGATGACGCAGCAGCCCCGCACGGGCCGGCCAACGGGTCGCCCTCGGCGTCCGATTGGTGTGCAAGGCGGCATACGACAGGTACAGTCCAGTGCCGTGACCACACGGCTTGCCGACATCGCTGCTCAGGCGGGGGTGAGCGAAGCGACCGTCAGCCGCGTCCTCAACGGGAAGCCGGGCGTCGCCGCCACCACCCGCCAGTCCGTGCTGGCCGCAC
Source organism: Streptomyces sp. NPDC056628 (assembly GCF_042792555.1). Lineage (NCBI taxonomy): Bacteria > Bacillati > Actinomycetota > Actinomycetes > Kitasatosporales > Streptomycetaceae > Streptomyces > Streptomyces sp. NPDC056628. Next base: position 80,442 of record NZ_JBHTWG010000010.1, read on the forward strand.
TCGACGTGCTCGGCTACGAGCGTCCGGTGCGGCTCCGCCAGCGCAGCGAGGGCCTGGTCGGCCTGATCACCCCCGAGCTGGAGAACCCGATATTCCCGGCGCTCGCCCAGGTCATCGGCCAGGCGCTGACCCGGCAGGGCTATACGCCCGTGCTGGCCACCCAGACGCCCGGCGGGTCCACCGAGGACGAACTCACCGAGATGCTCGTGGACCGGGGGGTCGCGGGCATCATCTACGTCTCCGGTCTGCACGCGGACACCACCGCGGACATGCAGCGCTACGAGCGACTGCGCGCCCAAGGCGTCCCCTTCGTCCTGGTCGACGGCTTCTCCCCCAAGGTCCAGGCGCCCTTCATCTCCCCCGACGACCGGGCGGCGATGTCGCTGGCGGTGACCCACCTCGTCTCCCTCGGGCACACCCGGATCGGCCTGGCCCTCGGCCCGAAGCGGTTCGTGCCGGTGCAGCGCAAGATCGAGGGGTTCGTCCGGACCGTGCAGGAGCAGCTGAACCTGGCGCCGGACGTCATCGAGCGGGACCTGGTGCGGCACTCCCTGTACACCCTGGAGGGCGGGCAGGCCGCCGCCACCGCCCTCATCGCCCGTGACTGCACGGCCGTCGTCTGCGCCAGCGACATGATGGCGCTGGGCGCGATACGGGCGGCCCGTCAGCAGGGACTGGAGGTCCCCACCGACATCTCGGTGGTCGGCTTCGACGACTCCCCGCTGATCGCCTTCACCGACCCGCCCCTCACCACGGTGCGCAAGCCGGTCCCGGCCATGGGCCAGGCCGCCGTACGGACGCTCCTGGAGGAGATCGGCGGAACCCCGGCGCCGCACAGCGAGTTCGTGTTCATGCCCGAGCTGGTCGTGCGCGGCTCGACGGCCTCTGCCCCCGGCGACCGCGCCCGCTCCTGAGGGCGTCCTTGTCGACCGAGCCGGATCGGTGAGCGGCGTCCGGCGCCGTGCGTCGCAAGGCCTCGGAGGGAGTCGATGCAGCGGGGGAATCGGCGACCGTAGGCAACGCGGCGAGGCGCGGTGCCGGACGCCGGCAGCCCGGCCCGATCGGCGGGACACCCCCTAGGGGTGTCCGGGACCTGCGGCCTACTCCCCCGGGAGGAGAGCAGCGGCGGAAAGTGCGTCACGGACCCGACCGGAGGATGATCGGTCGGAGAAGTCTTTTCTGGCAGACTCTGTGCCCATGGGTGACGCTACCGTGACGACACGCGAAGGCCCTGAAGAAGCCGTTCCGCAGCCCGTCGCGGAGAGGACGGGGCCGGGACTCCCGCGCCGGATGCGCGCGCCCCGACGACCGCGCCTGTGGTTCGAGATCCTGCTGATCGCGGTGAGTTACTGGACGTACTCCCTGATCCGCAACGCCGTCCCGGAGCAGCGCGCCGAGGCCCTGAGCAACGCCGACTGGCTGTGGCGGCTCGAGTACCGTCTCGGCATCGCCGTCGAGGAGTCCGTCAACCACGCGGTGAACGGCGTGACTTGGCTCATCGTCGGGATGAACTACTACTACGCCACCCTGCACTTCGTGGTGACGCTCGCAGTCCTGGTCTGGCTGTACCGCCGGCACCCCGGCCGCTACGCGGCGACCCGCCTGGTCCTCTTCGCGACCACCGGCGTGGCCCTGGTCGGTTACTACCTGTATCCGCTCGCTCCCCCGCGGCTGATGACGAACACCGGCTTCATCGACACGGTCCAGGCCCACGACACCTGGGGCTCGATGGCCTCCGGGGACCTGAAGAACATGTCGAACCAGTACGCCGCCATGCCGTCCATGCATATCGGCTGGTCGGTGTGGAGCGGTCTGACGATCTTCATTCTGGCGAGGACACCGTGGGTCCGCGTCCTCGGCCTGCTCTACCCGGCCGCGACCCTCGTCGTGATCGTCGCGACGGCCAACCACTTCTGGCTCGACGCGGTCGGCGGTCTGGTCTGCCTGGCGTTCGGCTACGGGGTGGCCCGCCTCTGGTACGGGGCGCAGCCCTACGCGCTGCCCCGGGCGGTTCCCGGCTGGGCCGGGGCCCCGAAGCCGCCGTCACCGGCCGTCGGCGCGCGCCTCCCCGCTCCGGTGGCCGCCGAGGACGAGCAGAGCCCGCCGGTACCGGCCGCGCCGTCGGCGCCGTAGGCCGGGTCCGTCACGTCCCGCCTGCCGTCCGGGCGGACGACGCGACGTCACGGCCACGATCCGGCCGCCGCTCATCCGCCGTAGAACAGCTCCTCCACCACGCCGCGTGCCCGCCGGGCCGTACGGCGGTAGTCGTCCAGCATGTCGCCCACGTGACCGGGCTCGTACCCCAGGTACCGGCCGACCGCCGCCAGCTCGCGCGGGTCCGACGGGAAGGTGTCGCCGGCGCGTCCGCGCACCAGCATCACGGCGTTGCGCACCCGGGTCGCCAGCACCCACGCCTCGTCCAGGATCCCGGCGTCCTCCTCGCCGATGAGCCCGGCCGCGAGGGCCGCGGCCAGCGCCTCGCGGGTTCGGGTGGTGCGCAGTCCCGGCTCCTCGGCCCCGTGCCGCAGCTGGAGCAGCTGGACGGTCCACTCGACGTCCGAGAGCCCGCCGGGGCCGAGCTTGGTGTGCAGCTTCGGGTCGGCGCCACGCGGCAGGCGCTCGGACTCCATGCGCGCCTTCAGCCGCCGGATCTCCCGTACGGCCTCCTCGTCGAGCCCCCGCGCGGGATAGCGCAGCGGGTCGATCAGCTCGACGAACCGTCCAGCCAGTTCCGCGTCGCCCGCGACCGGCTCGGCCCGCAGCAGCGCCTGCGACTCCCACCCCAGCGACCAGCGCCGGTAGTAGGCCGCGTACGAGTTCAGGGTGCGCACCAGTGGCCCGGACTTGCCCTCGGGGCGCAGATCGGCGTCGATCAGCAGCGGCGGATCCGCGCTGGGGATCTGGAGCAGCCGCCTCATCTCCCCCACCACGCGGTTGGCCGCGGCGGCGGCCTCCTGGTCGTCGACGCCCTCGCGCGGCTCGTGCACGAACAGGACGTCCGCGTCGCTGCCGTAGCCGAGCTCGTGCCCGCCGAAACGGCCCATGCCGATGATCGCGAAGCGGGTGGGCAGGGTGTCGCCCCAGCCCTCGCGGACGACCGCGCGCAGGGTGCCGGCCAGCGTCGCCGCCGTGAGGTCGGAGACCGCGGCGCCGACCCGGTCCACGAGGGCGCCCTGGTCGGCCTCGGCCGGCTTGGTCTCGGTGCCGTAGGAGTCGACGATGTCGGCGGCGGCCGTGCGGAACAGCTCGCGGCGCCGGACGCCACGGGCCGCCGTGACGCCCTGGACGGCGTTGTCGGCGCGGCGCACCGCCGCCAGCACCTCCTGCTCCAGGTGGGCCCGCGTGCGCGGCTCCAGACCGCCGTCGCCGTCGCCGAGGAGCGCGACGGCCTCCGGGGCCCGCATCAGCAGGTCCGGGGCGAGCCGGCCCGCCGACAGGACCCGGGCGAGGTTCTCGGCGGCGGCGCCCTCGTCGCGCAGCAGCCGCAGGTACCAGGGGGTCTTGCCGAGCGCGTCGGAGACCTTGCGGAAGTTCAGCAGCCCGGAGTCCGGATCGGCGGAGTCCGCGAACCAGCCCAGCAGGACGGGCAGCAGGGTGCGCTGGATCGCCGCCGCGCGGGTCACCCCGGAGGCCAGCGCCTCCAGGTGCCGCAGCGCCGACGCGGGGTCGGCGTAACCGAGGGCCACGAGCCGTTCGCGGGCCGCGCCCGCGCTGAGCCGGGCCTCGCCGGGGGCGAGCTGGGCGACGGCGTCCAGCAGCGGCCGGTAGAAGAGCTTCTCGTGCAGCCGCCGTACGACGCTGGTGTGCCGCTTCCACTCACGGGTCAGCTCGGCGACCGGGTCGGCGCGCAGGCCGAGGGAGCGGCCGATGCGGCGCAGGTCGGCGTCGTCCTCGGGGACCAGGTGGGTGCGGCGCAGCCGGTGGAGCTGGATGCGGTGCTCCATGGAGCGCAGGAAGCGGTAGGCGGCGTCGAGCTGGGCGGCGTCGGCCCGGCCGACGTAGCCGCCGGCGGCGAGGGCATGGAGGGCGTCCAGGGTGGTGCCGCTGCGCAGGGCGGCGTCGTCGCGGCCGTGCACCAGCTGGAGCAGCTGCACGGCGAACTCGACGTCCCGCAGCCCGCCGGGGCCGAGCTTGAGCTGGCGGTCGACCTCGGACGCCGGGATGTTCTCGACGACGCGGCGGCGCATCTTCTGCACGTCCGCGACGAAGTTGTCGCGTTCGGCGGCCTTCCACACCAGGGGCCGCAGCGCGGCGACGTACTCCGCGCCCAGCTCCAGGTCGCCCGCGACCGGGCGGGCCTTCAGCAACGCCTGGAACTCCCAGGTCTTGGCCCAGCGCTGGTAGTAGGCGAGGTGGCTGCTGAGGGTGCGCACCAGGGGGCCGTTGCGGCCCTCGGGGCGCAGGTTGGCGTCGACGGGCCAGATGGAGCCCTCGACGGTGGTCTCGGAGCAGATCCGCATCATGTGCGAGGCGAGCCGGGTGGCGGCCTGCAGGGCCTTGCCCTCGTCGGCGCCGTCGGCGGTCTCGGCGACGAAGATGACGTCGACGTCGGAGACGTAGTTGAGCTCGTGGCCGCCGCACTTGCCCATCGCGATCACCGCGAGCCGGCACTGCGCGGCGTCCTGCGGGGCGTCGGCCATGGCGAGGGCGAGGGCGGCGCGCAGGGTGGCGGTGGCGAGGTCGGCGAGCTCGGCGGCGGTCTGGGCGAGGTCGGTGGTGCCGCAGACGTCGCGGGCGGCGATGGACAGCAGGCAGCGCCGGTAGGCGACGCGCAGGGTGACGGGGTCGACGGCCTCGGCGAGGGCCCGTTCGAACTCCTCCACCCCGGGGTGCAGGTCGCGCGGCTCGTAGGTGACCAGGGTCTGCCAGTCGCCGGGGTGCCGGGCGAGGTGGTCGGCGAGGGCGGCGGAGGCGCCGAGCACGCCGAGCAGCCGGTCGCGCAGCGGCTTGGCCGCTATCAGCGTGTCGAGCAGTTCGCGCCGGTCGGCGGGGCCGGGCTGGGCCTCGGTGAGCCGGACGAGGCCGTTGAGCGCGAGGTCGGGGTCGGCGGTGGCGCCCAGGGCCTCCAGGAGGACCGGGTCGTTCCTGAGGGGGGTGAGGTCGGGGCTGTCCAGGAGGCGTTCGGCGGCCGACGGGTCGGTGAAACCGTGCCGCAGCAGCCGAGTGAACGTACTGCTCCTGCGTCCCGGCGCCGTCATGCTCGCCCTCCCGTTCCGATCAGGGGTGTACGCGTCCGATCAAGGCCGTACGTGATCGAGCCTAGCCGCAGTCCCGGCCGTCGGCGCCGACGCGTCCTCACGCGGTCGCCGGCGGGCGGATGTGTCCAGTCCGGGCGTTTCGGTGGCGCCTCGTACCGATTTCGGCTTCGGTAAGGGGGAGCCGTTCAGCCAGACCCGCCGCCGTCGACCCTGGAGACCGCTGATGGACTTCACCCTCGAAGTGATCCCGCTGCCCGTGACCGACATCGACCGGGCCCGTGACTTCTACCGCGACAAGGTCGGCTTCCACGTCGACATCGACCAGGAGGTCATGCCGGGCATGCGCATCGTCCAGCTGACCCCGCCGGGTTCCGGCTGTTCGATCGCCCTGGGCGACAGCATCTGGGACATGACCAAAGGCGAGACCGTGCCGCAGCCCGGCTCCTACCAGGGCCTCCAGCTCTGCGTGGCCGACATCAAGGCGGCGTACGCGGAGCTGCGCGAGCGGGGCCTGGACGTGTCGGAGCCGGTGCAGTACGCGCCGGACGACGGCGCCACCTTCATGTACTTCAAGGACCCCGACGGCAACGGCTGGTCCGTCCAGGAGTACCGCCGCCGTACGAACCAGCCGCTGCACGCGGTGCTGGCGGAGCAGGCGGCGGCCGCGGAGTAGGCCCCCGGGACGCCGAAGGGGCCGGCGGTCCGTGACCGCCGGCCCCTGTTTTCCCGGAGGTGCCTACAGCACCGGCAGGTTCTTCCGCAGCTCGAAGGCCGTGACCTCGCTGCGGTACTCCTCCCACTCGCTCTTCTTGTTGCGCAGGAAGAAGTCGAAGACGTGCTCGCCGAGGGTCTCGGCGACCAGGTCGCTGTTCTCCATGAGGGTCAGGGCCTCGCCGAGGTTCTGCGGGAGGGGCTCGATGCCCATCGCGCGGCGCTCGGCGTTGGAGAGGGCCCACACGTCGTCCTCGGCGCCGGGCGGGAGTTCGTAGCCCTCCTCGATGCCCTTGAGGCCGGCGGCGAGCAGGACCGCGTAGGCGAGGTACGGGTTGGCGCCCGCGTCCAGGGAGCGGACCTCGACGCGGGCCGAGCCGGTCTTGCCCGGCTTGTACATCGGGACGCGGACCAGGGCGGAGCGGTTGTTGTGGCCCCAGCAGATGTACGAGGGGGCCTCACCGCCGGCGCCCGCGGTGCGCTCGGAGCCGCCCCAGATGCGCTTGTAGGAGTTCACCCACTGGTTGGTGACCGCGGAGATCTCCGCCGCGTGCCGCAGCAGGCCCGCGATGAAGGAGCGGCCGACCTTGGAGAGCTGGTACTCGGCGCCGGACTCGTAGAACGCGTTGCGGTCGCCCTCGAAGAGGGAGAGGTGCGTGTGCATGCCGCTGCCCGGGTGCTCGGAGAACGGCTTCGGCATGAACGTCGCCTGGACGCCCTGCTCCAGCGCCACCTGCTTCATGACCAGGCGGAACGTCATGATGTTGTCGGCCGTGGAGAGCGCGTCGGCGTAGCGCAGGTCGATCTCCTGCTGGCCGGGGGCGCCCTCGTGGTGGGAGAACTCCACCGAGATGCCCATGGACTCCAGCATGGTGATCGCCTGGCGGCGGAAGTCCATGCCGATGTTCTGCGGGGTGTGGTCGAAGTACCCGGAGTTGTCGGCCGGGGTGGGGCGGGTGCCGTCGACGGGCTTGTCCTTCAGCAGGAAGAACTCGATCTCCGGGTGCGTGTAGAACGTGAAGCCCAGGTCGGAGGTGCGGGCGAGGGCGCGCTTGAGGACGTAGCGCGGGTCCGCGAAGGACGGGGAGCCGTCCGGCATGAGGATGTCGCAGAACATCCGGGCCGTGCCGGGGGCCTCGGCGCGCCACGGCAGGATCTGGAAGGTCGACGGGTCGGGCTTGGCGATCATGTCGGACTCGTAGACGCGGGCGAAGCCCTCGATCGCGGACCCGTCGAAACCGATCCCCTCGTCGAAGGCCTGCTCCAGCTCGGCGGGGGCCACGGCCACGGACTTGAGGAAGCCCAGCACGTCCGTGAACCACAGCCGTACGAACCGGATGTCGCGCTCCTCCAACGTCCGGAGCACGAACTCCTGCTGCTTGTCCATCTTCCGCTTCCCCATCCTTGCTGGTCAGGCCGCCTGTCCCCGGTGCTGCGGAAGGCGGTCGGGCACCTGAGCATCCCACCACACCACGGTTTCCGGCGCGTTGCGGGCCTTGATCGTGGGATCGACCCCGGCCGAACGCCCGGCGGTCGGCAGGGGTGCCGCCGCGGTGTCGGGTGAACCGCTCTGCCGCCCATATTGCCTGCTCGCACCGACTTCCGTAATCGCTGCCCCTGCCGGACCGGCCCCGCTACCATTTGCATACCGTATGCATGTTGTGATGAGGGTGAGCGGTCACCCCCGTGGCGAGGCCGTCACCTCCTAGGTGCGCCCGGCCGACGGCGGCCCGGTGCCGGGACAATCGAGGCGGCCGTCCCCGTGATCCGGCCGTTGTCGTCACCTCCCTACGAGAGGCCACCCCTTCCCCATTACGATCAGCGAACCCGACCGCCCCTTTCGCCGAAGGACATGACCTCATGGGCTCCGCCAAGAACAGGAACAGTGCCGAGCGCAAGGCGCGGATAGAGGAGATGCGGCGGGCCGAGCGGGCCCGCGAGCGCCGCGGCCGCGTCATCACGATCAGCGTCTCCGCGGTGATCGTCGCCGCTCTCGTCGTCGGCGGGGTCGTCCTCGTCCGCTCGCAGACCGGTGACGACGAGGCCGCGAAGCCCGACAAGACCTCCGGGAAGTTCGTCGCCGGCGACGACGGCGTGAACACCTGGAAGGGGAAGCTGGCCAGCACCCACGTCGAGACGAGCGTGACGTACCCGATGGAGCCCCCGGTCGGCGGCAACCACCACCGGGCCTGGATGAACTGCAACGGCGACGTCTACACCAAGGAGCTGCGGCGGGAGAACGCCGTGCACTCGCTGGAGCACGGCGCGGTGTGGGTGACGTACACGTCCAAGGCGTCCAAGTCCGACGTCGACGCGCTGGCGGCGAAGGTGAAGCAGACGCCGTACACGCTGATGAGCCCGGACGAGAAGCAGAAGGACCCGATCATGCTGAGCGCGTGGGGGCACCAGCGCACGGTGAAGAGCGCGGACGACCCGGCCGTCGGGAAGTTCTTCGAGACCTACGTCCAGGGCAAGCAGACGCCCGAGCCGGGCGCGGCCTGCACGGGTGGTCTGCCGGAGTGAGGCGGCACATCGGCTGGATGGCGGGGACCGCGGCGGCCGTCCTCGTCGCCGCCGGCGCGATCACCTACGCGGCCGCCGGGGACGGCTCGAACGACACGGTCCCGGACGCCGGCTCGGCGGACGCGGGGTTCGCGCGGGACATGGCCGTGCACCACCAGCAGGCCGTGGAGATGGCGTACGTCGTGCGCGACCGCACGGACGACGAGGACGTGCGCCGGCTCGCGTACGACATCGCGCAGACCCAGGCCAACCAGCGCGGCATGCTGCTGGGCTGGCTGGACCTGTGGGAGCTGCCGAAGGTGTCGGCGGACGCGCCGATGACCTGGATGGGCATGGGTGACATGCCCTCCGCCGGGGAGGGCTCGCTGATGCCGGGCATGGCGACCGACGCGGAGATGAAGAGGCTCGGCACGCTGAACGGCAAGCAGGCGGAGGTCTTCTTCCTGCAGCTGATGACGGCCCATCACAAGGGTGGCATCCACATGGCCGAGGGCTGTCTGGACAAGTGCGCGGTCGGCGTGGAGAAGAGGCTCGCGCGGACGATGGTGAACGGGCAGCATGCGGAGATCGACCTGATGGCCGACATGCTGCGCGAACGGGGCGCGAAGCCCCGGCCGTAGCCGTCGAAGTGGCGTGCTGGTCCACGTGGTTGACGGACCTTCCGGGGACGCGGGTTCCCGGGCGTGCACGGTTCGCCGCGCACGGAAAGCGCCCCGCCGACGGGGGAAGATCGGCGGGGCGCTCGGTGCCGCAGTGGTTCAGGGGGCGGGCCGTCAGTGGACGGAGTGCTCCTCGCTCGGGAAGGTCCCGCCGACGACGTCCTCGGCGAAGGCCTTCGCCGCGTCGCCCATGACCCGGCGCAGATCGGCGTACTGCTGGACGAACTTCGGGACGCGGCCGCCGGTCAGGCCCATCATGTCGGTCCACACGAGGACCTGGGCGTCGGTCTCGGGGCCGGCGCCGATGCCGACGGTCGGGATGTGCAGGACGCGGGTGACCTCGGCGGCCAGTTCGGCCGGCACCAGCTCCAGGACGACCGCGAAGGCGCCGGCGTCCTGGACGGCCTTGGCGTCGCGCAGGAGCTGCGCGGCCGCCTCCTCGCCGCGGCCCTGGACGCGGTAGCCCATGGCGTTGACGGACTGCGGGGTCAGGCCGATGTGGGCCATCACCGGGATGCCGGACTCGACCAGCAGCTCGATCTGGCGGTGCGAGCGCTCGCCGCCCTCCAGCTTGACCGCGCCGACGCCGGCCTCCTTGACCAGCCGGGTCGCCGAGCGCAGCGCCTGCACCGGGCCCTCCTGGTAGGAGCCGAAGGGCAGGTCGCCGACGATCAGGGCGCGGGAGGTGCCCCGGACGACGGCCGCCGACAGCATGGTCATCTCATCGAGGGTGACGGGCACGGTGGTCTCGTAGCCGAGGTGGCAGTTGCCCGCCGAGTCGCCGACGAGCATGACCGGGATGCCTGCCTCGTCGAACACGGACGCGGTCATCGCGTCGTACGCGGTGAGCATGGGCCACTTCTCGCCCCGCTCCTTGGCGAGGGCGATGTCGCGGACGGTGATGCGGCGGGTGCTCTTGCCTCCGTACAGCGCCTTTCCGGCGTCGGAGGGCTTCCCCTGAGGCGTCTGGGCAGCCGAGAGCTGCGTCATGGCAACGGCTCCTTCATGTCATCTCGAGGCGCCCTGACGGCGTCCCCGGACCAGGTCCATGGTGGCACTTCGTGCCGGGCGGGGCCAGACCGCCGCATGTGAGTTCCGCCCCGCGCCCGTGACCGTTTCGTCACGTAAGGTTCGGGTAAGAATTTACGATACGAGACGGACCCGTATCGTTATGACGCTACGGTCGGCACCATGACTTCTCCCGCCCCAGTCACCCGCATACCGGAGGCGGTGCACCGGCGCCGTTGGGCGATCCTCGGTGTGCTGATGCTCAGCCTCCTGATCGTCGTGCTGGACAACTCCATCCTCAACGTCGCCATCAAGACCATCTCGACGCCCGCGCCGACCGGCCTCGGCGCCACCCAGAGCGAGCTGGAATGGGCGATCAACGCCTACACCCTCGTCTTCGCCGGGCTGCTGTTCAGCGCGGGCGTCCTCGGGGACCGGCTCGGCCGCAAGAAGGTGCTGCTCGGCGGTCTCACCGTGTTCGGCATCGGTTCGGCGCTCGCCGCGTTCTCCGGCTCGCCGGGCGAGCTGATCGTCTTCCGTGCCGTCATGGGCCTCGGCGCCGCGTTCGTCATGCCGGCCACGCTCGCGGTGCTGATGAACGTCTTCGAGCGGGACGAGCAGCCCAAGGCCATCGGCATCTGGGCCGGCGGCGTCGGCCTCGCCATCGCCATCGGGCCGATCACCGGCGGTCTGCTGCTCGACCACTTCTGGTGGGGCTCGGTCTTCCTGATCAACGTGCCGATCGTGCTGCTCGCGCTCGCGCTGATGCTGTGGCTCGTCCCGGACTCGCGCGACCCGCGGCCCGGCCGGATCGACCCCGTCGGTGTGGTGCTCTCCGTGGTCGGCCTGGTCCTGCTCGTGTACGGCATCATCAAGGGCGGCCAGCTCGCCGACTTCACCGATCCGGCGGTCCTGCTGACGATCGCCGCCGGCCTCGTGGTCCTCGCCGCCTTCGTGATCTTCGAGAAGCGCAGCGACCACCCGTCGATCGACGTCGGGTACTTCCGCAACAAGGTCTTCTCGGCCGCGGTCGGCGTCATCGCGCTGGTCTTCTTCGCCCTCATGGGCGTGACGTTCTTCTCCGTCTTCTACACCCAGAGCGTGCGCGGCTACTCGCCGCTGGAGGCCGGCCTGCTGATGCTGCCGCTCGCCGCCGCCCAGATGATCTTCGCCCCGCGGGCCCGGCTCCTCGTCGACCGGATCGGCCACCGGGCCACCACCACCGGCGCCATGGTCCTCATCGCCGCCACACTGGCCTCCTTCGCCACCTTCGAGGCGGACACCCCGATCTGGCTCCTGGAGGTCGTCTTCTTCGTGATGGGCGCCGCGATGGCGCACATCATGACGCCCATCAGCGTCGTCATCATGCAGGCCCTGCCGCGCGAGAAGGCCGGTTCCGCCTCCGCGCTCAGCAACACCTTCCGGCAGGTCGGCGGCGCCCTCGGCATCGCGGTGCTCGGCTCGGTGCTGTCCACCGCCTACCGGGGCGGCATCGAGGACCGGCTCACCGCGCTCCCGGAGGGCGTGCGGCACACCGCGGGCGAGTCCATCGAGGCCACCCTCGGGGTCGCCGAGAGGCTCGGCCCGCGCGGGGAGGCCCTCATCGGCCCGGCCCACGACGCGTTCCTGCACGCCATGCATGTCACGGCGCTGTGGGGAGCCGGCGTCGCGGTGCTCGGCGCGGTCGTCGTGGCCCTGTTCCTGCCGGGGCGGCCCGCCGGCCCGCGCGAGGACGAGGGGGAGAAGGAGCTCGTGACGTCCGAATAGCGCGGACGCGCGGACGCCGTCGTTCCGGCGGCGTCCGCACCGGGGGAGAATCGGCCCGGCCCCACGGAAAGGAGCGACCCCAGTGAGCGTCGCCGACAGTCGTCCCCCGCAGGACGGCCCCGCCCGGGGCCGCCCCCGCAGCGAGGCCGTGGAGCGGGCCATCACCGAGGGCGTGCTGAAGCTCCTGGAGGACGGCGTGCCGCTCGCGGAGCTGTCCATCGAGCGCATCGCGCGCACCGCGGGCGTCGGCAAGGCCGCCATCTACCGTCGCTGGAGCGGCAAGGAGGAGCTGTTCGTCGACATCGTGCGGGCCGCCGAGCCGCAGTCCCCCGAACTGCCCGGCACCTCGCTGCGCGACGACGTGGTGGCTCTGCTCGAACAGGTCAGGCAGCGCGGCCTGATGACCCGCTCGTCGGTGCTGCTGCACAACGTGATCGCCCAGATGAAGACCAGCCCGAAGCTCTGGGAGGCCTACCGGACGAACGTGATCGAGCCGCGGCGCCGCAAGCAGCACGCGATCCTGCGGCGCGGCCAGGAGACCGGCGAGCTGCGCACGGACGTCGGTATCGACGTGATGAACGACATGGTGTTCGGCCCGATGCTGGTGCGCGCCGTGATGCGCCCGGACGCCGACCTCCCGGAGGGTCTCGCGGAGCAGATGGCCGACGCCGTGCTCGATGGCCTACGGCCCGTCAGCCCGCCCAGGACCTAGGAGGTGGTGCGCGTTCCGTCACAGAACGCGCGTTCTTCCCAGGACGGCGGAACTGCCCGGGCCCGCTTCCACGTCCTCGCCCCCGTACGGCCGTCTTCAGGACGGCGGGAACGGAGCCGATCATCCCCTAGGGTTTTCTCTGGGCGCGGGGGGACGACGGTGTTGCACGGCAGGTAGTGAGGCGACGGTATGGCGCAACAGGCGTACGTGACGGAGACGGACGACGGCGGCCCGGGGCACGAGCGCCGCAGGCCCGGGCTCCGGCGCCTGACGGACCGCCTGACCGCCGGATGGTGGCGCGATCCGGGCGTCTGGCGCCGCGGACTGGTGCCGGCGGTCCTCGCCCTCGCGCTGGCCCTGGTGATGGTGCTGCACGCGCAGATCCCCAACGCGATCGGGAACCTCGGCAGCCTCACCGAGACGTTCCTGCCCTGGCTCGGCGTGTTCGTCCCGCTGCTGCTGGTGCTGGGCGTGGTGCGCCGGTCGGCGACCGCGCTGATCGCCGTGCTGGTCCCGGCGATCGTCTGGCTGAACCTCTTCGGCGGACTGCTCACCGACAAGACCGGCACCGGCGGCGATCTGACGGTCGCCACGCACAACGTCAACGCCGGGAACCCCGACCCGTCCGGCACGGCCCGGGACGTCGCCGCGTCCGGCGCGGACGTGGTGGCCCTGGAGGAGCTGACGGCCTCGGCGGTGCCGGCGTACGAGAAGGCGCTCGCCTCGACGTACCGGTACCACTCGGTGCAGGGCACGGTCGGGCTGTGGAGCAGGTACCCGCTGACCGGGGTGCGGCCGGTCGACATCCGGCTGGGCTGGACCCGCGCCATGCGCGGGGTGGTGGACACACCGTCCGGCGAGGTCGCGGTCTACGTCGCCCATCTGCCGTCGGTGCGCGTGAAGATGGAGGCCGGGTTCACCGCCCGTCAGCGCGACAAGAGCGCCGACGCGCTGGGCGAGGCCATCGCCGACGAGCGGGTGGACAGGGTGGTCCTGCTCGGCGACCTGAACGGCACGATGAACGACCGCGCGCTCAACGCCGTCACCGCCCAGATGCGCTCGACGCAGGGCGCGTCCGGCACCGGGATGGGGTTCAGCTGGCCGGCGCGGTTCCCCATGGCCCGGATCGACCAGATCATGGTCAAGGGTGTGGAGCCGTCCAGCTCGTGGACGCTGCCCAGGACCGGGAGCGACCACCTGCCGGTCGCGGCGCGCGTCGAGGTCGGCCCGTCCGTCTCCTGAGCGGGAACGGGGCCGCCGACAGAGCGGCCGGCGGGGTGTAGGCGGGCTGTCGGCGGTTTGTCGGTGGCGTCTGCCACTGTCGGTGCCATGACGCGAATCGACAACACGCCGGGCGGCGCGAGCGGCGCCGTCTCCGTACGGGGGATGGTCAAGCACTACGGCGAGACCAAGGCACTGGACGGTGTGGACCTGGAGGTCCGCGAGGGCACCGTCATGGGCGTGCTGGGGCCGAACGGCGCCGGCAAGACCACCCTCGTACGCATCCTGTCCACCCTGCTGACCCCGGACGCCGGGCAGGCCACCGTCGCGGGTTACGACGTCGTGCGGCAGCCCCGGCAGCTCCGCCGGGTCATCGGCCTGACCGGGCAGTACGCCTCCGTCGACGAGAAGCTCCCCGGCTGGGAGAACCTGTACCTCATCGGACGGCTGCTGGACCTGCCCCGCAAGGAGGCCCGCACCCGCGCCGACGAGCTCCTGGAGCGCTTCTCGCTGACGGAGGCGGCCAAGCGGCCCGCCTCCACCTACTCGGGCGGTATGCGCCGCCGGCTCGACCTGGCCGCCTCCATGATCGGCCGGCCGGCCGTGCTGTTCCTCGACGAGCCGACGACGGGCCTCGACCCGCGCACCCGCAACGAGGTGTGGGACGAGGTCAAGGCGATGGTCGGGGACGGGGTGACCGTCCTGCTCACCACCCAGTACATGGAGGAGGCCGAGCAGCTCGCCTCGGAGCTGACGGTCGTGGACCGCGGCAAGGTCATCGCGGGTGGCGGGATCGACGAGCTCAAGGCGAAGGTCGGGGGCCGCACCCTGCGGATCCGGCCGACCGACGCCCTCGAACTGCGGCCGCTCGCCGGGTACCTGGACGACCTCGGCATCACCGGGCTCGCCAGCACCACCGTCGACGCCGAGACGGGCACCCTGCTCGTCCCCGTCCTCAGCGACGAGCAGCTGACCGCGATCGTCGGCGCCGTCACCGCGCGCGGGGTCACCCTCGCCTCCATCACCACCGAACTGCCCAGCCTGGACGAGGTGTTCCTCTCGCTCACCGGCCACCGCGCCAGTGCGCCCCAGGACGCCGTGCCCGCCGACGACCGCGAGGAGGTCGCCGTATGAGCGCCGCCACCATCACCACCGAGACCCGTCCCACCGACGACGCGCGGATCCCGCTGCGCGGGCACCTGCGGCACACCGGCGCGCTCGTCCGCCGCAACCTGCTGTGGATCCGGCAGGACCCCGAGTCGATGGCCGACGCGCTGCTGATGCCGGTCATCTTCACCCTGCTGTTCGTGTTCGTCTTCGGCGGCTCGATCGGCCAGGCCCTGGGCGGCGGGCAGGACCAGTACGTCCAGTACGTGATCCCCGGCATGATCGCGATGATGAGCATGACGCTGTCGCAGGGCGTCGGCACCGGGTTCAGCCAGGACTTCAACTCCGGTGTCATGGACCGCTTCCGGTCGCTGCCGATCGGGCGCGGCTCGGTGCTCTTCGCCAAGATCTCCGTGGAGCTGCTGCGGATGCTGTTCGCGACGGCGGTGCTGATGGTCGTCGCGGTCCTGGTCGGCTTCGAGATCACGCACTGGGCCGGGCTGTTCGCGGCGGTCGCCCTGTCCACCGCGTTCGCCTCGTCCATCATGTGGGTGTTCCTCACCCTGGGCGTGATGATGAAGAGCGCGCAGTCCGTACAGGCGATGGGCTTCCTGGTGCTGTTCCCGCTCCAGTTCGGCTCGTCGATCTTCGCGCCGACGACGTCGATGCCGGGCTGGCTCCAGGCGTTCACCGACTACAACCCGCTGTCCACGCTCGCCGACGCGGCCCGCGGGCTGATGGTGGGCGGGCCGGTCGCCCACGACCTGTGGGTGACGCTCGGCTGGTCGGTGCTCATCACGGCCGTGATGGCGCCGGTCGCGATCCACAAGTTCCGCACCAAGACCTGACGTCCCCGTCCGGAACTCGTCACACGAGGGCGGCGGCCTCCAGCGGGGAGAGGCCGCCGCCCTCCGCGTACGCCGCCTCGTAGGCGGCGTCGCCGAGCACGGCGCGCGCGCCCGCCACCGCCTTGCGGCGCACCTCCCGCTCCTGGCAGCTCGGGACGTGCCGGTCCGGCTGGAGCCGTTCGGCGGCGCCGAGGCAGACGGCGGCGTCCCGGGCCCGGCGGCCGCCGTCGGCATGGACCAGGGCGAACGCGGCGGTGGTCAGGTAGGCGGCCCGCATCTGGGGCGCGATGGCCACGGCGAGCGGGTCCTCGGCGCGTTCCAGTGCCTTCCTGATCGTCTCCAGGGCCTCGTCGGCCCGCCCGTCGAGGGCGTCCAGCCAGGCCTCGGAACCGAGGATGAACGCGTCGAAGACGATGAAGTGGGCGATCTTGAACTCCTCGCGCAGCAGCCGCAGCTGCTCCCGTGCCTCGGGGATCCGGTCGGTCATGCTGAGCCACCCGGTCAGGACGAGCCGGGCGAACGGCATGGCGTGCTCGCTCACCCCGCTCCCCTGCTCGATGACCCGGCGCAGCAGACTCTCTCCCCGTTCCCCCTGCCCCGCCTCGATCAGGGCGCCGGCGAGCCGGGCCTCGAGGACACCCACCTGGGCGTGGGCGCCGAGCCGCTCGGCGTGGTCGATGCCGGCCTCGTAGTCGGCGGCGGCCCGGAGGTAGGCGCCCCGGCGCTCGTGGGCCTCGGCCCGCGCCGAGTACGCCTCGGCGGTCCCCCACAGGTCGCCGAGGTCCTGGAAGATCTCCAGCGCCTCGTCGGCGTCGGCGATGGCGTCGCCCGCCCAGTCGGCGCGGTTGGCCAGCAGGTTGGCCCGCAGCTGCAGGCCGGCGGCGAGGTCCCAGCGGTAGCCGGGATGCTCACGGCAGGTGCGGATCGCGGCGTCGACGACGTACCGCAGCCGGTCCATGTCGCCGGTGAGCATGACGGCGAAGAACCACAGGGAGCCCGGGGAGCGGCAGACCTGCGGGTGGCCCGGCTCGTAGGTCTCGGCGATGATCCGCAGCTTGGACTGCGCCTCGGGGGTCTGCCAGGCGTCCAGCTCGGTGTCCATGCAGGCGAGGTGGATCAGGTGCAGCTCACGCCGGGCCTCGTCGCGGACCTGGCCGGTCCAGGGCGGCGGGGTGTCGATGCAGCGCTCCCACAGGGGCTCGGCGCGGCGGACCGGTTCGGTGAACGGGTCGGGCCCGAGGTCCTGCACCTCGCGCGACCAGGTGCGGGCGACGATCCGCAGGTCGCGCATCTGCCAGTACCAGGCCATGGACAGCACCAGGCACAGCGCCTCCTCCTCGTCCCGCGCGGCGACCGCGTGGTGGAGGGCGGCCCGGATGTTCTCGCTCTCGCGCTCCAGCCGGCCGATGGCGGCGAGCTGGCCGTGGCCGCGCAGCGACGCCTCGGTCGTGCGGGCGAGTTCGCGGTAGTACGTCAGGTGCGCGCGTTCGGCCTCGGCCCGCCGGCCGGTCCCGTCGAGCCGTTCGGCGGCGTACTCGGCGACGGTCTCCAGGAGCCGGTAGCGCATCCGGCCGTCGTCCGTGGCGGACGCCACCACGAGGGACTTGTCGACGAGCGAGCCCAGCGCCTCCAGCGCCGCAGGGCCGCACACGGCCTCCGCGGCGGCGAGGTCGCAGCCGCCCGCGAAGACCGACAGCCGGCCCAGCACCTCGCGTTCCTCGTCGTCCAGCAGCTCCCAGGACCAGTCGACGACGGCCCGCAGGGTCTGCTGGCGGGGCAGCAGGGTGCGGCTGCCGGAGGTGAGCAGCCGGAAGCGGTCGTCGAGCCGGTCGGCGATCTGCCGGGGGGTGAGCATCCGCAGCCGGGCGGCGGCGAGTTCGATCGCGAGGGGCAGGCCGTCCAGGCGCCGGCAGATCTCGGCGCAGGCCGCGGCGGTCTCCTCGTCGGCCTCGACGCGGAAGCCGGGCCGCGCGGAGGCTCCCCGGTCGGCGAGCAGGCGCAGCGCGAACGGCTCGGGCAGCGGCTCGACGGGGCGCAGCAACTCGCCGGGGACGCCCAGGGGTTCACGGCTGGTGGCGAGCACCGTCAGGCCGGGGCAGCGCTCCAGCAGCCGCTCGACGAGGCGGGCGGCGGCGTCGACGACGTGCTCGCAGTTGTCGAGGATCAGCAGCATGCGGCGTGGGGCGCAGTACTCGGAGAGCCGGTCGACGGGGTCGTCGTGCCGTTCGGTACCGGCCCGCATGGCCTCGGCGCCGGCACCGTACAGGACGGTCTCGCGGGCGCCGAGCGCGGTGAGGACGGCCTCGGGGACGGCCCGGGGGTCGTCGACCGGGGCGAGCTCGGCCAGCCACACGCCGTCCGGGGCGGCGTCGCGCACGCTCTCCGCGGCCTCCTGGGACAGCCGGGTCTTGCCGGCGCCGCCGGGGCCGAGCAGGGTGACGAGCCGGGCGGTGGCCAGGTCCCCGCGGATGGCCGCGATGTCGGGCTCGCGTCCGACGAAGGAGGTGAGCCGGGCCCGGAGGTTTCCGGCCGGGGCGGCCGGCGGACGCGGGCCGTCGCCGGTGCGCGCCGGGGCGGGCCGGGCGTCCGGTCCGGGGCGCAGCAACTCACCGTGCAGGGCCCGCAGTTCCGGTCCGGGGTCGGAGCCGAGGCGGGTGGACAGCAGCCGGCGTACGTCGTCGTAGGCGGCCAGGGCCTCGGCGGGGCGGCCCGTGTCGCGCAGGGCGCGCAGCCGCAGGGCCTGGAGGGGTTCGTCCAGGGGGTGGGCGTCGCACAGCGCGGTCAGCTCGGGCAGCGCCTGCTCGGCGCGGCCGAGCGCGAGGGCCGCCGTGTGCCGGGCGCGCAGCGCGTCGAGGTGCCGGGTCCGTACGCGGGCCGCCTCGGCGGTGTGGTCGGGCAGATCGGCGAGGGCGGGGCCCCGCCACAGGGCGAGGGCGTCGTCGAGGACACCGGCCGCCTTGGCGGGGTCGTCGTCGGCCAGCGCGCGCAGGCCCTCGCCGGTGAGCCGTTCGAACCGGTGCAGGTCGACGTCGTCGGGCGCGGCGGCGAGCCGGTACCCGCCGTCCTCGGACCGTACGGCGTCGGCGCCCAGGGCCCGCCGCAGCCGGCCCACGAGCGCCTGGAGCGCCCCGGTGGCGTCGGCGGGCGGTTCCGCGCCCCACACCTCGTCGGCCAGCAGCCCCACGGGCACGGCCCGGCCGGCGCGCAGCGCGAGCACGGTGAGCAGGGCCCGCAGCCGGGCCCCGCCGAGCGGGACGGCCCGGCCGTCGGGGCGGAGTGCCTGGGTGGTGCCGAGGATGCGATAGCGCACGGGATCCATTGTCTCTGGTGGGCTCGGGGCGGGTCACGGGGCCGGCGGAGGAGGCGCGGCGGCCCCGGGGTGCGGGGGCCGGGGTCCAGCCTCCCCGGAACCCCGGCCCACCGCGAGACGTTTTCCGGGTGGGCCGTGTCTGTCGGATCAGCCCGGCTCCGACCGGCGGCGCCTTGTCGGTGCCGTGAGCCCCGCGACCCCGGGCCGGTCCGACGGACACGGCCTGCGCCCGGTACGGTCGGGCAGGCCCGCACGCCCGAGATCCAGGGAGCCCCATGACCACCGCCCTCAGCCGCCACAGCGAACGGCGGATCAGCCCCGTGTTCCTCGGGATCGTCGCGGTCACCGCGGTGACGGGGTGGGCCACCTGGACCGGGTTCGCGCAGCAGCCGGGCCTCGCCGTGTTCCTGTTCGTGACGGCCGCCTGGATCGTGTCGCTGTGCCTGCACGAGTACGCGCACGCGCGCACGGCGCTGCACAGCGGCGACATATCGGTCGGCGCGAAGGGCTACCTCACGCTGAACCCGCTGAAGTACACGCACGCGCTGCTCAGCATCGTCCTGCCGGTCGTCTTCGTGATCATGGGCGGCATCGGTCTGCCCGGCGGTGCGGTGTTCATCGAGCGCGGGCGGATCAGGGGCCGCTGGCGGCACAGCCTGATCTCCGCGGCCGGGCCGCTGACCAACGTGCTGTTCGCCGTCGTGTGCACGGCCCCGTTCTGGCTGGGCGCGCTCGACGGCGTCCCGCGCGACTTCCGGTTCGCGCTGGCGTTCCTCGCCCTGCTCCAGGTCACGGCGGCCGTTCTGAACTTCCTGCCGGTGCCGGGTCTGGACGGGTACGGCGTGATCGAGCCCTGGCTGTCGCGGGACGTCCGGCGCCAGGTGGAGCCGTTCGCCCCGTTCGGGCTGCTGTTCGTCTTCGCGCTGCTGTGGGTGCCGGAGATCAACAGCGGGTTCTTCGACATGGTCGACGCCGTGCTGCGCGCCCTGGGCATCGGCGAGATCGACACCTACTGCGGCTACGACCTGTTCCGCTTCTGGCGGGACGGGAACGAGCTGTGCTCGGTCATCCGGTGACGGAGTCCCGCCGGGCGTCCCGGGCGCGCTTCACGTAGTACCAGGTCATGTTCGACGACAGGCCCGCCAGCAGGATCCACACGATCCCGAGCCAGCTGCCCCGGGCGAAGGCGACGACCGCCGCGGCCACGGAGAGCAGGCAGACGACGAGGGTGTAGTAGGCGAGGCGGGGCATGGGGTCGGCTCCTGGTCGGGGGACACTGCTGTGCCCAGTGTCCCCCATCGCCTCATACGTCCGTGACGCGGAGTCCCGCGTGCGCCTTGTAGCGGCGGTTCACCGAGATCAGGTTCGCGACCAGCGCCTCCACCTGGTGGGCGTTGCGCAGCCGCCCCGCGAAGACGCCCCGCATCCCGGCGATACGGCCCGCCAGCGCCTGGACGATCTCGACGTCGGCCCGCTCCTCGCCGAGGACCATCACGTCGGTGTCGATGCTGTCGATCTCGGGGTCCTCCAGGAGGACCGCCGACAGGTGGTGGAAGGCCGCGGTGACCCGGGAGTCCGGGAGCAGGGCGGCGGCCTGCTCGGCGGCGCTGCCCTCCTCGGGTTTGATCGCGTAGGCGCCCTTCTTGTCGAAGCCGAGCGGGTTGACGCAGTCGACGACGAGCTTGCCGGTCAGCTCCTCGCGCAGGGACTCCAGCGTCTTGCCGTGTCCCTCCCACGGCACGGCGACGATCACGACGTCGCTGCGCCGGGCGCATGCGGCGTTGCCGGCGCCCTCGACGCCGTGACCGAGCTCCTCGGCGGCGGCCTGCGCGCGTTCGGCAGCCCGGGACCCGATGATCACCTTCTGGCCGGCCAGGGCGAGCCGGTACGCGAGGCCCTTGCCCTGCGGTCCGGTGCCGCCGAGCACACCGACGACGAGCCCGGAGACGTCGGGGAGGTCCCAGGGATCCTTGGCCGGTGCCTTGGCGGGGGTCCCGGCGGACTGCTGTGCGCTGTCGCTAGAGGTCATGGGCCGACTTTACGTCCGTAGGGCCGACGGCGGAGGACGAGGTGGTGAGGCGGGTCGGACAGGTGTGCGAGCGGATACCCCCGGGGCGGGCGAATCCGGGGTGAACGGCGGGCCACGCGGAGGCGGCTGGGGCAGGATGCGGCCCTATGGATGCCGTACGGGTCGCATTGCTGCGGGAAGTGCTCGCCGGGACCGAGTGGTTGGGGGCGACGCGGCGGTTCGCCGGGACGCTGCGGACCTCGGCGGTGGCGCACGGCGGCGGGCTGCTGCTGGTCGGCACACGGGAGTACGAGCCGTGGCACCTGGCGGCGCACCTGGTGGACGAGGCCGCGTGGTCGGGGACGCCCGAGCTGGCCCCGACCCTGGTGCGGCACGACGCGCGCGCCTCGGACCCGGCCCATCTGGCGGTGGGGCTCGGCCGGCTGGCGGCGGCGCGGCGCGGGGAGACCCTGCTGGTGGTGGCGCCGTCGGCGGCGCCGTGTCCGGACGGGTCCGGGCGGGGGGCGCCGCTTCTGGAGCGGGTGTACGACGCCCGGCGGGCGGGTGCGACGGTGCTGGTGCTCGGCACCGGCGAGGGCGAGCTGACGGCGATGTCCCATGAGCGGCTGATCGTGCCGGAGGGCGCCGAGCTGGACCTGGACACCGTGCAGCACCTGGTGAGCGCGGCGGCCGGCGAGAATCCGCTGCCGTCCCGCCGGGGGCGCCGCCGGCTGCGGGACCGGCTGTCGCGCCTCGCGGACGCCCTGACGGCGCCGCCGCCCCCGCGCTGGTGAAAACCGTTTGCCCGCGTCACCGGCCCGGCCGACCATGACCTGTCGTGACCGACGACTCCCTCACCGACAGCGCGCCCGCGTCGCGGCTGCGCGCCGTGCTCCCCGACCTCACGCCCTGGCGGGCCTCGGCCGACTTCCGCAAGGTGTGGCTGGCGGGGCTGATCTCCACCTTCGGCAGCTTCCTGACGTTCGTGGCGCTGCCCGTGCAGATCAAGGAGCTGACCGGGTCGGCCGCGGCGGTCGGCGCGATCGGCGCGGTGGAGCTGGTGCCGCTGGTCGTGTGCGGGCTGTACGGCGGCGCGCTCGCCGACGCGCTCGACAAGCGCGGGCTGATCGTGTGGACGGAAGCCGGTCAGGCCGTGCTGAGCGCGGTGCTGCTGCTGAACGCGCTGCTGCCGCGGCCCTCCGTCTGGCCGCTGTACGCCGTGGCCGCCCTGTCGTCGGCGCTGGTGTCGGTGCAACGCCCGGCGCTGGACGCCCTGTTGCCCCGGATCGTGGCCCACGACCACCTGCCGGCCGCCGCCTCCCTGAACGCGCTGCGCTGGCAGGTGGGCGGGGTGGCGGGTCCCGCGCTGGCCGGGGTGGTCGTCGCGTACGCGGGGCTCGGCTGGGCGTACGCGGCGGACCTGGTGACCTTCGTGGTCTCCGTGCTGTGCGTGATCGGCCTGGCCCCCTCGCCGCCCTCGCACGAGGCGGCGAAACCGTCCCTGCGGGCGATCGCCGAGGGCGCCCGGTACGCGTGGAGCCGCAAGGAGCTGCTGGGCACCTACGTCATCGACATCGCGGCGATGCTCTTCGCGCTGCCGCTGGCCGTCCTGCCGTTCCTCGCCGACGAGTTGGGCGCGCCCTGGGCGCTGGGCCTGATGTACGCCGCCGTCCCGGCCGGCGCGATGCTGGTGAGCCTGACGAGCGGCTGGACCGCGCGGGTGCACCGGCACGGGCGGGCGGTGGTGCTGGCGGCGGCGCTGTGGGGGGCGGCGATCACGGCGGCCGGCCTGTCCCACGAGGTCTGGCTGGTGCTGCTGTTCCTGACGCTGGGCGGCGCCGCGGACATGGTCAGCGGGCTGTTCCGCGGGGTGATGTGGAACCAGACGATCCCCGACGAGCTGCGGGGCCGGCTCGCCGGGATCGAGCTGCTGTCGTACTCGGTGGGCCCGCAGGTGGGCCAGACCTCCATGGGCGGGGTCGCGGCGTGGAAGGGCGTGCGGACCTCGGTGTGGTCGGGCGGACTGCTGTGCGTGGGCGCGGTGGGGCTGCTGGCGCTGTGCCTGCCGAAGCTGATGACGTACGACGCGCGCACGAACGAGCACGCGGTACGGCTGCGCGAGCGGCGGGCGGCGGCAGCAGCCGCACCGGCACCGGTGGAAGGCTGATCAGTCGCCGTCCGCCGGGCCCGTCCGGGAGTCGTGCCAGCGGGGGTCGTTCTCCCACTCCAGGTTGCGCTCGCGTGCGAGGTCCATGGCGTGCTGGGCCTCCTCGCGGGTGGGGTACGGGCCGAAGCGGTCCTTGGCCGGGCAGTCCGGCCCCTCCTCGACCTTCTTGTGGACCAGGCAGTAGTACCACTCGCCGGGCTTGCCGTCCGTGCGCTTCTTGAACAAGGCCATGACCAGCTCCTCTCGCCACCGACATGTTCCCCCATGACCGCTGGTTAGACTCGCTGGCATGTCTGGCCAGTCGCTGCTCGTTCCCGGGGAGCTGTCCCCCACCCGTTCCGTACCCGGCTCCATCCGCCGCCCCGAGTACGTCGGCAAGCCCGCGCCGACCCCGTACACGGGTCCGGAGGTGCAGACGCCGGAGACCATCGAGGCGATGCGTGTCGCCGGCCGCATCGCCGCCCGCGCGATGGCCGAGGCGGCGAAACTGATCGCGCCCGGTGTGACGACGGACGAGTTGGACAAGGTGGCGCACGAGTACATGTGCGACCACGGCGCCTACCCCTCCACGCTCGGCTACCGCGGTTTCCCCAAGTCGCTGTGCACCAGCGTCAACGAGGTCATCTGCCACGGCATCCCGGACTCGACGGTGCTGCGCGACGGCGACATCGTCAACCTGGACGTGACGGCGTACATCGGCGGGGTGCACGGTGACAACAACGCCACGTACCTGGTCGGTGACGTGGACGAGGAGAGCCGGCTGCTGGTCGAGCGCACCCGCGAGTCGCTGAACCGCGCCATCAAGGCGGTCAGGCCGGGCCGGCAGATCAACGTCATCGGCCGGGTGATCGAGTCGTACGCCAAGCGCTTCGGCTACGGCGTGGTGCGGGACTTCACCGGTCACGGCATCAGTTCCTCGTTCCACTCGGGCCTGATCATCCCGCACTACGACAGCCCGCACGCGACGACGGTGATCCGGCCCGGGATGACGTTCACGATCGAGCCGATGCTGACGCTGGGCACCCACGAGTACGACATGTGGGACGACGGCTGGACCGTCGTGACGAAGGACCGCAAGCGCACCGCGCAGTTCGAGCACACGCTGGTGGTGACGGAGACGGGCACGGAGATTCTCACCCTGCCCTGACCCGGTCCGGCCCCCCGCGCGTCCGTCCACGACCCGTCCTCTGCGGAGGGCGGGTTTTCTCGGTACCCTTTTACCGACACCACGTCGGCAAACCTATTGACTTAGGTAAACCTCACTTCAGAAAATGCCACCATGGACTCCTTTTCGACCGTCATTCGCACCGCCTCCCAGGAGCAGCACACCGAGGCCGAGACCTCGACGTTCATGAGCGACCTGCTCGGCGGCCACCTCGGTGTGGACGCGTACGCGCGGTACACGGAGCAGCTGTGGTTCGTCTACGAGGCGCTGGAGACGGGCGCCGACGGACTCGCGGCGGACCCGGTGGCCGGCCCCTTCGTCCGGCCGGAGCTGTTCCGGCTCCAGGCGCTCGAACAGGACCTGGCCCATCTGCGGGGCCCTGAGTGGCGGTCCGGCCTGACGGCCCTGCCGGCGACGCGGGCCTACGCGGACCGGGTGCGCTCCTGCGTGCGGGAGTGGCCGGGCGGCTACCTCGCCCACCACTACACCCGCTACCTCGGCGACCTCTCCGGCGGCCAGATCATCCGCGACCGGGCGGAGCGGACCTGGGGCTTCGCGCGCAAGGGCGACGGGGTCCGGTTCTACGTCTTCGAGGGGATCACGAACCCCGCCGCGTTCAAGCGGGAGTACCGCGCGCTGCTGGACGGCGTCCCGGCGGACGACCTGGAGAAGCAGCGGATCGTCGCCGAGTGCAAGAAGGCGTTCGCGCTGAACACCGCGATGTTCCAGGCGCTCGGCGAGGAGTTCCCGCTGAGCGCCTGAGTCGGGTCAGCGTTCCAGGACGACCCGGCCTCCCAGCTCGACCCAGCCCCCCGGCTGGGGTGCGGTCAGCAGCTGGGAGCCGGCGCCCTGGGTGATGTTGAGGGCGCGGCCCAGGCGATGGGTGAGCTGCATCGCCGCCGCGCCCGTCGCCTCGTCCTCCTCGATGCCGTCCCCCCGGCCGGGGAAGCCGCGGGCGCGGATCCGCCCGGCGGCCTCGTCCTCCCAGGCCCACGCGTAGATCCACTCCCCCGGCGGCGGCACCTCCAGGTCGTCGACCTGGGCGGCGGAGCCGTACTGCCGCAGCGTGCGCGGCGGGGCCCACTCGGGGCGGGCCTCGATCCAGCAGAACTCCCCGTCGATCCGGGTGCCGACGACCCCGGCGGGCGTGACCAGTTCGGGCACGTCCAGCAGCCAGGCGGCGCCGACGCAGGGATATCCGGCGAAGGGCAGCCGGGTGGACGGCGTGTAGATGTCGACGACCCCGCGCTCGGGGTCGTCCACGAACACGGTCTCGCTGAACCCGAGTTTCCCGGCCAGCGCCTGCCGGTCCCGGCCGTCCGGGAGCACCGAGCCGTCGCGCACGACACCGAGTTCGTTGCCGTATCCGCCCCTGGGGCCGCAGAACACGCGGAGGACGTCGTAGTCAGTCACCAGGGCATTGAAGCATCGCCGCGCACGCCGGACGCCGGGCGCCCGCCGGGGGTGGGGTGCCGGCGCCCGTCGGGGGCTCGCGGCGGCGTACGCGCACCGGGTGGCGATCCCGCACTGCGACCGGGCCGCGGGCTGCGGGACCCGCGGAGGTGTTCGCCGAGGAGCCCCTGTAGGAGGTCCACGACCGGCCGGTCGACGTGCTGTCGCATCCTCGAACGGGAACCGCCCCGGTGACGCCCCGCCGGAACCTTTGACTTTCCCTTGACCTTTCCATGGAGACGTTTTTAGCCACTTAGGTAATCCTTAGGTTCGTTAGGTGAGCCTCACCTTGCTGGGCTGTGAGGCACGTCATGCGTCCTTTCCGGCCACCCTCTTTGGAGCTTTCATGCGACCCGCCCGACTCCCCGCCGTCGCCGCCACCGCCGTGGCGGCCCTGGCCGCCGTCACCGGGTGCACCGAGAAAGGCAGCACGGCCGGGTCCGACCAGGTCGTCCGGGTGACCTCGACGGACGACAAGTGCGAGGTGTCGAAGAAGGAGTTCCCGGCCGGGCACATCGCGCTCGCCGTGGAGAACAAGGGCTCCAAGGTCACCGAGGTCTACGTCCTCTTCCCCGACGACCGCATCGTCACCGAGCGCGAGAACATAGGCCCCGGCACCAGGCAGACCGTCACCGCCGAGGTGAAGGCCGGTGATTACACCATCGTCTGCAAGCCCGGCATGAAGGGCGACGGCATCCGTCAGTCCGTCAAGGCCACCGGCGGCGGTTCGGCCGCCCAGCGCGACCCCCGCCTGGACAAGGCCGTGGCCGCCTACCGCGAGTACGCCCAGCAGCAGGCCGACGAGACGCTGCCGCTCGCCGAGAAGTTCGCCGCGGCCGTCACGTCCGGGGACGTCGAGGCCGCGAAGAAGGCGTACGCCCCGTCCCGCCTCGGCTGGGAGCGCACCGAGCCGGTCGCGGAGTCCTTCGGCGACATCGACCCGAAGGTCGACGTCCGCGAGGACGGCCTGGAGGACGGCCAGGACCCGGCGGCCGACTGGACCGGCTGGCACCGGCTGGAGAAGTCGCTGTGGAAGGACAAGAAGATCGGCGACCGGGAGAAGGAGCTCGCCGGCCTGCTGATCAAGGATCTGAAGGACTGGCAGAACCGGGTCGGCAAGGCCGAGATCACCCCGACCTCCATGGCCAACGGCGCCAAGGAACTCCTCGACGAGGTCGCCACCGGCAAGGTCACCGGCGAGGAGGAGCGCTACTCGCACACCGACCTGGTCGACTTCAAGGCCAACGTCGAGGGCGCGCAGAAGGCGTACGAGCTGCTGAAGCCCGTCGCCCGGGCCAACGAGCCGGCGCTCGTCACCGAGCTGGACAAGCAGTTCGCCGCCCTGAACGGCCTGCTGGACACGTACCGCGCCGACAAGGAGTCGTACGAGTTCACCTCCTACGACAAGGTCGGCGACGCCGACCGCAAGCAGCTCTCGGACGGGGTCAACGCCCTGGCGGAGCCGCTGTCCAAGCTCGCCGCCGCCGTCGTCGTCAAGTAGGGGCGCCGTCATGACGGAACCGTCCGAGAAGACCACCTCCCGGCGCGCGCTGCTCGGCTGGGGCGGCGCCGGGCTCGCGCTCGGCGCCGTCGCGGCCGGCGGTGCCGTCGCGGCGACCCGGCCCGGCGACGACGCCGAGCCGGCCGCGACCGACACCGGAGCCGCGGTCCCCTTCCACGGGCAGCGGCAGGCCGGCATCGCCACCCCGGTCCAGGACCGGCTCCACTTCGCCGCGTTCGACGTGCGGACCGAGGACCGGGACGCGTTCGTCGGGATGCTGAAGGAGTGGACGGAGGCCGCGCGCCGGATGACCGCGGGGCACGCGGTCGGCGACGGCGCGTACGGCGGTCTCGCCGAGGCCCCGCCGGACGACACCGGGGAGGCGCTGGGCCTGAAGCCGTCCCGGCTCACGCTGACGATCGGGTTCGGGCCGTCGTTCTTCGAGAAGTTCGGGGAGCGGTTCGGCATCGCGGACGCGCGCCCCGAAGCCCTCGCCGAGCTGCCGCAGTTCGCGGGCGACAACCTGGACCGCGCCCGCAGCGGCGGCGACCTGTGCGTCCAGGCGTGCGCGGACGACCCGCAGGTCGCCGTGCACGCCATCCGCAACCTGGCCCGCATCGGGTTCGGCAAGGTCGTGGTGCGCTGGTCGCAGCTCGGCTTCGGCAAGACCTCGTCGACGACGCCCGACGCGCAGACCCCGCGCAACCTGTTCGGCTTCAAGGACGGCACCCGCAACATCGCGGGCACCGAGACCGACCGCCTGGAGAAGTTCGTGTGGGTCGGCGAGAAGGACGGACCGCGGTGGATGGCCGGCGGCTCCTACCTCGTCGCCCGGCGCATCCGCATGCACATCGAGACCTGGGACCGCACCTCCCTGCAGGAGCAGGAGGACGTCTTCGGCCGGGACAAGGGCGAGGGCGCACCGGTGGGCAAGGCGAAGGAACGCGACGAGCCGTTCCTGAAGGCGATGCTGCCCGACGCGCACGTACGGCTCGCGCACCCCGGCTCCAACGGCGGCGCGACGATCCTGCGCCGCGGCTACTCCTTCACGGACGGCACCGACGGCCTCGGCCGTCTGGACGCGGGCCTGTTCTTCCTCGCCTACCAGCGTGACCCGCGCACCGGGTTCATCCGCATTCAGCGCAACCTGGCCAAGGACGCGCTCAACGAATACATCCAGCACGTGGGTTCGGCGTTGTTCGCCATCCCGCCGGGCGTCCGCGACAAGGACGACTGGTGGGGCAGCACGCTGTTCGGCAAGGAGGCGTGAGGCGTGTTCTCCAACTACCTGATCGGTCTGCGCGAGGGGCTCGAGGCCAGCCTCGTCGTCTGCATCCTCATCGCCTACCTGGTGAAGACCGGGCGCAGGGACGCCCTGCGGCCCGTCTGGGCCGGCATCGGCGTCGCGGTCGCCCTCGCGCTGGGCTTCGGCTCCGCGCTCGAATTCGGCTCGCAGGAGCTGACGTTCGAGGCGCAGGAGGCGCTGGGCGGCTCCCTGTCGGTCCTCGCGGTCGCCCTGGTGACGTGGATGGTCTTCTGGATGCGGCGCACCGCCCGGCATCTGCGGAGCGAGCTGCACGGCAAGCTGGACGCGGCCCTGCGGATGGGCACGGGCGCCCTGGTCGCCACCGCGTTCCTGGCCGTCGGCCGGGAGGGCCTGGAGACGGCCCTGTTCGTGTGGGCGTCGGTGCGGGCGGCCGGGGACGGCACCCCGCGCCCGCTGGCCGGTGTCGCGCTCGGCATCGCCACGGCCATCCTGCTGGGCTGGCTGTTCTACCGCGGGGCCCTGCGCATCAACCTCGCCAAGTTCTTCACCTGGACCGGCGGCATGCTGGTGGTCGTCGCCGCGGGCGTGCTCGCGTACGGCATGCACGACCTGCAGGAGGCGCGCTGGCTGCCGGGGCTGGGCGACAAGGCGTTCGACATCAGCGACACCGTCGATCCGTCCAGCTGGTACGGCACCCTGCTGAAGGGTGTGTTCAACTTCCAGCCGGACCCGACCGTCCTCCAGGTCACGGTGTGGCTGCTGTACCTCATCCCGACGCTCGCGCTGTTCCTCGCCCCGGTAGGGTTCGCCTCCGGGAAGGGGAAGGTGAAGGAACCGGATGAGCAGGGATCGCGGCCCTCGAAGGCTCCGCAGGCTTGACCGGAGCGCGCTGATTGCGGCCTCCTTGACCGCTTTGTCGTTGATGGCGAGCGGATGTGTGGTGGTCCACGGGGAGAAGGAGGCCCTTCCCTCGGCGACCAAGGCGGAGGCGGCGAAGGCACTGAAGGAGTTCACCACCGCGTACAACGCGGCGGACAAGGCCTACGACAGCGCCCTGGACGCCGGCCGGGTCACGGGCGCCCTGGGCGCGATCGACGCGGCACGGCTGAAGGCGGGCCGGGCGACGAACCCCGGCGGCAACCCGTCGCACAGCCCGCTGGAGCTGTCGGACACCAGGTTCGCCATCCCCAAGAAGGCGGGCTGGCCCCGCTGGTTCGTCGCCGACGCGGCCGCCAACAAGGGCGGCCGGGCACGCTGGGTCTTCGTGTTCACCCGGCACGACCTGGACCGGCCGTGGAAGGCCGCGTATCTGACGCTGATGGCCCCCGGGGACGTGCCCGAGTTCAAGACGGACGCGGACGGCTTCGCGGAGGCCGTCCCGGCGGACTCGCGCCAACTGGCCGTGCCGCCCGGGGACCTGAGCGAGCGGTACGTGTCCTACCTGAAGGACGGCGGGGACGCCTTCGCGGCCGGCGGCCAGACCAGCGGGTGGCGGGAGGTACGCAGGAAGCAGGCCGAACGCCCGGGTCTGGTCCGGCAGTTCATCGACGAGCCGCTGACGAACGGCGACTTCGCCCCGCTCGCGCTGCGTACGGCCGACGGGGGCGCGCTGGCGTTCTTCGCCTCGCGTCACTTCGAGAAGCAGACGGCGGCGCCGGGCGCGTCCGTGCCGGTCCCGGGCAAGTCGGTGCAGGCCCTGACGGAGGGCGAGATCAAGCAGTCGCTGACGCTGGAGTTCGTCTCCAACGAGGTGGCGCTGGTCCCGAAGGGCTCGGGCAAGGTGGACGTCCTGGGCCGTATCCAGGGCATGACGGCCGCGAAGGGCGAGTAGCCCCCCGGCCGGGTCAGTGGCTCAGGGGCCAGGACGCGGAGATGTGGTCGGGCTCCTCGCCGACATGGCGGGCGCAGGCGTCGGTGAGGACCTCGAGGATGCTGAGCGGGTCGGGCAGCGGGTGCTCGGGGCCGCGCACCCAGTGCACGGACTGGCCGTCGCCGGGCAGCCGGGAGGGCGGCATGAGGACGTAGGAGCCGCGGCAGTGCCAGCGCAGTCCCGGGTGCTCGTCCATGGTCTCGGGGTGGCAGTCCAGCTCGCAGGGCCACCACTCGTCCTCGTCCTCGGGGGTGCCCCGGGTGAGGGTGAAGAACAGCAGTCGCCCGTCGCCGCTCTCGGCGACCGGCCCGACCTCGATACCGGCGGCGAGCAGCCGCTCCAGCGCCTCGCGACCGGGTTCGAGGGGTACGTCCAGGACGTCGTGGACCATGCCGGTCGCGGTGATGAAGTTGGCCTGCGGATGGTGGCGGGCCCAGCGCTCGATCTGGCCGCGGTCGGTGGTGGACTGCGTCTGCCAGGCGAAGGACATCGGGTGCCGGGCGGGGGTGGGACAGCCGACGCGGTCGCAGGAGCAGCGGTATCCGGCCGGGTGCGCGGCGGGCGCGAGGGGCAGTCCCGCCGCGGCGGCGGCGAGCAGCAGGGTCTCCCGGCCGCCGTCGTCGGCGGTGTCCTTCGGGCGGCGACCTCGCAGCCACTGGGAGAGCTTGCCCTGAAGGCCGGACCGGCCGCCCAACTCCGCGCTCATCTATCCCCTCGCCTCGCTGTCGTGCGGACCAGCATGCCCTATGGTCCCACCACCGTGCGCCCCGGGGGGCCGTAGCGGACAAGCGGGCCAGGTGGGGCGAGCCACGCACAATGCCGTGATCAGGGGTAATGGGGTCGTGGATACGTTTTTCGTCACGGCGTCGAGCGCGGGGCGATGCCGTACAGCGCGTAGTCGACCAGGGTGTCCGTGTAGTCGTGGGAGATCGGGCCGGTGTACTGGAGCCAGCGCTGGGCCAGCGGCGAGACGAAGAGCTCCAGCGCGATGCGCGGGTCGACGTCGGGGCGCACCTGGCCGGCCTCCTGGGCGGAGCGCAGCCGCTCGACGTAGAGCTGGAGGGAGGGTTCCAGCAGCTTGGCCACGTACTGGCGGCCCAGCTCCTCGTTGACCAGGCCCTCGGCGGCCAGCGCGCGGGAGGGCGCGTCGAAGCGGGGGTCCTGGAGCTCGTCGACGGTGGCGCGCAGGACCGCCTTAAGGTCGGCGGCGAGGTCGCCGGTGTCGGGGAAGGTGTACGGCTGTTCCCCGGCCTCCCGCGCGGAGCGCTCGGCGAGGTCGAGGAACGCCTCCATCAGCACCTCCGCCTTGGAGGGCCACCAGCGGTAGATCGTCTGCTTGCCGACGCCGGCCCGGGCGGCGATGCCCTCGATGGTGGTGCGGGGGTAGCCGACCTCCGCGACCAGGGCGAGGGCGGAGTCGTAGATGGCCCGCCGGGACCGCTCGCTGCGGCGGCCGGCGTTGGGGGCGGGCGGGGCGGGTTCACGTGCTGGCATGGCCTGAACTTATCAGTTGACAAGACGCTGCGTCTCGCCAGATCCTGAGGCGGTCAGGAAGCGAGACGATACGTCTCGTTCAGCTCGATGGCCAGAACGAAGGGAGCCTCACCATGACGCGAGGCGGAGCCGGAGACATGCTGGGCGTCGGCGGGACGCGCCGTCACCTCGGCCGTACGGCGCTGCGCGGCGGCGCCCGGAGCGGCCGCGTCGGCGGCGGGACCGACCCGGCGGCGCAGAAGCAGGAGCTGCTGCGCCGGCTGCGGGAGAGGCGGGCCGAGGAGGCCCGGACGGAGGAGGCCTCCTAGGAGGCCCGGACGTCGAGGGGGCCTCCTAGGAGGCCTCCCCGGCGGGGGCCGGCGGCCAGGCGTCGCCCCAGTCCGTGTCGCGGGCCGCCCGGTAGAGGTCCCCGTGGCGCTTGGTGACCGTGACCCGGCGCAGCGCCGGCTCGGTCTCGCACAGGTCGAGCAGGACCTGCCCCTTGCGGATCTGGGGCCTGCGCACGACCCGGGCGGGGGCCGGCTCGGCCGGCAGCCGGGTGGCGGCGACATAGCTGAACTTCTCGTCCTCGTAGGCGAGGGAGCCGCCCTTGATCTGGCGGTGCAGCGAGGAGCGAGGGACCCGCGCCGAGAAGTGGCAC
This sequence comes from Streptomyces sp. NPDC056628, assembly GCF_042792555.1. Taxonomy (NCBI): domain Bacteria; kingdom Bacillati; phylum Actinomycetota; class Actinomycetes; order Kitasatosporales; family Streptomycetaceae; genus Streptomyces; species Streptomyces sp. NPDC056628. The sequence continues at coordinate 113,070 of NZ_JBHTWG010000010.1, forward strand.
CAGTCCGTGCCGGGCGCGATGGGGCAGGCGGCGCTGTGCGGGCAGGGCGCGGCGACGCGGAACCCGGCGGCGATCAGCCGGTCACGGGCCTCGATGACGCGGGCGTAGCCGTCCGGGGTGCCCGGTTCGACGATCACGACGGTCCGCGCGGCGTCCGCGACGGTGTCGACGAGGGTGCCCCGGTCGGCGGCGGTGAGCTCGTTGAGGACGTAGGAGACGGTGACGAGGTCGGCGGCGTCGAGGGTGAGTCCCGCGCCGATCCGGGCGCGCTGCCAGCGGGCCCCGCGCAGCACCGGGTCGGTCTCGGCGATCTCCCGGCCGACGGCCAGGGCGGGCTCCGCCCAGTCCAGCACGGTGACCTCGCGCCGGCCGGGCCAGGTCGCGGCGACCGCCCAGGTCGCCGCCCCGGTCCCGCCGCCGACGTCGATGTGCCGCTCCGGCGCCCAGCCGGGCACGGTCCGCGCGAACGCCTCCAGGGCGGAGCGGACGGCCGCGTAGGTGGCGGGCATCCGGTACGCGGCGTAGGCGGCCACGTCGGCGCGGTCCCGCAGGATGGGGCTGTCGGTCGGGGTGGCGCCCCGGTACGCGGAGATCAGCCGCTCGACGGCCTGCGCGGCCCGGCGCGGCGGAAGCCCGTCGAGCAGGGCGGCGAGAGCCGCGCGCAGGGTCTCGGCGGACGGGGGGACAGCGGCGTTCACCCGGAGATTCTACGAGGCCCCGGACGGCCCTCCGTCCCTGGGGAGGCCCCTTACCGGCCCCGCAGGGCCCGGGCCACCCGGGTGCCCGCCGCCGCCCTCGGGCCGCTGTCGGGGCGCCCGCGGCGCGGGTGGACGGTGTTCGCCAGCAGGATCAGGAAGGTGTCCCTGGCCGGGTCGAGCACCAGCGACGTGCCCGTGAAGCCGGTGTGGCCGGCCGCGCCCCGCCCGGCCAGCTCCCCCATGAACCACGGCTGGTCGACCGCGAAGCCCAGGCCGGGCGGCGTCAGCAGCAGCTCCACGAAGTCGGGGCCGAGGACGCGGGCGGGCCCGTAGGCGCCGCCGGACAGCAGGGCACGGCAGAAGACGGCGAGGTCGCGGCCCGTCGAGAACAGGCCGGCGTGCCCGGCGACCCCGCCCAGCGCCCAGGCGTTCTCGTCGTGGACGACGCCCCGCAGCATCCCCCGGTCGGCCTTCGCCCAGGGCCGCCGCTGGTCCTCGGTCGCGGCGGCGCCCGGGCAGGGGCCGAACCGGGTCGCGGTCATCCCCAGCGGGCGGGTGATGCCGTCGTGGACCAGGACGTCGAGCGGGCGGCCCGTGACGCGTTCCAGGACGTGCTGGAGCAGCAGCATGTTCAGGTCGGAGTAGCAGTACGTGCCGGGCACCCCGATGGGCGCCTCGGCGCGCAGCCGGTCCAGGCGCTCCGCGTCGTCCGCGCAGTCGTACAGCGGCAGTTCGGGGCGCAGCCCGGAGGTGTGGGTGAGCAGCTGCCGCACGGTGACGTCGTGCCGTGCGGCGGCCCGGAAGTCCGGCAGGTACGCCCCGACGCGCGCGTCGATGCCGAGCGTGCCGCGCTCGATCTGCTGAACGGCGGCGACCGAGGTGAATAGCTTGGTGAGGGAGGCCAGGTCGAACGGGGTGGCGGTGGTCACCGGCACCCGGGCCCCGGCGGGCAGTTCGACGCCGGAGTCGGTGTCCTCGTCGTAGGACGCGTAGCGCACCGCCCAGCCGGCCGCCTCCTCGACGGCCAGGTAGGGGCCCCGCCCGACGGCCAGCACCGTCCCGGCGGCCCAGGGGCGCGGGCCGGTGGTGAGGTCGCGGACCTCGCTGACGAGCTGTCGGATCTCCTCGGGGTCGAGTCCGGCCCTCTCCGGTGCGTCCCCGCGCAGTCTCGGCGCGCTCAGCTGTCCTCCCCCGTGCTCGCGGCCGCGCCGGGGGCGGGGGGAGCCCCGTCCCGTGCGCCCGTACCTGGTGGTGTCCTCCAGGGACGGCACATTCCCATGAAGCAGGCGAGCGCCACCAGGCCCGCGGCCAGTTGGACGACCGCCATCGGGACGGCGGTGTCCTCCCCGGCGACGCCCACCAGGGGCGAGGCGACCGCGCCGATGAGGAAGGAGGAGGTGCCGAGGAGCGCGGAGGCGGAGCCCGCGGAACGCTTGGTGCGCTGCAGCGCGAGCGCCTGCGTGTTGGGCATCGTGACGCCCATCGCGGACATCAGCACGAACAGCGCCGCGGCCACGGGGGCGAGCCCGGTCTCGCCGAAGACGCCCAGGGACATCAGCAGCAGCGCGGTGGCCGCGAGGACGACGACCCCGAGGCCGATCCCGAGCACCCGGTCCAGGCTGACCCGGCCCACCAGCACCTTGCCGTTGAGCTGGCCGACGGCCACGAGTCCGACCGAGTTGAGCCCGAACAGCAGGCTGAACGTCTGCGGCGAGGCGCCGTGGATCTCCTGGATCACGAAGGGCGAGGCGGAGATGTAGGCGAACAGCGCGGCGAAGGCGAAGCCGCCGGTGAGCGCGTACCCGGTGAAGGCGCGGTCGGCGAGCAGCCCGCGCATCGCGCGCAGGGTCTCGCCGACGCCTCCGGCGTGCCGCTCCTGTCCCGGCAGGGTCTCGGGGAGCCGGAACCAGACGAGGGCAACCAGCAGCACCCCGACCACGGTGAGGACGACGAACACGCCCCGCCAGTCCGTCACCCTCAGGATCTGCCCGCCGATGAGCGGGGCCACGATCGGGGCGACGCCGGAGATCAGCATGAGGGTGGAGAAGAAACGGGCCATGGCCACGCCGTCGTGGAGGTCGCGGACGACCGCCCGCGCGATGACGATGCCGGCCGCCCCGGCGAGGCCCTGGGCGAGCCGGCAGGCGACCAGCGCCTCCACGGTGGGCGCGAACGCGCAGAGCGCGGTGGCGACGACGTACACGGCGAGACCCGCGAGCAGCGGGCGTCTGCGGCCCCAGCGGTCGCTCATCGGGCCGACCAGCAGCTGCCCGAGCGCCATGCCGGCCAGGCACGCGGTGAGCGTGAGCTGGACGGTGGCGGCGGGCGCGTGCAGCGAGCGGGTGACCTCCGGGAGCGCCGGGAGGTACATGTCCATCGCGAGCGGGGGCGTCGCCGTCAGCCCGCCCAGGACGAACGTGACGAGCAGGCCGGTGCGGCGCTGTGCCGCGACGCCTGATCGCCGCACGGGCGGCGCCGGCCGCGCCGTGTCCCCCCGTGCCGGTCCCCCACGGTCGCTCATGAGCCCCTCCCTCTCCGAGTGATCCGCCCTCTATGCTCTCAGCTCGAACAGAGTGCCGATGGTCACATGAGCGAGGGGCGGGCCGCAGTGGCGGAACAGAGCGTGCGGTGGGGGATCCTGGCGACCGGCGGGATCGCGGCCGCCTTCACGGCGGACCTGGTGGACCTGCCGGACGCCGAGGTGGTCGCGGTCGCGTCGCGGACCCGGGCCTCGGCCGACGCCTTCGCCGAGCGCTTCGGCATCCCGCGCGCCTACGGCGACTGGGCGTCCCTCGCGCGGGACGAGGACATCGATGTCGTGTACGTCGCCACCCCGCACGCGGCGCACCGCGAGGCGGCCGGGCTGTGCCTGGAGGCGGGCCGCAACGTCCTCTGCGAGAAGGCGTTCACGCTGAACGCCCGCGAGGCCGGGGAACTGGTGGCGCTGGCCAAGGAGCGCGGCAGCTTCCTCATGGAGGCGATGTGGATGTACTGCAACCCGCTCGTGCGGCGCCTGAAGGCCCTGGTCGACGACGGCGCCATCGGCGAGGTCCGGCACGTCCAGGCCGACTTCGGCCTGGCGGGCCCGTTCCCGCCCGCGCACCGGCTGCGCGACCCGGCGCAGGGCGGCGGCGCCCTGCTGGACCTCGGCGTGTACCCGGTGTCCTTCGCCCAGTTGCTGCTCGGGGAGCCGTCGGACGTGACGGCCCGCGCGACGCTGTCCCCGGAGGGCGTCGACCTGCAGACCGGCGCCCTGCTGTCGTGGGACGGCGGCGCGCTCGCCTCCCTGCACTGCTCGATCGCGGGCGGTACGCCGACCGTGGCGTCCGTGACCGGTTCCGCGGGCCGCATCGACGTGCCGGAGGGCTTCTTCCACCCGGAGCGTTTCGTGCTGCACCGCGACGGCCGCGGCCCCGAGGAGTTCACGGCCGACCCGGCGGACGGGCCCCGCACCAGCTTGCGGCACGAGGCGACCGAGGTGATGCGGGCCCTGCGCGCCGGGGAGACCGAGTCCCCGCTGGTGCCATTGGAGGGCACCCTCGCCGTGATGCGGACGCTCGACGCCATCCGGGACCGCGTGGGCGTCCGCTACCCCGGCGAGACCCCCGAGGAGGACCGGGCGCCCGCGCTCACGCCGGCGTGAGCCCCTGGTTCCCGACCTCGGTGACGAAGGACGCGGCCGTCGTGACCGGCGCCCCCCGCGTGGTCACGTACGGCACGGTCCGGAAGTCGGCCCGCGCCAGCCGCTCCCCCAGCGCGACCCGCACATAGCCGCGCCGGCCGTTGTAGAACCGCAGGTGCGGGTTGGCCGCCATGTACGTGTCCCAGTTGGCGGGCCTGTCGGTGCCGTCCCGGCCGCTGGCGATGGACGTCGCCACGATCTCCGTGCCCAGGGTGGCGGACGCGGCGTCGTCGAAGTCGTCCTTGATGTCGAAGGCGTAGCCGACGTGGACGTCCCCGGTGAGCACCATGAGGTTCTCGACGCCGGCGGCCTTCGCGCCGTCCAGCACCCGGCGCCGCGAGGCGCGGTAGCCGTCCCAGGCGTCCATGGACACCCGTGACGGCTCGGTCAGGTCGAACTTGCGCTGGGAGAACGTCACCTGCTGCGGCACGACGTTCCACAGGGCCGTGGAGGCGCGCCAGCCGTCGAGCAGCCACCGCTCCTGCGGGGCGCCGGTCATCGTGCGCGCCGGGTCGTCGATCTCCGGTCCGGGGATCTGGGAGCCGTCGCCGTACGCCTGGTTGGAGCGGTACTGCCGGGTGTCGAGGACGTCGAGCTGGGCGAGCCGGCCCCAGTGCAGCCGCCGGTAGAGCTGCATGTCGGGGCCGGTGGGCCGCTGCGGCAGGCGCAGGGGCTGGTTCTCCCAGTAGGCGCGGTACGCGGAGGCCCGGCGCAGCAGGAACTCGGCGGGTGGGACGCTGTTCTCCGGGGTGTCGTTCGCGTAGTTGTTCTCGGTCTCGTGGTCATCCCAGGTGACGACGAAGGGGTGCGCGGCGTGCGCGGCCCTGAGGTCCGGGTCGGACTTGAACAGGGCGTAGCGCAGCCGGTAGTCCTCCAGGGTCACGGTCTCCCGGTTGAACACGGCGGGCAGTGTGCGGTCGGTGTAGTTGCGGTAGCCGCCGGCGGAGTTGACGGCGTACTCGTACAGGTAGTCGCCGAGGTGCAGGACGACGTCCACGTCGTCCTGCGCGAGATGCCGGTACGCCGTGTAGTAGCCGTCGGCGTACGCCTGGCAGGAGACGGCGGCGAAGGTCAGCGCGGTCGTCGCCGAGGCCGCGGGGGCGGTGCGGGTGCGGCCGGTCTCGCTGATCCAGCCGCCGGTGCGGAAGCGGTAGTGGTATACGCGGCCGGCCTGGAGGCCGGGGACGTCGACGTGGACGGAGTGGTGGTACTCGGGGTGGGCGACGGTCTCGCCGCTCGCGGCGACCTGCGTGAACGCCTCGTCGTGCGCCACCTCCCATCGCACGGCGACCGGCTCCGCGGGCATCCCGCCGTCCGCCTGGAACGGCACGGGCGCCAGCCGGGTCCACAGGACCACCGAGTCGGGCAGCGGGTCGCCGGAGGCGATGCCGAGGGTGAAGGGGTCGTCGGCGATCCGGCGGGCGCCGCGCGCGGCCGCGCTCGCGGCGACCGGGGCGGGCAGCTGCACGGAGAAGGCCAGCGCGGCGGCCGCGCCGGTGAGGGTCAGAAAACGGCGGCGGCCGATGTGCCGGGCCGCCGCGCGCAGTTCGGGGCCGTGCTGGGACAGGTGTGTCGTGGTGGTCATCCGGTCCTCCCCTGCCCGATGGAGGCACGGGGTGTGGGGGCGGACCGGGACGACACGGGCTTGGCGCGTACACAACACCCGGATGGCGGACAGCCGAGTTCCGAATGGCGGACCGTCCCCTACGCTGCCGCTCCATGGACGACAAGCAGACGGGGACGAGGATCGCCGTGGTGACCGGCGCCGGCTCGGGCATCGGCCGCGCGGTCGCCGTGGAACTGCTGCGCGCTGGCTGGTCGGTGGCGCTGGCCGGGCGGCGCGTGGAGACGCTTCAGGAGACGGCGGGGCTGGCGCCGGAGGGCGCCTCGCTCACCGTACGGACGGACGTGGCGCGGCAGGAGGACGTCACCGCGCTGTTCGCCGCCGCGGTGGAGCGGTTCGGGCGGGTGGACCTGCTGTTCAACAACGCGGGCACGTTCGGCCCCGGCGGGGTGCCGGTCGAGGAACTGCCGTACGACGCCTGGCGGCACGTGGTGGACACCAACCTCAACGGGGCGTTCCTGTGCGCGCAGGCGGCGTACCGGCAGATGAAGGAGCAGGACCCGCAGGGCGGCCGGATCATCAACAACGGCTCCGTCTCGGCCCACACACCCCGGCCGCACTCGGTGGCCTACACGGCGACCAAGCACGCGCTGACCGGGCTGACGAAGTCGCTGTCGCTGGACGGGCGGCCGTACGGGATCGCGGTGGGGCAGATCGACATCGGCAACGCGGCGACCGACATGACGGCCCGCATGCGGCAGGGCGCCCTCCAGGCGGACGGCTCCGTGGTGCCGGAGCCGGTCATGGACGTGGCCGACGTGGCCCGCACGGTGCGGCACATGGCGGAGCTCCCGTTGGCCGCCAACGTCCAGTTCGCGACGGTCCTCGCGACGGCGATGCCGTACGTGGGACGCGGCTGAGGCGCCGCCCCCTTCACAATGTGCACAACTGGAATCTGTAATTCCGTCACATCACCCCCGGTGTGCGGCTTATGCTGAGATCCTCCTGCACGAGAGCTTCACATTCGGAGCAGCAGGGTTCGCATGCCATACCGAGGGGGACGCGGCAGCCGTTCCACCGCACCGGGGTGGGGGTGGACCTCGCGTGGGACCGCGAGGGACGCACCGGTGGGTGGAACGGCTGCCGTGCATGTACGGGGTGCCGCGGATCGGTCCAGGGCCGCTCAGGCCTGCCCGGTCTCGAAGCGGGAGATCCGGCCGTCGTCCTCGACCTCGAAGTGCCAGCGGGTACGCATCTCGCCATAGGTGTCGTTGCGGTACGAGGCGACGAGATCGCGGCCCTGGTTCGACTCGTTGTCGACCTTCAGGTGCCCGCGGGAGGAGAAGATCTCCCGGTCCACCCAGTCGGTCAGATCTCGGTCGGTGCCGTCGTCGGCCATGGTCGCGCCGGGCGCGAGCACACTCATGAAGCCCTCGCGGTCGTGGGCGTTGACCGCCGCGACGAAGGCACGGACCGTGGGGTCGCTGAGCTTGGACGTCTGAATGGTCATACCGGCAGCCTCACACCGGCCCCACCGGCCCGCCACCCTAACGGCGCCGAGACAGGGCAGGCGGGTGTCCCGGGTGTCATGGTGAATACGCGGGAGGGGATCTGTCCTTGCCGACCTGTTCCAGGAGTCGCTGTGAGTGCTTTCAACCGACACGATCTGGGCCTGCTGCTGCTCCGGCTGGGAGCCGGCGGCGTCCTGATGGCGCACGGCACGCAGAAGTTGTTCGGCTGGTTCGGCGGCCACGGCATCGAGGGCACCGGCCAGTTCATGGAGTCGGTCGGCTACAAGCCGGGCAAGGCGAGCGCGACCGCGGCCGGCCTCGCGGAGACCGGCGGCGGCGCCCTGCTGGCCCTGGGCCTCGCCACCCCCGCCGCGGGCGCGGCGGCGGCCGGCGCCATGGCGGGGGCGGCCGCGGTGCACGCCCCGAACGGCTTCTTCAACCAGGAGGGCGGCTACGAGCACGCCGCCATCCTCGGCCTCACCGCGGCCAGCCTCGCGATCACCGGCCCCGGCCGGCTCTCCCTCGACCACGCGCTCGGCCACGTCCTGGACCGCGGCTGGATGGTCCCCACGGCCCTCGGTGTGACGGCGGCGGCGACCGCGCTGGTGGTGGGCGCCCGCAACCGGCGGCTGGACCGCCCGGACAAGGACGGCGAACTCGCGGACCAGGAAGCACTGTTCGAGGAGTGAGCGCGACCCGGGGCACACCCGCCCTGTGCCAAGCTGCCCCGCATGACGACTGACAAGGCCGCCGCCGACCCGTGGAAAGCCGTCGACGCCCTGTGGGCATGGCTGGAGAAGGACCGGCCGCTCGGCGGTACGGAGGGCCTGCTGCTGCGGATGCTGAAGCTGTCGGAGGAGGTCGGCGAGGTCGCGCAGGCCGTCATCGGGGCGACCGGCCAGAACCCGCGCAAGGGCGTCACCCACACCTGGGACGACGTGCAGTCGGAGCTCTGCGACGTGGTCATCACGGCCATGGTCGCCCTGCGCACGCTGACACCGGACGCGCGCGAGGTCTTCGAGCGGCACCTGGCGCGGGTGGCGCAGCGGTCGCTGGGGCCGGGGTCGTAGGGGCTCAGGCCTGTTCAGGTCCAGGAGTGGTGCACAGAGCCCACGACGGAGGCCCGGGCTCTGTTCAGCAGAGGCGCGGGCTCCGCTCAGGTCCAGGGCGTGGCGACGAGCCGGATGCGGGCGCCGTCGCCGACCAGGGGGACGGTGCTCCCGGGCAGCGGGATGTGCGCGACCCAGCGGCCGGGGGCGGGGTCCTCGTCGGAGCGTGGAGTCCCGGCGACGCGATGGTCGCGGATGGCGCCCTCGATCTCCGAAGACAGAAGACCCGCTCCAGCGGGAGCGCGCCGGGCCCCTGGGGCATCCGGCGGCGTCCCACCCCTCGGGCGGGCCGCCGGGGTCGAACTCGACCTGTGGGGTCAGGTACTCGTACATCCGCCGCAGCCCGAAGATGTCGGCGCCCTGGAGCCCGACGGCGTCCCGGATCCGCTCCAGCCACCCACCGCCGACGTCGAGGCGATACCGCCGTGCGGGGTGCCGTAGGTGAACAGCTTGCCGATGCACTCGGCGGCGTCACGCCCTCGGTCGGGCAGCACCTTCTGCAGCAGGCACCGGCAGATCAGCCCGCCCATGGAGTGGGCCACGAGGTGGACGGCCGGGGCGCCGGTCTTCTCCCTCAGCCGGTCGACGAGGCCGAGCAGATCGATGACGGTGATCAATAGAAGGGCACCTGTCGTTCCGCGAACGGCCGAGACCTCTCCACTTCCAGGACGAGGGCTGTTCGTTCCGGAAGCGGCGGTCCACAGAGCGCGACGCACCCCGAGGCCGCAGAAAGCGGCAGACGAGCCGGGCTGTACGCCGGGTTCTGTTCCCCGGTTCCCTCGCGGGAGCCGGGGCGACGGCCATCCATCTAGGGCCGGTGTTGCCACCGGCCTCGTGCGGTCTACCCGCGGACTCGGGCGGGCAGCCCTCGATCGTCCGCGCAGAGCGCCTGTTACAGCGCTCCTCTTGACCTTGCTCCGGGTGGGGTTTACCTAGCTGCCTGAGTCACCCCAGGCACTGGTGGTCTCTTACACCACCGTTTCACCCTTACCCGGCACCTGAGTGCCGGGCGGTTTGCTTTCTGTGGCACTGTCCCGCGGGTCACCCCGGGTGGCCGTTAGCCACCACCCTGCCCTGTGGAGCCCGGACGTTCCTCGGGAAGCCCCCTGAGGGACTTCACGCGGCCGCCCGCCCGGCTCGTCTGCCGTATCGGCCATGGTACCGGCCGGAAGGGGGCGGCCGTCGCCGGGCGGGGTCGGAGGAGGTCGGTCGTCGAGCAGGAGGTCCGAGCGAAGTCGGCCCCGGCCCGCCGTCGCTTGACCTTGCCGCGACGTCAACGTCTGTACTGGTCCCATGCGGATCGGAGAACTCGCCGCCGCGGTCGGGGTCACCACGCGGACCGTGCGGCACTACCACCATCAGGGGCTGTTGCCCGAGCCGGAGCGGCGCGCCAACGGGTACCGGGAGTACACCCTGCGGCACGCCGTCGTGCTGGCGCGGATCCGGCGGCTGACGGAGCTGGGGCTGGGGCTCACGGAGGTGCGGGACGTGCTGGCCGAGGACGCGGGGAAGGACCTCGTCGAGGTGCTGGGCGAGCTCGACGCGGACCTCGCTCGGCAGGAGGCGGCCGTCCGGGAGCGGCGGGCACGGCTGAGGGCCCTCTTGGACATGGAGGACGGGCTGCCCGCCGAGGGGCCGGTGTCGCCCCGGCTGGCGGCGCTCTTCCGTGACATGGCCCAGGTGACCGACTCGCCGATGGCGGCCAAGGACCGGGAGTTGCTCGCCCTCATCGAGACGGCGGCCGGTCCCGAGGCCGGTGAGCGGGTCGTGGCCGCGCTGGGCGAGGCGTTCGCCGTGCCGGGCGGGCAGGAGCGGGCCGTCGCCGCGTACGCCCTGCTCGACGGCATCGCCGACGCCGATCCGGCCGATCCCCGGGTGGACGAGGCGGCGCGTGCCCTCGCGGACTGCCTGCCCCGTGAGGTGCTGCCCGAGGCGTTCGAGGTGGATTCCGGCGACAGCTTTCTGCGGGCCTTCTACGCCGACTTCCCGCCGGCTCAGGCCGAGGCCGTCCGCCGGGCGCTGGCGATGATCGGGGAGCGGGAGTGAGGGCCGTGCTCGCCCTGGTCCGGCATGAGCTGCGGTTGCTGGCCTGCATCGGGCTGTGGGTGGCACGGCGGCGGCAGGGGGTCCGCGGCGGGGTGGCGTTCCCGTACGCGCGGGGGCAGGGGGCGATGATGCTCGGCTTCGGGTTCGTGATCGTGATCGAGTCGGTCATGATGTCCCTGCTGCTGCGGGGCCATCCGGTCGTGCGGGGGGTGTGGTTCGCGATGGACGTGTACACCCTGCTGCTCGTCCTCGGGATGCACGCCGCGTCCGTCGTACGCCCTCACGTGCTCATGCCGGACGCGCTGCGGGTCCGGCGGGCCGCGCACGTCGATCTGCGGATACCGGTCGCGACCGTCGCACGGGTACGGCGTGAGCTGCGGACCACCCATGCGGGGGCCGAGGGCGAGCTGGATCTGGCCGTCGGCGCGCAGACCACCGTGACGGTGGAGCTCGCGGAGCCCGTCGTGCACGCCGGTCTCCTCGGGCGGCGGCGGGAGGTGCGGGTGGTCCGGTTCCACGCCGAGGACGCCGACGGTCTCGTCACCGCCCTCACGCGGGCACGAAACGCACCTCCGCCGTCGCCGGTTCGCGGAGCGGGAGCGGAACCCGGCCGATGACCGCCGGGGTCCGCAGTTGGGCCCCCGCCCTCGCACCGGCTCCCTCACACCGGTTCGAAGCGCACCTTCGCCGTCGCCGGATCCGCCTGGGTGAGGCGGACGCGGAGGGGGTCTCCCAGGGGCAGCGGGGACCGGCCGTCGACGCGGCCGATGACCGCCGGGGTGCGGAGCTGGACCACGCCGGTCGTGGGGCGGTGGTCGTCCACGTCGATCACGTGGCCGTCGAACTCCTCCCCCACCCGGTCCTTCAGCACCGCCGCCTCCACGAGGTCGACGCACTCCCGCTCGACCGTACCCGCGCGCCCCGCGCCCTCGGCCATCCGGGCGGGCAGGGCGTCGAGGGCGGCCAGGACCCAGTCGGGAACGGGCTGTCCGGCGGTGGCCGCGAGGCAGATCTCGGCGGCGTACCGGTCCACGAGGCGGCGCAGCGGGGCCGTGCAGTGGGCGTAGGGGGCGGCCACGGCGGCGTGGGTGGTGAGGGCGGGCAGGTCGCCGTCGCGGAACGGGGTGTAGCCGGCGCCCCGCAGCAGGGTCGTGCACTCCTGGAGGAAGGCCGCGTGGTGCGGCGGGTGCAGGTCGAGGGAGCGGACGAGCGCGGCGTACGACATGTGGTGCGGCCAGTCGATGCCCAGGGCGCGGGCGGTGCGGCGCAGCCGGCCGACCGCACCGTCGGGGGCGGCGGGCAGGGTGCGCAGGATCCCGGTGCCGTGGGTCAGCATCAGGTCGGCGGCGGCCATGCCGGTGAGCAGGGAGAGCTGGGCGTTCCAGCCGTCGGCGGGGTGGGGCGCGCGGTAGGCGAGCTCGTAGGAGTGGTCGTGCTCGACGATCTCCTGTTCGGGGACGTTCAGGGAGATCCCGCCGCGTTCCGCCTCCAGGCGCTCCCGCAGTTCCCCGATCTCCTTCAGCAGGGCGAGCGGTTCCTCGGCGGTGCCCGCGTCGATCTGCCGCTGCGCGCCCGCGTAGTCCAGCTGGGCCCGGCTGCGCACCAGGGCGCGGTGGACGTCGACGGCGACCGTACGGCCGTCCGCGTCGAGGTCGGTGGTCCACAGCACGGCGGGGCGGTCCCGGCCGGGCAGCAGGCTGGCGGCGTCCTCGCTGAGCTGCCCGGGGTGCAGCGGGATACGGGTGTCCGGGAAGAAGAGGGTCGTCACGCGCCGGTGCGCCTCCTGGTCGAGCGCGCCCGACGGTACGACGAAGGCGGCGACGTCGGCGATGGCGTACCGGACGCGGTAGCCGGTGCCCCGCCGGGACAGGTGCAGGGCCTGGTCGAGGTCGGTGGAGCCGGGCGGGTCGATGGTGAGGAAGGGGATGTCGGTGGCGTCGCGCGTGGGGAGGACGGGGGCCTTCGCGGCGCGTTCGGCCTCGGCCAGGACCTCGGGCGGGAAGCTCGCGGGGACGTCGAGCCGGTCGCGCAGCGCGGTGAGGGCGGCACGCAGGGGGGCCTCGGGGGCGCCGGTCACGCGGATGTGGCGGCGGGGCATGAGTCGAGCGTAGGGCGAGGGGGGCGGGTGGGCACGCCGTACCCTGAGCGGGGTTCGATCGAAGGAGTGTCTGTGCTTGTCCTGCTGCCGCCGTCCGAAGGCAAGGCCGCGTCCGGCCGGGGTGCGCCGCTGAAGCCGGAGTCGCTGTCCCTGCCGGGGCTGGGGGCGGCACGGGAGGCCGTGCTGACCGAGCTGGTCGACCTGTGCACGGGCGACGAGGACAAGGCGCGGGACGTGCTCGGGCTCAGCGAGGGGCTGCGCGGCGAGGTCGCGAAGAACGCCGGGCTGCGGACGGCGGGGGCCCGGCCCGCCGGGGAGATCTACACCGGGGTGCTCTACGACGCGCTGGGCCTCGCGTCCCTGGACGCGGCGGCGAAGCGGCGGGCGGCCCGGTCGCTGCTGGTGTTCTCGGGACTGTGGGGTGCCGTCCGGGTGACCGACCGCATCCCCTCCTACCGGTGCTCGATGGGCGTGAGGCTGCCCGGGCTGGGCGCGCTCGCGGGGCACTGGCGGGCGCCGATGGCCGAGGTGCTGCCCGAGGCCGCCGGGGACGGGCTGGTGCTGGATCTGCGGTCGGCGGCGTACGCGGCGGCGTGGAAGCCGAAGGGGGAGGTGGCCGGGCGGACGGCGACGGTCCGGGTGCTGCACGCGCCGACGCGGAAGGTCGTCAGCCACTTCAACAAGGCGACGAAGGGCCGGATCGTGCGGAGCCTGCTGACGGACGGGGCCGCGCCCAAGGGCCCGGCCGAGCTGGTCGAGGCGCTGCGGGACCTCGGGTACGAGGTGGAGGCCGGGGCGCCGGCCGGGGCCGGGAGGCCCTGGGCGCTGGACGTGCTGGTGGACGAGGTCCACTAGCCCCCACCGACACCCCACCAGCCCCCACCGACAGCCCGCCGGCCCGCACCGACAGCCCGCCATTGCACAGGGCGCAACGGGCTTTGCGCACACTGCTTCGCGTCGGCAGGATGTGCGCCATGACATCGGTCCTGGATCTCGCGCCCGTCGTCCCCGTGGTCGTGGTGGACGACCCCTCCGACGCCGTACCGCTGGCCCGGGCGCTGGTCGCGGGCGGGCTGCGCGCGATCGAGGTGACCCTGCGGACCCCGGCCGCGCTCGGCGCGATCCGGGCGGTCGCGGACGCCGTGCCGGACGCCGTGGTCGGGGCCGGCACGGTGCTCACGCCCGAGCAGGTGACGCGGTCGGTGGAGGCGGGGGCGCGGTTCCTGGTCAGCCCCGGCTGGACGGACGCCCTGCTCGACGCCATGCGGGCGTCCGGGGTGCCGTATCTGCCGGGGGTGTCGACCGCGTCGGAGGTCGTGGCGCTGCTGGAGCGCGGGGTGCGGGAGCTGAAGTTCTTCCCGGCCGAGGCGGCGGGCGGCACGGCGTACCTCAGGTCGCTGTACGGGCCGCTGCCCCAGGTGCGGTTCTGCCCGACGGGCGGCATCGGCCCCGGTTCGGCTCCGGAGTATCTCGCCCTGCCCAATGTGGCCTGCGTGGGCGGAAGCTGGATGCTCCCGGCGGACGCGGTGGCCGCCCGGGACTGGGGGCGGGTCGAGACGCTGGCCCGCGAGGCGGCCGGTCTCGGCCGGTCACCCGCGCAGGTGTGAGGTGTCGTTGAAGAGCCGCAGGCTCGCGTTGCCGTCCGCGTAGTACGCGATCGCGGACAGCGAGGCCGCGGACAGCTCCATGCGGAACAGGGACTTCGGCGGTGCGTCCAGGGCCAGGCGTACGAGTGTCTTGATCGGGGTGACGTGGGTGACGAGCAGGACCGTGCGGCCCGCGTACGCCGCGATCAGCCTGTCGCGGGTGGCGGCGACCCGGTCCGCGGTCGCCGCGAAGCTCTCGCCGCCGCCGGTGGGGCGGGCCTGCGGGTCGGCCAGCCAGGCGGTCAGGTCGTCGGGGTACCGCTCGCGGACCTCGCCGAAGGTGAGCCCTTCCCAGGCGCCGAAGTCGGTCTCGCGCAGGCCCTCGTCGACGGCGACCTCCAGACCGAGGCGGCCCGCGACGATCTCGGCGGTCTCCCGGGTGCGGGCGAGCGGCGAGGCCACGACGGCCTGGACGGTGCCCCGCCGGGCGAGGGCGGCGCCCACGCGCTCGGCCTGCTCCCGGCCGACGGCGGACAGGGCCGGGTCGGTGCCGCCGCTGCCCGAGAACCGCTTCTGCGGGGTGAGGGGAGTCTCGCCGTGCCGGAGCAGCACGAAGGTGGTGGGCGCGCCCATGTCGGCGGGGGCCCAGCCGGCCGAGGGCGCGGCAGTCATAGGGGCGTGCCCGGCAGCCGTACCGGTCCCGGCATCGGAGCCCGTGTCACCGCCGCCCAGCCCGGCGGCGGCCTTCGCGTCGGCCGCCTCCAGCTCCGCCGTGGAGTCCTGCGCGCTCCACTGCTCCCCGCGCCTGCCCGCGTCCATCGCCTCATTGGCGAGCCGGTCGGCGTGCTTGTTCTGCTCGCGCGGGATCCACTCGTACGTCACCTGGCCGGGCGGGAAGATCCGCGCCGCCTCGAAGGCCAGCGGCTTCAGGTCGGGATGCTTGATCTTCCAGCGGCCCGACATCTGCTCGATGACGAGCTTGGAGTCCATGCGGACGTGGACCTTGGCGGCCGGGTCCAGGTCGTGCGCGGCGCGCAGCCCGGCCAGCAGGCCCCGGTACTCGGCGACGTTGTTGGTGGCGATGCCGATGTACTCGGCGCGCTCGGCCAGGGTCTGGCCCGTGACCGCGTCGATCACGACCGCGCCGTAGCCCGCGGGCCCCGGGTTGCCCCGTGACCCGCCGTCGGCCTCGACGATGAGCTCCCGCACGGCTCCGGCTCCTAGAGGCCGGACTCGGCCGTGCGGACCAGGATGCGGCGGCAGTTCTCGCAGCGCACCACGGTGTCGGGGGCGGCCCCGCGGATCTCGTTGAGCTCGGTGATGGCGAGCTCCTGGCGGCAGCCCTGGCAGGTGCGCTGGTACAGCTTGGCCGCGCCGACGCCGCCCTGCTGCTCGCGCAGCTTCTCGTAGAGCTTCAGCAGGTCGGCCGGGACGGCGGCGGCGACGACCTCGCGCTCCTTCGTCACCGTGGCCACCTCGGCGTCGATCTCCTCGAACGCGGCGTCCCGGCGGGCGATGGCGTCGTCGACCTTGCCCTGCACGGAGCCGACGCGCTCGGTCAGCTCGGCGACCCGCTCCTGCGCGGACTCGCGGCGCTCCATGACCTCCAGGACGACGTCCTCGAGGTCGCCCTGACGCTTGGCGAGGGAGACGATCTCCCGCTGGAGGTTCTCCAGGTCCTTCGGGGAGGTGACGGCACCGGAGTCCAGGCGCTGCTGGTCGCGGGCGGCGCGCTGGCGCACCTGGTCCACGTCCTGCTCGGCCTTGGTCTGCTCGCGGGCGCAGTCGCTCTCCTCGGTCTGCGCGGCCACGAGCAGGTCGCGCAGCTGGGTGTGGTCCTTGGTGAGGGACTCGATATCGGCGTGCTCGGGCAGCGACTTCCGCCGGTGTGCGAGTTGCTGGAGTCGGACGTCGAGGTCCTGGACGTCCAGGAGGCGGATCTGGTCGGCGGACGCGGCGTTCAGTTGGGGGCTCCCGTGGAATCGGTGGTGGTGGACGCCGCGTGGGCGGTCCAGGGGTCGGTGACCGTCGCGGAGACGTGGACGCGCAGGCCCCATCCGTGACGGTCGGAGATCTCGTCGAGCTGGGCTGCGGCCAGCTCGCACCAGGGCCACTCGGTGGCCCAGTGCGCCGCGTCGAGCAGCGCGAGAGGACTGTGGGCGACCGCTTCGGACGCCGGGTGGTGGCGCAGGTCGGCCGTGAGGAAGGCGTCGACGCCGGCGGCTCGCACCTGGTCGAAGAGGCTGTCGCCGGAACCGCCGCTGACGGCGATCGTGCGGACGACGGCCTCCGGGTCGCCGGCGACGCGGATGCCCTGCGCGGTGGCGGGCAGCCGCTCGGCGGCGCGGGCGGCCAGGGCGCGCACGGTGAGCGGCTGGTCCAGCTCGCACACGCGGCCGAGGCCCCGGCGGCCCTGCGGGTCGGTCGGGTCGGGCACCAGGGGGCGTACGACGCGCAGGTCCAGGGCTCCGGCGAGGGCGTCGCTCACGCCCGGGTCGGCGGTGTCGGCGTTGGTGTGCGCGACGTGCAGCGCGATGTCGTTCTTGATCAGGGTGTGCACGACGCGGCCCTTGAAGTGGGAGGCCGCGACGGTCGTCGTCCCGCGCAGATAGAGCGGGTGGTGGGTGACCAGCAGGTCGACGCCGAGCTCGACCGCCTCGTCCACGATCTCCTGGACCGGGTCGACGGCGAACAGGACCCGGGAGACCTCCTGGCCGGGGTCGCCCACGACGGTGCCGACCGCGTCCCAGGACTCGGCCCGCTCGGCGGGCCACAGGGTCTCCAGCGCGGCGATGACTTCAGACAGACGGGGCACGAAGGACAGGCTACCTGGCCGTTGTCGGGGGGCGTACCGGCTCCGGGGCGGCCGGTACGGCGTCCGCGCCCGCCATTCGGGCCGGTCGCGCGGGTCCTCCCCCGCCGCGGGCGGCGCCGTCCAGCACACCGGTCCCCGTTTCCTCAGGCGAATCGTTCCTGTGCCACCCCTTTGTGTGAAGCGCAACCCGGCCCGCGCCTCGTCTGTGCGGGCGAAAACTAGCGTCGTGACCGGAGGTGACCGGACCATGACGGCCTGTGCGATCGAGTCCGCGGAGTCCGACAACGGCGACACGCCTCGGGCGGAGTGCGTCATCACCGCGGACGGCTCCTACGCCGCCCGCCTCGCGCTGGACGGCGACTGCTGGTTCCCGGAGCGCTGGACCCTGGACGGCCCCGAGCCCTACGCCGTGCCCCTGCCCGGCCATCAGCCGGAGGAGCCGGGCACGGAGGTGCAGCCGATGGGCGACGGGCGGGTCCTCGTCCGCCGCCCGACCGACGGACGCCATGTCTTCTCCCTGCTGTACCCCACCGGCCCCGGCACCGGAGAGCTGCTGCTGGGCGCGGTCGAGTGCCCGGACGACGGGACCCGGCTGCGGATGCTGCCGCCGGCCCCGGGCGGTGAGCGGGCGTACGCGCTGGCGGTGGGGCGGCGCTCCAGCACGGTGTGGCGGGTGGCGGGCGGCGCCTTCGGGCCGGAGCGGCTCGCGCAGATCCCGGGGCGCTGTTCGGGCGGGGTGTGGCTGGACCGGGAGGGGCGGATGCTCGCCCTCGACCGGGAGTCCGGCGGGCGGACGAAGGCCGTCGTGGTGGATCTGGAGCGGGACGGCGAGGTGTCGCCGCTGCTGCAGATCACGACGGACAGCGACGACCGGCTCCTGCTCGCCGACCCGGACAGCGGGCTGCTGCTGATCCGCTCGGACGCCCCCTCTCCGGGGCGGCCGAGGCTCGGCTGGGGCGTCCTCGGCAGCACCCTGCCGGTGCGCTTCCCGGAATCGCTGCGGATGCCGGACTGCGAGCTCACGCCGTTCGCGATCCAGCCGGGCCAGGTGCTGACGCCGGAGAGCTGCGGGGTGGCGCTGCGCGTCGACGGGCCGGTGGCCTGTTGGGTCGGGGTGTGGCGGCCCGCCGAGCGGACCGTCCGTCACTTCGCGTCTCCCGTGGGCTGGTTGACGGGTACCGGGGTGTGGACCCGGGAGGGCGAGCTGCGGCTGCCGTACGCCACCGCGGACGTCCCGTGCGGGGTGGCCCGGGTGGAGGCGCCGGCCGCCCCGGTGGAGGCGGACGGGGACCCTCGCCCGGAGCCGGAACCGGAGCCGTCACCGGCCGCCGAAACGGACGCTCCAGGCCCTGTCGTGGCGCGTCCCGTGCCCCTGCAGCAAGCGCCCTTGGGCGGTCTTGTAACGAAGTAGTGCCGGTCGGCGCGACGCGTGGATCGGGCCCTAGCGGGGTTGGTTAGACTCACCCGGCTGTTGGAAAGATCATGTTTACGGGGTGAACCTTACCGATGAGCAACGCCACCACGACCCAGCCGTCGTCCGAGGTCCAGGAGGCCGCCGGTCACGGCCGGCACCGGGGCCCGGTCTCGGCCAGTGACGTCTCGGCGATCGACCACCAGGCGGCCCCCCGCGGCCGTCACCGCAAGCCGGTCGAGGAGAACGGGACGGCGGCCTGACGCCGCACCGGCCACAGCGTACGGCCCCGGTCCTCCCGGAGGACCGGGGCCGTACCCCTGTCCGGACGTCCCCTGACGTGCGCTAGCCGCGCCGCAGGCCCAGCACCTCGGCCGCCGCGAACGTCTCGCCGGCCGGCCGGCCCGCGAAGTACCCGGTGAGCAGGGCGTCCAGCTCGTCGTGGGTGAACGCCTCCTGCTTGCTGTCGAACTTGGCCGCCACCCTGGGCCGTTCCACGACCGCCACCATGCCGCCGTGGACGACGAGGAGTTGCCCGGTGATGTGGGCTGCGGCCGGGGACGCCAGATACCCGACGAGCGGGGCCACATGCTCGGGCGCGAGCGGGTCGAGCCCCTCCTCGGGCGGGGCGAGCCCGGCGAAGACGTCCTCGGTCATCCGGGTGCGGGCGCGCGGGCAGATGGCGTTGACGGTGACGCCGTACTTGCCGAGCGCGAGCGCGGTGGACGTGGTGAGCCCGACGATCCCGCCCTTGGCCGCCGCGTAGTTGGGCTGCCCGGCGGACCCGGCGAGGAACGCCTCCGAGGACGTGTTCACGATCCGCCCGTACACCGGTGTGCCGGTCGCCTTGGCCCGCTCCCGCCAGTGGGCGGCGGCATGCCGGACCGTGTTGAAGTGGCCCTTGAGGTGGACCCGGACCACCGCGTCCCACTCCTCCTCCGCCATGGAGAAGACCATGCGGTCGCGCAGGATGCCCGCGTTGTTCACCAGTACGTCCAGCGACCCGAACTCGGCGATCGCCGTGGTGACCAGCCCGCCCGCCTGCTCGAAATCGGCGACGTCCCCGGTGTGGGCGACGGCCCGGCCGCCCGCCGCGCGGATCTCGGCGGCCACCTCCTCGGCGGGCCCGGCCGACGCGGCGCCGGTGCCGTCCCGGCCGGGCTGCCCGTGGTCGTTGACGACGACGGCCGCGCCCAGCCGGGCCAGCTCCCGTGCCTCGGCGCGGCCCAGGCCGCGGCCCGCGCCCGTGACGATCGCCGTGCGCCCCTCCAGTGGCAGTGACATCGGCGCCCCTTCCACGGCCGGTGGGTTCAGATCTCGATGCAGGTGCGCAGCGCGCTGCCGGTCCGCATGTGGTCCAGCGCCTCGTTGATCTCGGACAGCGGCACCCGGTGGGTGATCAGGCCCGCGAGGTCGATGCGGCCCGCCCGCCACAGCGCGATGGCCCGTTCGTACGAGCGCAGGACGTCACCGCCGCCGTACAGGGACGGCAGGATGCGCTTCTCGTCGAAGAACAGCTCGAACATGGTGAGCTGGAGGACGTCGTCCATGGCCCCGGCGCCGACGATCACCAGCGTGCCGCCGCGCCGTGTCGACTCGTACGCCGTGCGGGCCGTGGCCGACCTGCCGACGACCTCGAAGACGTAGTCGAATCCCTCGCCCGCCGTGATCTGCTGCTTGGCGTCCGCCAGTTGGTCGGGGGCCACGGCCCGGGTGGCCCCGAACCGCAGCGCGGCCTCACGGCGGGCGGCGACCGGGTCCACGGCGACGATCTCGGCGGCGCCCTTCAGCCGCGCGCCCTGGATCGCGGAGACGCCGACGCCTCCGCAGCCGATCACGGCGACCGACGAACCGGCCTGCAGGTCGGCCGTGTTGAGGGCCGCGCCGAGCCCGGTGGTGACGCCGCAGCCGATCAGCGCGGCGATGTCGAAGGGCACGTCGTCGGGGATGGGCACCGCGCAGCCGGCGTCGACGACGACCTCCTCGGCGAAGGTGCCGGTGCCGGTGCCGGCGAAGCCGAACACGTCGCCGCCGGGCCGCCGGAAGTTGGGGGTGCCCGCGTTCATGAACCCGGCCAGGCACAGCTCGGTCTGGCCGCGCCGGCACGCCGGGCAGGCGCCGCAGGCGGGCAGCCAGCACAGGACGACCCGGTCGCCGGGCCGCAGGCCGCGGACGCCCTCCCCGACGTCGAGGATCTCCCCGGCGCCCTCGTGCCCGGGGACGAAGGGCGCCGGCTGGGGCAGTACCCCGGACATCGCGGACAGGTCCGAGTGGCACAGCCCGGTGGCCCGGACCCGGACCCTCACCTTGCCGGGGCCGAAGCCCACCGCCTCGACGTCGTCGAGGACCTCGAGCTTGTCCTGGCCGGTCTCGTGCAGGACGGCTGCGCGCATCGTGCGGCTCCCCTCGGGCGGGCTGGCGTGGCTGGGACGGGTCAGGTGTGGTCCACGGTCGTGTCGGTGAGGACGGGTGCGTCGTTCCGGTCGGCCGCGCTCACGGCGACGCGCACGGAGCCCTCCCCGGACCAGGCGCGGATGCGCAGGGTCTCGCCCGGGTAGGCGACCCCGGCGAAACGGGTGCGGTAGGAGCGCACACGGGTCACGTCGCCGTCGAGCAGGGTGTCGACGACCGCCTTGAGCGTGATGCCGTAGGTGCACAGCCCGTGCAGGATGGGCCGGTCGAACCCGGCGCGCTTGGCGAAGTCCGGGTCGGCGTGCAGCGGGTTCCAGTCGCCGGAGAGGCGGTAGAGCAGCGCCTGGTCCTCGCGGAGCGGCCGTTCCAGGACGCGGTCCGGCTCCCCGGTGGGCGGCTCGGGGCGGGCCGAGGGGCCGCGGTCGCCGCCGAAGCCGCCCTCCCCGCGGATGAAGATCTCGGCGTCGTTGGTCCACAGCGGCCCGTCGGCGTCCGCCACGTCGGTGCGCAGCACCAGGACGGCCGCCTTCCCCTTGTCGTAGAGGCCGGCGATCCGGTGGACGGCGGTGGCCGTGCCCTCGGCCGGGAGGGGGCGGTGGACGGTGAGGTGCTGGCCGCCGTGCAGGACGCGGGCGAGGTCGACCTCGATGCCGGGCATGGACAGTCCGCCGATGACGCCGGGCGCCCCGGACCCGGCGACGGTGGCGAAGCTGGGCAGCACGTGCAGCCTCGACTCCAGGGTGTAGCGCAGTTCGCCGGGGTCGGTGGCGGGGACACCGGCGCCGATGCCGAGGTGGTAGAGCTGGACGTCCTTGGAGTTCCAGGAGATCCCGCCGGTCCGGGGTCCGGCGGCGAGGGCCTTGGCTGCGTCGATGGGCATACGGCTCCTGACAGTGACGGCCGGCGGGGGCGGCGGACCGCGCGCGGGGTCGTGCGGGGCGGGTCGAGACCCCGGTACGGCCGTCCGCACCGTCGGCCGCACCGAGGTCGTCACGGGGCCGCGGAACCCGCCGGTTCTAGAACGCGTTCCAGTGCGGCGCCCTCTGTATAGCCGAGGCCCCGCCACTTGTGAAGACTCCTGACGTCGCGTCAGACGGGTGCGTCGCCGCCGTGGACCGGCACCCGGGACATTCGTCCTGCCGGACGCCGGACACCCGCCCCTGCCGGACGGCCGCCCGAGTCCGTACCGTCGAGGACATCGGACGTCGGCGGCAGGGGACACGGACATGGCCTGGTTGTTCAAGCACCATGGGACCTCGTGCGCGCCCGCCCGGGAGGAGACGCGCGCGCCGAACGGCTACAGCCTGCTGCCGTGGCTGCTCATGGGCCTGGGCTCCCTCTCCAACCTCTTCCAGGGCGAGACCGCGGACCCCTTGATCGGCGGGCTGGGGCTGCTGACGTTCAACTCGCTGTACGTCTACGTCGCGTTCCGCTCCTTCGTGAAGGAGACCCGGGAGGCGCTCTCGACCAGGGTGGCCCTGGTGCTCATGACCGGGGTGACCTGTGCCCTGGCGCTGGCCTACGGCGGCACCTGGCTGCTGTTCTTCCCCCTGCTCGGGCTGGCCACCGGCGCGGCCGTGCGCTTCCCGCACCTGCGCCTGACCGGGGTGGCCCTGGGTGTGCTGGCCGGTGCGGTGGCCGTCTCCCGCGACGGCTGGGGCGGACTCGGCATCGCCTACGCCACCTGGATCTCGACCATGGTGACGGCGGCGATCCTGTCGCTCTCGGACGCCGTACGGCAGCTGCGGGCCGCCCGCGAGGAGCTGGCGCACCGGGCCGTCGAGCAGGAGCGGCTGCGCTTCTCCCGCGATCTGCACGACCTCCTCGGGCACACGCTGTCGGTGATCGTGGTGAAGGCCGAGGCGGCCCGGCGGCTGACCACCCGGGACGTGGACGCGGCACAGGCGCAGCTCGCCGACATCGAGTCGGTCGGCCGGCAGGCGCTCACGGAGATCCGCGAGGCCGTGACCGGCTACCGGCAGGGCAGCCTGAGCCGGGAGATCGACGGCGCGGTCTCGGCGCTGCGGGCGGCCGGCGTCGACCCGGTCGTACGCCGCTCGGGGCCGCCGCTCGCCCCGCAGACGGAGGCCCTGCTGGGTTGGGTGGTGCGGGAGGCGGCCACGAACGTCGTCCGGCACAGCGCCGCGAACCGCTGCGAGATCGCCGTGAGCGGTGACGGTGAGCGCGCGCGGCTGACGGTGACGGACGACGGCCGCGGCGGCGACCGCCCTCGGACCGCCGGAGGCACGGGCCTGCGGGGGCTCGCCGAGCGCCTGGCGACCGCCGGGGGCACGCTGACGGCCGGGGCGGAGCGCGACGGGTTCGTGGTGACGGCGGAACTTCCCGCGAACCCGGACGAGCCGGGGCACACGGTCCGGCCCACGGACGCCACGGACGCGGGTGACGCTCCGGTCGCCGCCGGGACGCTCAACCGGTGACGGAAGCCGGGCGCGGGGGCGTCGCGGGGACCGCCGGACTTCCCGGGGACGCGACGAGCCGGGGCACACGGTCCGGCCGACAGGCGCCACCGACGCGGGCGACACTCCGGTCACCGCCTACCCCCGGGCCCACTGAACCGGTGCCGGGGAGTGACCGTGACGGGCGCGGAGGCGGCGCGGGCCCCATTCCTCACGCTGCCGCCCCCGGCCCGCTCTCCCCCGTCACGGCCGGTGCCTTCGGCCGCCCGCCCTCCTACGCTGGGGCCGTGAACGAGATGCCGCGGGATCGCCGGCCCGGGAAACACATCCGGGTGCTGCTCGCCGAGGACCAGGGCATGATGCGCGGGGCGCTCGCCCTGCTCCTCGGGATGGAGCCGGACATCGAGGTGGTGGCGCAGGTGTCGGCCGGTGACACGATCGTGGACGCCGCCCTCACGCACCGGCCCGACGTGGCCCTCCTCGACATCGAACTGCCGGGCCTGAGCGGCCTGGACGCCGCCGCCGAGCTGCGCGACCAGGTACCCGGGTGCCGGGTGCTGATCCTGACGACGTTCGGCCGCCCCGGCTATCTGCGGCGGGCCATGGAGGCCGGTGCCGCCGGCTTCCTGGTCAAGGACGGGCCCGTGGAGGATCTGGCGGTCGCCGTCCGCCGGGTGCTGACCGGCGAGACGGTGATCGATCCGGCCCTCGCCGCGGCCGCCCTCAGCGCGGGTCCCAACCCGCTCACCGCACGGGAGCGCGACGTGCTGAACGCCTCGTCGGACGGCGCCACGGTCGCCGACGTCTCCGCCCGGCTCCATCTGTCGGAGTCGACGGTCCGCAACTACCTGTCCTCGGCCATCGGCAAGACGGGCACGCGCAACCGGACGGAGGCGCTGCGCGAGGCACGGCAGCAGGGGTGGCTGTGACCGGGCCGCCGTGCCCCCGCAACCGCCCGCCGCTACTCGGTGACCGCCACGGACCCGAACGCCGTGCCCGGGGGGGCCAGACACGTGAACCAGGCCGCCGGTGAGCCCTCCACCACCCGGATCAGCGGGTCGGCGCCGCCCATGTCGACCGACTTCGTGGGGGTGGGCCCGCCGGCCGCCTCGAGGAACGACGGCACCTCGGTCGTCGTACCGTCCTTCCAGGTGCAGGTGACCTTCCGGGCGTCCAGGGCGACCTTGCCGACGACGAGCCGTTGGGCGCCGCCGGCGCCCTTCGCGCCGGGCTTCAGCGGCAGCGCGACGGCCTCGACGTCGTCGCCGGACGAGCGGTCCCCGTCGGTGAACGCGCCCTCGCTGACGACGCGTGCCGTGCCCGGCTCGCCGTACTCGCGCAGCACGAAGTAGGAGCTCCTGCCGACGAGGTCGGCGGCGTCGTCCACGTCCGCCGGCCGCTGCCCGAAGGAGCGCATCGCGGCGAGCTCGGCGGCGGCCTGGCGCTCGGTGCGCGGGGCGTCCCAGAGGTCGAGGAGGACCCGCCACTTCGTGCCGTGGTCGGTCCCGCTCGCGAGCAGGGTCCGCGAGGGCGTGCGCACGTCCGGGCCGGGGGGCGGGGGCGGGGTGGCCGGGCCGGCGGCCACCGAGGAGTCCCCGGAGCCGTCCGCCGCGGGCAGCCCGGCCACCGCGAGGGTGCCGGCCGAGGCGGCCAGGGCCAGGGCGGTCGCCGTCGCCGCCGCCCAGCGGCGGGCCTTGCGGCGGCGTCCGCCCCGCAGGACCGCCGCATACGGGGCGGCACCGACGTCGACGCCGTCCGTGGCGCCGGCGAGCAGCAGTGCGATGTCGGAGGGGGTGAGGCCGGAGTCCGCCGGGTCGTGGACGGTCAGGCCGTGGATCGTCATGTGGTGGTTCGTCTCCCGCTTCGCGCTCATCGGCTCCGCCCTCCCTGCGTGACCGTCTCCGCCAGTCCCGGCAGGGCGCGGAGTTTCGCGATGCCCTTGGCCGCATTGCTCTTCACGGTGCCGACGGAGCAGCCCATCGCCTCGGCCGTCTGTGTCTCGGTCAGGTCCTCCCAGTAACGCAGCACGACGGCCTCCCGCTGCCGGGGCGGCAGTTGGGCCAGCGCCGCCAGCAGGGCGCCGCGGTCGTCGGCCTGGGCGATGCGGTCACCGCTGTCCGGCACCTCGCGGGCCAGGCCCGAGTCGTCCTTCGGCGCCAGGAACTCCCTGAGCCGCCGCCGGTGTCTGCGCGCGTGCGCGTTGATCATCACGCGCCGTACATAGGCTTCCGGGTCGTCGGCCGTCCCCACCCTGCGCCAGGCCACGTAGGCCTGTTCCAGCGTCGTCTGTGTCAGGTCCTCCGCGGCGTGCTGCTCGCCGGTGAGGAGAAAGGCCGTCCGCAGCAGGCGTGGCCAGCGGCTGGTGACGAATCTCTGGAACTCCGCGTCCCGGACCGCCTTGCGATCCCCCATGGGCACCTCCTTGATGTCCGAAGGAGTCCATGAGCCCCTGGAACCGTTGCCTCCCGGCCCGCACGGATTTTGGCAGCCCCCTCTCTCAAGAGAAGGTCAAGATTTCGTTAGTGTGCCAAAGCATCGGAATAGTTGCCCGGGCAGACGGAGTTCGACGTACACATGACACGAACGAGCATCGAACGGCCCGCCGGCAGAGCGACCTCCGGAGCCGTGGTCCCCGTCCTGGCCTTCGCGGGCATCGTGGTCGCGGTGATGCAGACGCTGCTCGTCCCGATCATCAAGGACCTGCCGCAGCTACTGGACACGACGCCCGGCAACGCCACCTGGGTACTGACCTCGACCCTGCTCTCCGGCGCCGTCGCCACCCCGATCATGGGCCGTCTCGGCGACCTCTTCGGCAAGCGGCGCATGCTGATAGCCAGCCTCTCCGTGATGGTGGCCGGCGCCCTGCTCAGCGCCGTCACCAGCGCCCTGCTCCCCATGATCGTCGGCCGTACCCTCCAGGGCTTCGCGATGGGCGCCATCCCGCTCGGCATCGGCCTGATGCGGGACATGCTGCCCCGCGAGCGGCTCGGCTCGGCGATGGCCCTGATGAGCTCCTCGATCGGCGTCGGCGGCGGTCTGGCCCTGCCGGCCGCGGCCCTGGTCGCCCAGCACGCCAGCTGGCACGCCCTCTTCTACGGCGCCGCCGCCCTCGGCGTCCTCTCCATCGGCCTGACCCTCCTCGTCGTCCCCGAGTCCGAGGCCCGCGCGGCGGGCACCTTCGACCTCCCGGGGGCGCTCGGCCTCTCCGCGGGTCTCGTACTGTTCCTGCTGCCCATCACCAAGGGCAGCGACTGGGGCTGGACGTCCGGCATGACACTCGGGCTGTTCGGCGCCGCGGCGGCCGTCCTGCTCCTGTGGGGCGTGTACGAGCTGCGCATCAAGGCGCCGCTGGTCGACCTGCGCACCACCGCCCGCCCGGCCGTCCTGTTCACCAACCTCACGTCGATCATGGTCGGCGTCAGCTTCTACGTCGTCTCGCTGGTCCTCCCCCAGCTGCTCCAGCTGCCGACGGCGACCGGCTACGGCCTCGGCCAGTCGATGGTCGTGGCGGGCCTGCTCGTCGCCCCGCTCGGCCTGACCATGATGGTCACCGCCCCGGTCTACGCCCGTCTGTCCGCGCGGTACGGCCCCAAGACCACCCTCATCCTCGGCATGCTGATCATCGCGATCGGCTACGGCGCCGGTCTCGGCCTGATGAGCGCGGCGTGGCAGAGCCTGGTGATCTCGGTGGTGCTCGGCGCGGGCATCGGGCTCGCGTACTCCTCGCTGCCCGCGCTGATCGTCGGCGCGGTGCCGGCCTCGGAGACGGGCGCGGCGAACGGCCTGAACACCCTGATGCGGTCCATCGGCACGTCCGTGTCCAGCGCCGTCATCGGCATGGTGCTGGCGAACACCGCGAACGACGCCGGCGGGGTGGCGGTGCCCTCCCTGCACGGCTTCCGGCTGTCCTTCCTCATCGCGACCGGCGCCGTCGTCCTCGGCCTCGCGTTCGCCCTGCTCCTGCCCCGGCAGCGCCCCTCCGGCCACCCGCAGCTGCGCGCCAGCAGCGAGGAGGACGCCAACCTGGAGCGCGCCGAGGAGGCCCTGCGCGGCTTCCGCGGGCGCGTCCTGGACGCGGCCGGAACCCCGGTGGCCCGCGCCAAGGTCACCCTGATCGACCGCCGCGGCCGGCAGGCGGGCGCCGCGCTCTCCGCAGAGGACGGCAGCTACGCCCTCACCGTCCCCAACCGGGGCGCCTACGTCCTGGCCGCCCGCGCCGAGGGGCACGCGCCGCTCGCCTCGTCGGCCACGCATCCCGGCGAGGACGGCGCGGTGGACGTCGACCTGGCGCTGCCGGGCGAGGCCGTCACCGCCTGACACCCGCCTCCCCGGCCCGCCCGCACCCCCCGTCGCCCAGGTGGCGGGGGGTGTGGTGCACCATGGGCGCCCATACGGTCGTACGACGGAGAGGACCCCCATGGCCCCCGCCCCCCAGCCCGACATCCTGGCCGCCTTCGAGGCCGCGAAGGGCTTCATGCCCACGGGTGAGGGCCTGGCCCTGTACGCGGCGGCCGTCGAGTCCGGACGGCTGGGGCTCCCCCTGCTGGAGGTCGGCACGTACTGCGGGCGCTCCACGATCCTGCTCGCCGACGCGGCCCGCGCGGCCGGGGTGACGGCCCTCACGGTCGACCACCACCGCGGCAGCGAGGAGCAGCAGCCCGGCTGGGAGTACCACGACCCGGAGACCGTCGACCCCGAACTCGGCCTGATGGACACCCTGCCGACGTTCCGCCGCACCCTGCACCGGGCGGGCCTGGAGGACCACGTGGTCGCACTGGTGGGCCGCTCCCCGCAGGTCGCGAAGGTCTGGGGCACGCCCCTCGGCCTGGTCTTCATCGACGGCGGTCACACCGACGAGCACGCGAACGCCGACTACGAGGGCTGGGCCCCGCATGTGGCCGAGGGCGGCCTGCTCGTCATCCACGACGTGTTCCCGGACCCGGCCGACGAGTTCACCGGCCAGGCGCCGTACCGCGTCTACCTGCGGGCCCTCGCCTCAGGCGCCTTCACGGAGGTGTCGGCGACCGACTCGCTGCGGGTGCTGCGACGGACGGGTGACGGCCTCTGATGCGCCGCGACGGCACGGCCCGGACCCGGCCCGTAAGGTGGCAGGCGTGTCGTACCTAGGTCCGGACTTCGATCCTCCGCAGCCCCGCCGCGGCCGTCGCCGCGCCCTGACCGTGGCCGCCGCCGCCCTCGTCCCGGGGGCCCTGCTCGGGTGGCTGGTGTACGCGACGGTGGGCGACGGCGGAGGCGGTTCCGGTGAGGCGGCGGTACGTCCGTCGCCCGCGAACACCCGGCCGGCGGCCTCCTCCACGCACGACGACGAGAAGCCGGGCCCGGCCCCATCCGCCCCGGGCACCGGCCCGCTCGCGGGCAAGGTCGTCGTCGTCGACCCGGGCCACAACCCCGGCAACTTCCGCCACACGGCCGAGATCAACCGCCAGGTGGACATCGGCACGAACCGCAAGGAGTGCGACACGACGGGGACGGCCACCAACGCGGGTTACGCGGAGGCCGAGTTCACGCTCGACGTCGCGCGCCGGATGCGCACGCTGCTGGAGAAGCAGGGCGCAACGGTGAAGTTCACCCAGGACGGCGACCGGCCGTGGGGCCCCTGCGTGGACGAGCGGGCCCGGATCGGCAACAAGGCGCACGCGGACGCCGTCGTCTCGATCCACGCGGACGGCGCGGGCGCCGGGCAGCGCGGCTTCCACGTCATCCTGCCCGGCAAGGTGTCCAAGGGCGACGCGAACACCGGCCCGATCGTCGCCCCGTCGCGGGCCCTCGGCGAGCGCGTCGCGGGCGCGTTCGTCCGCGTGACCGGAAGCGCGCCCTCCAACTACGTCGGCGACGGCACCGGTCTCGTCACGCGTCAGGACCTCGGCGGTCTCAATCTGTCAACGGTTCCCAAGGTGTTCATCGAGTGCGGCAACATGCGCGATAGCAAGGACGCGGCACTGCTCACCAGCGGCGCCTGGCGCCAGAAGGCGGCGCAGGGAATCTCTGAGGGAATCGTGAGTTTCCTGCGAGGGTAGGGGTCTTGGGGTTGATCCCGGCGGACAGCCTCGTCGGACGGACGATAAGGTCGTCCTTACGATGAGGGGCCACCCCCGCGCTTCACACCGCGGCCAGACGGCGACATGGTGACAGCGGCGCCTCCAACGATGCCGATGTTGAGACGACTGACGAAGGACCTGAAGTGAATATCCGCTCCCTCACTCGAGGCGACGGCGTGGTGATCGGAGCAGCGGTATTGCTGTTCATCGCGTCGTTCCTCGATATTGTCGGCTGCAGTGGCAGCTTTTGCAGTTCCGTCGAGCTTCCCAACTCCTGGGACAACCTCGGGCTCGGTATCGGCACCTACTTGGGCGGCGTGATCGGCGCCGGCCTCGTCGTGGTCGGTCGGCTGCTGCCTCAGCCCCGGAAGGTCGCCGGCCTCGACCTCGGGCAGGTCGGTGTCGCCCTCAGCATCTCCTCGGCGTGGGTCCTTCTGTGGTACCTGATCGACGCCGACAAGGCCGGCGCCGGTCTCATCCTCGGCTTCCTCGCCGCCCTGATCCTCGCCGCCGCCGCCGTCGCGACGCCGCTCGTGCCGGCGCTGCAGGCCGCGCTCGTGCCGGCGCCGCGTCCGGCCGCGCCGCAGCCCTACGGCGGGCAGCCGCAGGCCGGTTACGGCTACCCGGGTGCGCCGGGGCAGCAGCAGCCGCCGTTCGGGGGCGGTCAGCCGCAGGCGCCCGCGCCGGCCGGTGACTTCTCCCCGTTCTGGTTCGCCGTACCGGTGGCGCGCCCCCTCTTCCCGGAGGACGGCTCGCCCAACCCGATCGCCGAACTGGCGCCGGGCACCTGGTACCTGGCCGTCGAGCAGCGCGGCGCGGCCCTGGTCGCGCAGACGCAGGACGGCCGCCGCGGTGTCCTCCAGGACACGAGCGGCATCCAGCGCGGCTGAGCCCCGACGCCGTACGACGGCCCCTCGCCCTTCCGGGTGGGGGGCCGTTGCCGTACCCTCGCCCCTTGGCTGACGGACCGTCAGGAGGCTGGTATGCGGCTCGGGCTCGCTCTCGGATACTGGGGCCGCGGCCCCTCCGCCGGCCACGTGCCGCTCGCCGTGGAGGCCGAGCGCCTTGGTTATGCCACGGTGTGGACGGCGGAGTCCTGGGGGTCCGACGCCTTCACGCCGCTGACCTGGATCGCCGCGCGCACGTCGAGGATCGGGCTGGGGACGGCCGTCGCGCAGATGGCCGCCCGCTCCCCCACGGCCACCGCGATGCACGCCCTGACCCTGGATCACCTCTCGGGCGGACGGGTGCTGCTGGGGCTCGGGCTGTCGGGGCCGCAGGTGGTGGAGGGGTGGTACGGGCGGCCGTTCCCCGCCTCGCCGCTGACCGCGACCCGCGAGTACGTCGACGTCGTACGGCAGGTGCTGCGGCGCGAGGCTCCGGTGGAACTCGACGGGCGGTTCCACGCGCACCCGTACCGCGGTCCGGACGCCACCGGCCTCGGCAGGGCCCTGAAGCCGATCACCCACCCGCTCCGTGCCGATCTGCCCGTCCTGCTCGGCGCCGAGGGGCCGAAGAACGTGGCGCAGACGGTGCGGATCGCGGACGGGTGGCTGCCGCTGTACTGGTCGCCGAGCAGGCCCGGGGTGTACGGGGACGCGGTGCGCGACCTCCCGCCCGGGTTCCGGATCGCCCCGCTGGCCCAGGTGCGGGTCTGCGACGACGTGGCCGAGGGACTGCTCCCGGTGAAGGCCATGCTCGGGTTCTACATCGGCGGCATGGGCCACGCGGCCCGCAACTTCCACGCCGACCTCATGGCGCGCATGGGGTACGAGGAGGAGTCCCGGCGCGTCCAGCGCCTGTTCCTGGAGGGGCGCAGGGAGGAGGCCGTGCGGGCGGTGCCCGACGCCTTCGCCGACGAGATCTCCCTGGTCGGTCCGCGGGAACGGATCAGGGAACGCCTGGAGTTGTGGCGTGCGGGACCGGTGACGGATCTGCTGGCGCTGGCCCCGGACCCGCACACCCTGCGGGTGCTGGCCGAAATCAACTCATAGGCACGGGCCGGGTTTCAAGCCGGGTTCAGGGGTCAAGCGAGGAGCATGTCCCCTAGATATCGCAACGGTGCGAACCAGGCCGGCACGGTCATTGCGATCGTCGCCGATGTCATGGCCCTCATCCTGGGCCTGTGGATCCTCATGTACCTGCTGGGGGCCAACCCCGGCAACGACTTCGTGCAGTTCGTCCACGACGCCGCCCGCTGGCTGGCGGGCTGGTCGCACGATCTGTTCACCTTCGACGAGGAGTGGGCCCGCGTGGTCGCCGGGTACGGCCTGGCCGCCGTGGTCTACCTGTTCGTCGGGCACGCCATCGCCGGCCGGGTGCACCGGCACTGACACCCGGCTCCGGCGGTCAGGCGCAGCAGTCCGGGTCCAGGCCGGCCGGCAGGCGGTCCCCGCCGAACACCGCGCAGGTGGCCTCGTGGCCGCCGAGCGCGGCGACGGCCAGCAGGACGGATCCCGCTGTCCACGTGGTGAGTTCACGCGGCCAGATGGCGTCGTCCTCGAAGACGTACCCCGTCCAGTACAGGCCGCTCTCGGCGTCCCGCAGATGCTGGATGGACTGGAGGATCTCCAGCGCACGGTCGGACTCGCCCATCGCCCACAGCGCGAGGGCGAGTTCGGCGGACTCGCCGCCGGTGACCCACGGGTTGGGCACGACGCACCGCACCCCGAGGCCGGGCACGACGAACCGGCCCCAGCCCTCGCGCATCCGGGCCTCGGCCGCGGCGCCGGTGAGCGCCCCGCCGAGCACCGGGTAGTACCAGTCCATCGAGTAGCGGTTCTTGTCCAGGAACCGCTCGGGGTGCCGGCGGATGGCGTGGCGCAGCGCGCCCGCCGCGAGCTCCCAGTCCGGCTGGGGCTCCTCCCGCTGCTCGGCGATGGCCAGCGCGCACCGCAGCGCGTGGTGGATCGAGGAGGAGCCGGTGAGCAGGGCGTCCTCGGTGGGGGTGCCGTCGTCGTCGCGCCGCCAGCCGATCTCCCCGCCCGGCTGCTGGAGCCGCAGCACGAACTCGATCGCCGCGTACACGCTGGGCCACATGCGGTCCAGGAACGTGTCGTCGCCCGTGGACAGGTAGTGGTGCCAGACGCCCACCGCCACGTAGGCGACGAAGTTGGTCTCGCGCCCGGAGTCGGTGACGTCGTCGTGGGCGCCGTCGCGGTAGGCGGCGTACCAGGAGCCGTCGTCGTTCTGGTGGGTGGCCAGCCAGGTGTACGCCCGCTCGGCGGCGGTGTGTTCCCCGGCGGCGTCCAGCGCCATGGCGGCCTCGACGTGGTCCCACGGGTCCAGGTGGTGTCCGCGGAACCACGGGATCGCCCCGTCCTCCCGCTGTACCGCGAGGATGCCGGCCACGGTCGCGGCGGCCTGCTCGGCGGTGAGGACCCCGGTCAGGACGAGGTGTTCTGTCCGGGGAGTGGTCACCGCGCGTCCACCCGGGGCAGGTGCGGCTTGGTCGCGTACGCCACGAAGCTCTTGCCTATCAGCGGGTTCAGCGCCTGCTCGGCGACCCGGGTGGCCAGCGGCTTCTTCATGATGTCCCAGACGAGGAGCTTGTGGTACGCCTTCACCGGCAGCGCCTTGTCGTTGTCCACGCCGAACGCGCACTTCAGCCACCAGTAGGGGGAGTGCAGCGCGTGGGCGTGGTGGGTGCCGTACGGCCTCAGGCCCGCCTCGCGGATCTTCGCGAGCAGTTCGTCCGCCTTGTAGATGCGGATGTGGCCGCCCTCGACCTCGTGGTAGGCGTCGGACAGCGCCCAGCAGACCTTCTCGGGGCCGTAGCGCGGGACGGTGACGGCGATGCGCCCGCCGGGCTTGAGGACCCGGACCATCTCGGCGAGGACGCCCTTGTCGTCGGGGATGTGCTCCATGACCTCGGAGATGATCACGACGTCGAAGGACTCGTCCGGGAAGGGCAGCGCGAGGGCGTCGCCCTCCATGGCGGTGGCGGTGGCGCCCTCGGGGGCCTCGCCGGCCTCCTTCATCGCCGCGAACCACTTCGCGACCTCGCGGATCTCCTCGCCGTTCTGGTCCAGCGCGACGACCTGGGCGCCGCGCCGGTAGCACTCGAACGCGTGCCGTCCGGCACCGCAGCCGAGGTCCAGAACACGGTCGCCCGGGGCGAGCGGGAACCGGGAGAAGTCGACGGTCAGCACGTGGCCCTGCTTTCGGTGTCGGCGCCCTCGACGAGGGGGGAGGTCGTGGCGGTGACGGGTGGGGTCGTGGAGCGGAGAGGGGCGGCCGGGACGGTGTCCGCGGCCGTGGCGCGGGGGCGCCGGCCGGCGGCGATCGCCTCGCGGTACCGGGCCACCGTGCCCTCGGCGGCCTTGGCCCAGGTGAAGTGCTCGAGCACCCGCTCGCGTCCGGCCGCTCCGAGCCGGTCGCGCAGGCCGGCGTCGCCCAGCAGCCGGGTCAGGCCGGCGGCCAGCGCGCCGGAGTCGCCGGGCGGCACCGCGAGGCAGGTCTCGCCGTCGCGTCCGGCGACCTCGGGGATCGCCCCGCCGGTCGTGGCGACCAGGGGGGTGCCGGTGGCCATGGCCTCGGCGGCGGGCAGCGAGAAGCCCTCGTACAGCGACGGCACGCAGGCCACCTCCGCCGAGCGGACCAGGTCGACGAGTTCGGCGTCGGAGATGCCCTTGACGAAGTCGACGGCGCCTTCGAGGCCGTAGCGCTCGACGGCCCGGGCGACCGGGCCCTCCTCGGGGCGCTTGCCGACGACGACGAGATGGGCGTCGGGGTGTTCGGTGCGGACCTTGGCGAGCGCCTCGACGAGGAACACCAGGCCCTTCAGCGGGACGTCGGCGCTGGACGTCGTCACGATCCGGCCGGGCACCCGGCGCACCGACGGGTCCGGTGAGAACAGGCCGGTGTCGGCGCCGATGTGGACGACGTGGACGCGGTCCTGCCGTACGCCGAGGTCGTCGACGATCTCGCGGCGGGAGGTGCCGGAGACGGTGAGGACGGACGGCAGGCAGCGCGCGACCCGCTTCTGCATCCGGGTGAAGGCGTACCACCGGCGTACCGACATCCGCCGCTGCCAGGTCGTGGCGGCCTCCAGCTCCAGCCGGCGGTCCACGGTGATGGGATGGTGGATGGTGGTGACGAGGGGGGCGCCGACGTCGCCGAGGAGGCCGTAGCCGAGGGTCTGGTTGTCGTGCACGACGTCGAAGTCGCCGCGGCGGGCGCGCAGCAGGCGGCGGGCGCGCAGCGAGAACGTCAGCGGCTCGGGGAAACCGCCGGTCCACATGGTCGCCACCTCCAGCGCGTCGACCCAGTCGCGGTACTCGCCGCGCTTCGGCGTGCGGAAGGGGTCCGGCTGGCGGTAGAGGTCGAGGCTGGGCAGCTCGGTGAGGGTGAGGCGGCCCGCGTAGTCCTCGTGCTCGTCGAGCACGGGGTAGGGCTGGGAGCCGATGACCTCGACGCGGTGGCCGAGGCGGGCGAGTTCGCGGGAGAGGTGCCGGACGTAGACGCCCTGGCCACCGCAGAACGGGTTCCCCTTGTAGGTGAGGAGCGCGATGTCGAGCGGTCGCCCGCCGTCGGCGGCAAGGTCCGTCGGAGACCCGGCCTCCCTGGCCTCAGCGGTCACTCCGGGCCCCCTTCTCCCTGCTCTGCCCCGCGAGGTTACGCCGGGACGCTAATCTAGAACAAGTTTCAGACTTGATCGTTCAGGAGGCTCTGAATCTACCGGCAGGTAGAGCCGCTGTGAGCGATGGATCAGGTGATTCACGCCACGGCGGACCCCTGGCATGCTCTGTCCGGTCACCCACCCTCACCGACTGTCACGGAACGGGATCCATGCCTGCGGAAGTCAGTAGCGCGAACCCCTCCTCACCGCCTCTCACCGAGCGGCAGGAGGCCCGCCGCCGACGCATCCTGCACGCCAGCGCGCAGCTCGCGAGCCGGGGCGGCTTCGACGCCGTGCAGATGCGCGAGGTCGCGGAGTCCTCCCAGGTGGCGCTCGGCACGCTGTACCGCTACTTCCCGTCCAAGGTGCATCTGCTGGTCGCCACGATGCAGGCGCAGTTGGAGCACATGCACGGCACGCTGCGCAAGAAGCCGCCGCAGGGCGCGACGGCGGCCGAACGGGTCGCGGAGACCCTGATGCGGGCGTTCCGCGCCCTCCAGCGCGAGCCGCATCTGGCGGACGCGATGGTGCGGGCGCTGACGTTCGCGGACCGCAGCGTGTCCCCCGAGGTCGACCAGGTCTCCCGCCAGACCACGATGATCATCCTGGACGCGATGGGTCTGGAGGACCCGACGCCGCAGCAGTTGTCCGCCGTCCGCGTCATCGAGCACACCTGGCACTCGGCCCTGATCACCTGGCTGTCGGGGCGTGCCTCGATCGCCCAGGTGAAGATCGACATCGAGACGGTGTGCCGGCTGATCGACCTGACGGCCCCCGAGGAGCCGCGGCGCCGCTGAGCTACTCCTCGGGCGGGAAGACGGGCTCCCCGGTGCCCAGCAGGGTGATCGCGATGGCCTCCACGGGGCAGCTCTCGGCCGCCGCGAGGACCGACTCGTCGGCGTCGGTCTCGGGGTCGGCCGGATGGGACTGGCGGGCGCCGTCGAGCCGGAAGGCGCCGGGGGCGTGGTGGAGGCACTGGGCGGAGCCGACGCACAGCGACCGGTCGACCTCGACGTGCCAGCGGTCGCCCATCCTCAGGCCTCCCCGCCGGCGGGCAGGTGGATCATCTTGTGCTCCAGGTACGCGCCGAACCCCTCGGGCCCGAACTCCCGCCCCAGCCCGGAGTTCTTGTAACCGCCGAAGGGGCCCAGCATGTCCAGGCTGAAGGTGTTGACGGAGTAGGTCCCGGTGCGCACCTGCCGGGCGACCTCGATGCCGCGCTCGACGTCGCCGGTCCACACGCTTCCGGACAGCCCGTAGTCCGAGTCGTTGGCGATCGTGACGGCCTCGTCCTGGTCGCCGTAGGGCAGCAGGCAGATGACCGGGCCGAAGATCTCCTCGCGGGCGACGCGCATGGAGTTGTCGACGTCGCCGAAGAGGGTCGGCTCGACGTACCAGCCCTTCTCCAGGCCCGCGGGGCGTCCACCGCCGGTGAGGATCTTCGCGCCCTCCTCCTGCCCGACGCGTATGTAGTCGAGGCTGCGCCGCTGCTGGCGCCGCGCCACCAGCGGCCCGACCTGGGTCGCGGGGTCCAGCGGGTCGCCGACCACGAGGGCGCCGGCCGCGGCGGCGAACGCCTCGGCGAACTCGTCGTAGCGGGAGCGCGGGAGCAGGATGCGCGTCTGGGCCACGCACGCCTGGCCGTTGTTCATCCAGGCGGCCGGGACCACTCCCGCCACCGTCGCCTCGACGTCCGCGTCGGGCAGGACCACGGCCGCCGACTTGCCGCCGAGTTCCAGGGTGACGCGGGTGAGGTTGCGGGCGGCGACCTCCATGACGCGCTTGCCGGCGGCGACGGAGCCGGTGAAGGAGACCTTGTCGACGCCGGGGTGCCCGACCAGGTGCTCACCGACCTCGCGGTCGGCGGGCAGGATGGACAGCACGCCCTCGGGCAGCCCGGCCTCGGCCGCGATCTCGGCCAGCAGATAGGCGTCGAGCGGGGACTCGGGGGACGGCTTGAGGACGACCGCGCAGCCGGCGAGCAGGGCGGGCGCGAGCTTGGCGGCGGCGACGAACTGCGGGACGTTCCAGGGGACGACGGCCGCCACGACCCCGACCGGCTCGCGGCGCACGAGGATCCGGCCGAGGACGCCGTCGCGCGGCTCCTCGTAGGGGAAGCCGCGTGCGACGGTGATCGCCGCGTCCCACACCATCATCGCGCCGAGGGCCTGGGCGAGGACACTCCAGGAGTACGGGGAGCCGTTCTGGGCGGAGATGACGCGGGCGATCTCGTCGTGCCGGGCGGCGATCCCGTCCTTGATGCGGCTGACGACCTCGATGCGCTCCTCGAGGCTCGTCCGGGGCCATGGCCCGTCGTCGAAGGCCCGGCGCGCCGCGCCGACGGCCCGGTCCACATCGGCCCGGGAGGCGTGCGGCACCCGGCCGATGACCTCCTCCGTGTGCGGCGAGACCACCTCGATGACGTCCCCGCCCAGCGGGTCGGCCCACTGCCCGCCGATGAACAGCCGTCCGTGTTCCACGAGTTCGGTCATGACCGACTGCCTCCCCGGAGCCGCACCTGGACGCGCCTGACGCACTGACGGCCCGGCCCACCGGCCCTGACGGCCCATCAGATACAGGGAACTGATACCAGTTCCACCCCGAGGAGTCCACGGAGCGTGCACGACCGGCCGCCCCCCGGCGCACGCGCCTTCCCCGTCACCTGCGGGCCCGGTGGATGACTCGGGCTCCCATCGGAACTCGTTCTAGTTATCATGGCCGGGCGGCCGGTCCGTGCCGCGCGACGGTCGCGGCGATGGGGGAGCCCATGACGCAGGTGTACGACCACGGCGGCGGGGTGCGGTCCCTCCGGGTGCCGATCCCGGACAACCCCCTCGGCCACACCCTCGTGCACGTCGTCGACACCGACCGCGGTCCCGTGCTCGTCGACACCGGCTGGGACGACCCGGACTCCTGGGACACCCTCACCGACGGCCTCGCGGTCTGCGGCACCGCGCCCGGTGAGATCCACGGGGTGGTGATCACCCATCACCACCCGGACCACCACGGCCTGTCCGGCCGGGTGCGCGAGGCGTCCGGCGCCTGGATCGCGATGCACGCGGCGGACGCGGCGATCGTCCGGCGCACCCGGTCGACGCGCCCCGAGACGTGGCGCGCGTACATGGCCGACAAGCTCGCGGCGGCCGGCGCCCCCGAGGAGCACGTGGCCCCTCTGCGCGGCGCCCGCCGCCCCGGCTCGCTGCCGGGCTTCTCCCCCGCCGACCCCGACCGGGAGATCGTCCCCGGCGACCTGCTGGACCTGCCGGGCCGCCGGCTGCGCGCGGTCTGGACGCCGGGCCACACCCCGGGCCATGTCTGCCTGCACCTGGAGGAGGACCACCCGGCCGGGCTGCCCGGCCACGGCCGGCTGTTCTCCGGCGACCACCTGCTGCCCGGGATCACCCCGCACATCGGCCTGTACGAGGACCCCGACGACACCACGGCCACCGATCCCCTAGGCGACTACCTGGCCTCCCTGGAGCGCGTCGCCGCCCTCCGCCCCGCCGAGGTGCTGCCCGCGCACCAGCACGCGTTCACCGACGCGCCCGCGCGCGTACGGGACCTGCTCGCCCACCACGAGGCGCGGCTGACCGGTCTGCTGGCGCTGCTCACCACCCCGCTGACGCCGTGGCAGCTCGCCGAGCGCATGGAGTGGAACCGCCCCTGGGAGCAGATCCCGCCGGGCTCGCGCACCATCGCGGTCGCGGAGGCGGAGGCGCATCTGCGCCGCCTGGTGAAGCTGGGCCGGGCGGAGGCGATGGCGGGGAGCGAACCGGTGGCGTACGTGGCGGTCTGAGACCTAGGCGGGCACCACCGTGCGGATCAGCTTCTCGGCGGCGCCGAGGAGCCCGGTCTCCCGCTCGGTCATCGTCGGGTTGGCCGCCCGGTCGCGCAGGGCCTGACCGAGGCCGGCCTCGGTGCGGTCCGAGGGGTCGGCCGGCAGGGCGGCCAGGAGCGCGTGCGGCCTCGGCGAGACTTCCGTCACCGACCGCGGCCTGCGCGAGGATCACCGCGGAGGAGCCCCAGTCGAGGCCGGGGTCGCCGTCGCGGGCGTTGCTCCAGTCGATGACGAACGGCCCGTCGCGGGTGAGGATCACGTTGTCGGGGTGCAGGTCCGGGTGGAGGACACGGGTCTCCGGCCGGTGCCCGGGCAGGCCGTGCAGCCGGCGCAGCGGGCGGGCGAGCTCCGCACCCGCCTCGTCCGGGGTGAGCGTGCCCTCGATGAGCGCGCCCGGCATCGTCGGTCCCGTCAGGCGCTCCCTCACCAGCTCGGTCCGCGAGGAGCCGTCGGGGCGGACCCGGGGCGCCGGGTAGCCGTGGCCGCGGACGTGCGCCGTCACCTCGCCGTCGGCGAGCGCGTCGCCGTGTCCCTCCCGGTCCCGGCGCAGCACCCAGTGCCGGTCGATCTCGTACACGTCGGCGGTCCGCCCCGAACCGATCAGTCGCCCCACTGTCCGGCCCCCCTCGTGTCGGCAGGACGGTACCCGGTGCGAGGTGCCCCGGAGGGCCCGGGTTACGGGCGGGTAGAGTGGCCCGGTCGTCATCACACACCCGTTCGGGGGAAAGCCGGTGCAACTCCGGCGCTGACCCGCAACCGTGAACCGGTCCCGCATCCCCGCCTCCCGTGGCGGACGGTCCGAGGCCGGTGAGCCGGACCGCCCTGGACGGATCGTGACCGGCTCACGTGTCCCGGCAGCCTGCCGGAGCACGGCACCGTCGAGGTATACGGAGCCGAGCCGCCCGGGGGTCCTCCCGTGCTGTCCGGCTCCCCAAGGGAGAGGGCACCCCCCGATCATGAACGTCCGCCGCAGCGCCGCGGCCCTGGCCGCCACTGTCGTGCTCGGCGCGACCGCGCCCGCCATGGCCGCCGACTCACCGTCCCCGTCGCCGTCGGCGGCCCTTCCCAAGGGGCTGTACGGCACCACCGATCCGACGTACGACGGGGTCTGGCGCCAGTCCCTCGCCCTGCTCGCCCAGCACACCGCGAAGGTGCGGCCCGCCGCGTCGGCCGTGGACTGGCTGACCGGGCAGCAGTGCCCGAACGGGGCGTTCGCCGCGTACCGCGCCGACACCGCCGAGGCGTGTGACGCCAAGGTGATGGTCGACAGCAACAGCACCGCCGCCGCCGTGCAGGCCCTGACGGCGCTCGGCGGCCACGACGCCGTCACCGGCAAGGCCGTGACCTGGCTGAAGTCCGTCCAGAACAAGGACGGCGGCTGGGGCTACACGCCGGGCGGGGCCAGCGACACCAACTCGACGTCGGTCGTCGTCGGCGCGCTGGCCGCCGCGGGCGAGAAGCCGGCCGAGGTCACCAAGGACGGCAGGTCGCCCTACGACGCCCTGCTCTCCCTCGCGTTGCCGTGCGAGGGCGACGACGCGGGCGCGTTCGCCTACCAGCCGGACAAGAAGGGCAAGTTGGCCGCCAACGCCGACGCGACCGCGGCCGGTGTGATCGGCGCGCTCGGCAAGGGCCTGGTCGCGGGACCCGGCGCGAAGGCGGAGGCCACCTGTGCGAAGGCCGGCTCCCCGGAGCAGGCCGCCGCCAACGGCGCCGCCTATCTGACGCGGGTGCTCGCCGAGGACGGTCACCTGGTCTCCGCGCTGCCCGGCGCCGACGACCAGCCGGACTACGGCAACACGGCCGACGCGGTCGTCGCGCTCGCCGCGCGGGGCGGGGCCGGCGCGGCCGCGAAGCCCCTGCGCTGGCTGGAGGGCAACGCCGGCGCGTGGGCGGAGCAGAACGGCCCCGCCGCCTACGCCCAGCTGGTCTTCGCCGCGCACGCCACCGGCACCGACCCGCGGGACTTCGGCGGCACCGACCTGGTCGCGAAGCTGAACGCGACGGGCCCGGCGCCGCAGAAGGCGGCCGAGCCGAGCGCGGACGCCCAGGAGGAGAAGGACGACGACAGCCCGTTCGGCGTCTGGTGGTACGTCGGTGTCTTCCTCGTGGTGGGCGTCGGCATCGGCTTCCTGCTGAGCCGCCGCACCAAGGGCGGGCGGGCGTGATCCGGCGCGCCCTCGCGGTCCTGGTGGCCGCGCTGGTCCTGACGGCCGGCGCGGCCCAGGCCGCCCAGGCCGCCGGGTACCGCTACTGGTCGTTCTGGGAGCGCGACGGCGGCTCCTGGTCGTACGCCTCCGTCGGCCCCTCGCTGTCCCGTCCCGACGACGGGGCCGTGCAGGGCTTCCGCTTCGCCGTCAGCGAGGACTCCCAGGACGCCACGCGGCCCCGGGGCGCGGCCGAGTTCTCCGTGATCTGCGCCCGTACGCCCGCGCAGGAGGGCAGGAAGCGGGTCGCGCTGGTCCTGGACTTCGGTACGGCCGCCGACGCCCCGTCGGGCGAGACGCCGCCGGTGCGGCGCACGGTCTGCGCGCGCGTGGACCCGGACGCGACGACCGCGGACGCCCTCGCGGCCGTCGCCGGTCCGCTGCGGTACGACTCCAACGCCCTGCTGTGCGCGATCGACGGCTACCCGCGCAAGGGCTGCGGCGAGCAGGTCGCGCAGGGCGAGAAGCCCGCGGCCACCGGGAGCGCGGCGGCGGCCGCGCCCGAGGACGACGCGGAGGGCGGCCCCTCGGTCGGCCTGGTGGCGGGGGTCGCGGCGGTCGTGGTCCTGGCGGGTGCGGCGGTCTGGCAGGCCCGACGGCGGCGCGGCTGATGGCAGGCGGGCGCAGCGGTACGCGGAGCGGGGGCGGCCCGGAGGGGGCGATCGCCCCCGGCCCGGCCGAGCCGGACACGGCGCGGGCCGTTCGCGACCCTCTCCACCCCGGCGCCTGGTGGGTCTGGGCGCTGGCGCTGGGCACCGCGGCGACCCGCACCACCAACCCGCTGCTGCTCGCCCTGCTGACCGCGACGTCCGCCTATGTGGTGGCGACCTGCCGCCCCGACGCCCCCTGGGCCCGTTCCTACGGCGCCTTCGTCAAGCTCGCCCTGGCCGTCCTCGTGATCCGGCTGTTCTTCGCGGTGGCCCTCGGCTCCCCCATCCCCGGCACCCATG
Source organism: Streptomyces sp. NPDC056628 (assembly GCF_042792555.1). Taxonomy (NCBI): domain Bacteria; kingdom Bacillati; phylum Actinomycetota; class Actinomycetes; order Kitasatosporales; family Streptomycetaceae; genus Streptomyces; species Streptomyces sp. NPDC056628. The sequence goes on from NZ_JBHTWG010000010.1 coordinate 155,093, forward strand.
TGCTCGTCACCCTGCCCGAGGTGGCCCTGCCCGAGTGGGCGCAGGGCATCCGCCTGGGCGGACCGGTCACCGCGGAGACCCTCGTCAGAGCCCTGTACGAGGGTCTGAAGCTGGCCACCCTGCTCATCTGCGTGGGCGCGGCGAACTCCCTCGCCAACCCCGCCCGCCTGCTGAAGTCCCTGCCCGGCGCCCTGTACGAGATGGGCGTCGCGGTGGTGGTGGCCCTGACCTACGCCCCCCATCTGATCGCCGACGTGCAGCGTCTGCGGGCCGCCCGCCGGCTGCGCGGACGGCCCGACCGGGGCCTGCGCGGCCTGGTCCAGGTCGGACTGCCCGTACTGGAGGGCGCGCTGGAGCGCTCGGTCGCGCTGGCCGCCGCGATGGACGCGCGCGGCTACGGCCGGACCGCCGACGTCCCGGACCGGGTGCGGCGCACGACCGCCGCGCTCACCCTGGGCGGACTGCTGGGCGTGTGCGCGGGCACGTACGGGCTGCTGACCGCCGCGGGCGGCACCTACGGACTGCCGGTGCTGCTCGCCGGTCTGGTGGCGGCGCTGGCGGGGCTGCGCCTGGGCGGGCGCCGCTCCCCGCGCACCCGGTACCGGCCCGACCGCTGGGGTCCGCGCGCCTGGCTGGTCGCCGGTTCGGGCGCGGCGGTCGCCGCCCTGCTGACCCTGGCCGCCAGCCGTGAGCCGGCGGCCCTGAACCCGGGTGTGGTGCCGCTGGTCGCGCCCACCCTTCCGCTGTGGCCGGCGGCCGCCGTCCTGCTCGGGCTGCTCCCGGCCTTCGTCAGCCCCGCACCGAGGAAGCCGGCGCCGCGCGGTGCCGCCCGCAAGGAGCCGTCGTGATCCGCTTCGAGAACGTCTCCGTGACCTACGACGGCGCCGCCGGACCCACCGTGAACGGGGTGGACTTCGAGGTGCCCGAGGGTGAACTGGTGCTGCTCGTCGGGCCGTCGGGGGTCGGCAAGTCGACCGTGCTGAACGCGGTCAGCGGGCTCGTGCCGCACTTCACCGGCGGCACCCTGCGCGGCCGGGTCACGGTGGCCGGGCGGGACACCCGCACCCACAAGCCGCGTGAACTCGCCGACGTGGTGGGCACGGTGGGCCAGGACCCGCTCTCCCACTTCGTGACCGACACCGTCGAGGAGGAGCTCGCCTACGGCATGGAGTCGCTGGGCCTGGCCCCGGACGTCATGCGCCGCCGGGTCGAGGAGACGCTGGACCTGCTGGGCCTGGCCGATCTGCGCGACCGGTCCATCGCCACCCTGTCCGGCGGGCAGCGGCAGCGCGTCGCGATCGGCTCGGTCCTCACCCCGCACCCGAGGGTGCTGGTGCTGGACGAGCCGACGTCGGCGCTGGACCCGGCCGCCGCCGAGGAGGTCCTGGCCGTCCTGCAGCGTCTGGTCCACGACCTCGGCACGACGGTCCTGATGGCCGAGCACCGGCTGGAACGCGTCGTGCAGTACGCGGACCGTGTCGCCCTGCTCCCCGCGCCGGGCGAACCGCCGGTCCTCGGCGACCCGGCGGAGATCATGGCGAAGTCCCCGGTGTACCCGCCGGTGGTGGCCCTGGGCCGGCTGGCGGGCTGGACCCCGCTCCCGCTGACGGTCCGGGACGCCCGGCGCCGGGCGGCCGACCTGCGCCGGCGCCTCGGCGACCACGACGCCCTGCCCGGACCCGCGCGCTCCGAGGTCCAGGCCCCGCCGCCGGCCCCTACCACGGCCCCTACCCCAGCCCGCCGCTGGTTCGGCCGCTCCCGCGCCGCGGCGGAGGCGGCCCCCGCCTCCCCGTACGCGGCCGAGGTGAGGGCACTCGCCGTGACCCGGGACCGGGTCCGGGCGCTGCGGCGGGTGGACCTCACGGTCTCCCCCGGTGAGACGGTCGCCCTCATGGGCCGCAACGGCGCCGGGAAGTCCACCCTGCTCAACGCCCTGGTGGGCCTCGTGACGCCGTCGTCCGGGACCGTGCTGACCGGCGGGTCCGCGCCGCACCGCACACCGCCGCGCGACCTGGTCCGCCGCGTCGGCCTCGTCCCGCAGGAACCCCGCGACCTGCTGTACGCGGACACGGTCGCCGGCGAGTGCGCGGCCGCCGACGCCGACGCGGGGGCCGAGGCGGGCACCTGCCGGGCGCTGCTGTCCACGCTGCTGCCGAACGTCCCCGACGACATCCACCCCCGGGACCTGTCCGAGGGCCAGCGGCTGACGCTCGCGCTGGCCGTCGTCCTCACGGCCCGTCCGCCGCTGCTCCTGCTGGACGAGCCGACCCGGGGGCTGGACTACGCGGCGAAGGCCCACCTCGTCGCCCTGCTGCGGGATCTCGCCGGGCAGGGGCACGCCATCGTGCTGGCCACGCACGACGTGGAGCTGGCGGCGGAGCTGGCCCACCGGGTGGTGCTGCTCGCGGAGGGCGAGGTGATCGCCGACGGTCCCACCGCCGAGGTGGTCGTCTCCTCCCCGTCCTTCGCCCCGCAGGTCACCAAGATCCTCGCCCCGCGGCGGTGGCTCACCGTCGCCCAGGTCCGAAAGGCCCTGTCGTGAGCGGCACCGGGCGGCGGACCCGCCCCGTCCGGCTGGGACCCCGGTCCGTGGCGGCGCTCGTGCTGGTCGGCGCGGTGGGGGCCGCCGCGCTCGGCTGGCCGTTCCTCGCCGTGCCCGCCTCCCAGGTGAACGCCCACGCGCAGGACGCGCCGTGGCTGTTCACGGGGCTGCTGATGCTTCTGGTCGCGGTCGTGGCGGCGACGATCTCGGAGTCCGGGCTCGGCCCGAAGGCGGTGGCGATGCTCGGCGTGCTCGCGGCGACGGGTGCCGCGCTGCGCCCGATCGGCGCGGGGACGGCCGGGCTGGAGCCGATGTTCTTCCTGATGGTGCTCAGCGGACGGGTGCTGGGACCGGGCTTCGGCTTCGTCCTGGGCGCGGTGACGATGTTCGCGTCGGCCCTGCTCACGGGCGGGGTGGGGCCGTGGCTGCCGTTCCAGATGCTGTCGATGGGCTGGTTCACCATGGGGGCGGGGCTGCTGCCGGGTGCGGAGCGGCTGCGGGGCCGCGCGGAGGTGGCGCTGCTGGCGGGGTACGGCTTCCTCGCCGCCTTCGCCTACGGCACGGTGATGAACATGGCGGGCTGGCCCTATCTGCCGCGGGACACCTCGACGATCTCCCCGGCGCCGGAGCTGGGCCCCCTCGCCAATCTGGCCCGGTTCGCCGCCTACTGCGTGGCCACCTCGCTCGGCTGGGACCTCGGGCGGGCGATCGTGACCGTGGTGCTCACGGTCGTGCTGGGTCCGGCGGTGCTGAAGGCGCTGCGCCGGGCGACACGGCGGGCGGCCTTCGAGAGCCCGGTCACGTTCGACGCACCCGGACCGTGAGCGCTCGTGCGCCGGGCGTCAGCGCCGCGGTGAACCGCCCCACATGACGCCCGTCACCTACGAAGCGCCCTAGTGGACCGCAGGACTGTCATGGCTGCACCAAAAGGGCCTTTGACCTGCACATTGAGATCCCCGTCACAGGGACACCCCATCCCCGGCATACGGCCACAACTAGCAAATGTGCTCATTGCGGACATCCTCCGCGCCTGTTTTCGTGGAGGACGTCGCACGGCGCCGACGTGCCCTCAGGGCCTCGGCGCCGACGCATGCCAGGCCGGCACCCCCGCGTCCGGCACGCCCGCGGCCCCCCGTCCCCGAACGAAAGGTCCTCCGTGTCCGCCGTCTCCCCCTTCCGCCGCCTCTCCGCCCCGAAGAAGGCCCTCGCCGGTACGGTCCTGGCAGCCGCCGCGGCCGGCACCCTGCTCGCCTCGGCGCCCGCCCAGGCCGCGACGAGCGACGCCTCCTCGGCCCGGCGGGTCGCGCAGAAGATGATCGCGGACTCGGCGCAGTTCCGGTGCTTCTCCAAGATCGTCGACCACGAGAGCGACTGGAACCCGCGCGCCACCAACTCCTCCTCCGGCGCCTACGGCCTCGTCCAGGCGCTGCCGGGCAACAAGATGGCCGAGGCGGGCTCGGACTGGAAGACCAACCCGGCCACCCAGATCAAGTGGGGCCTCGACTACATGAAGGACCGCTACGGCAGCCCGTGCGGCGCCTGGGGCTTCTGGCAGTCCAACGGCTGGTACTGATCCGGCCGGCCCACGTACCGAAAGCGGCGACCCCCGATCCCCGGGTCGCCGCTTTCGCCCGTCAGCCGACGCCGACCCGCAGCTCCTTCACCCCGTTGATCCACGCCGAGCGCAGCCGGCGCGGGTCCCCGGCGAGGGTGAGGCCGGGCATCGCGTCGGCCACCGCGTCGAAGATCAGGTCGATCTCCAGGACCGCCAGGGACTTGCCCAGGCAGTAGTGCGGTCCGCCGCCGCCGAAGCCGAGGTGGGGGTTGGGGTCGCGGGTGATGTCGAAGACGTCCGGGTCGTCGAAGACCTCGGGGTCGTGGTTGGCCGAGGAGTAGAAGAGGCCGACCCGCTCCCCCTTGCGCACCCGCCGGCCGCCCAGCTCGGTGTCCTGGGTGGCGGTGCGCTGGAAGGCCACCACCGGGGTCGCCCAGCGGACGATCTCCTCGGCGGCCGTGGTCGGGCGCTCCCGTTTGAACAGCTCCCACTGCGCGGGGTGGGTGAGGAAGGCGTGCATGCCGTGGGTGATGGCGTTGCGGGTGGTCTCGTTGCCCGCGACGGCGAGCATCAGCACGAAGAAGCCGAACTCGTCGGGGCGCAGGCTCCCCTCGTCCTCGGCCGCCACCAGCGTGGTGACGAGGTCCTTCGCCGGGCACCGCTTGCGGTCGGCGGCCATGTTCATCGCGTAGGCGATGATCTCGGTGGCCGACTCCTGCCCGACCTCCTCGGTGATGGCGTACTCGGGGTCGTCGTAGGCGATCATCTTGTTGGACCAGTCGAAGATCTTCGTCCGGTCCTCCTGCGGGACGCCGATGAGCTCGGCGATGGCCTGCAGGGGCAGTTCGCAGGCGACCTCGGTGACGAAGTCGAAGGTGCCGGCGTGCCCGCGGGCGCCGGCGGCGATGGCCCGGGCCCGGTCGCGCAGGCGGTCCTCCAGGGCGCGGATGGCGCGCGGGGTGAACATCCGCTGCACGATCTGGCGGACCCGGGTGTGCTCGGGCGGGTCCATGTTGAGGAGGATCAGCCGCTGGGCGTCGATGGCGTCGCGCTCGATGTGCTCGTTGAAGCGGATGATCGCGGTGTTGACGGACGAGGAGAACAGCTCGGGGTGCGTCGACACGTACTTCACGTCGGCGTGCCGGGTCACGGCCCAGTAGCCGTCGTCCTGGAACCCGGCGACGTTCCCCCGCTGCGCGATCCAGCGGACCGGTTCGGCCCGGCGCAGCGCGGCGAACTCCGGGAGGGGCACGCGGTGGTGCAGCACATCGGGATCGGTGAAGTCGAACCCGTCGGGAAGCGCTGGACAGGGCATCGGCGGCTCCAGCCATCTGACGGTTCATCAGAACATGGTCGCGGCGAAGGTAGTAACGGGTTCTACAAGAGGCAAGGGGCACGACAGGCCGAATCCGGGCCGGAATCCGCGCGGATCACGACTTCGGAGGCTGCAAGACCCTTGCGGTGACGGACCGCGCGTCAGCAGACTGCGGGGAGAACTAGAACACGTACCAGTTCCGGAGGAGAGCCGAGAGGACCCGCACCCATGGCTGCCGAACCCGTCATCGTCGAAGCAGTGCGCACCCCCATCGGCAAGCGCGGCGGCGCGCTCGCCAACCTCCACCCCGCCTATCTGCTGGGCGAGACCTACCGCGAACTCCTGGGCCGTACCCGTATCCCCGCCGACTGCGTCGAGCAGATCGTCGGCGGCACCGTGACCCACGCCGGCGAGCAGTCCATGAACCCCGCGCGCACGGCCTGGCTGACCATGGGCCTGCCGTACGAGACGGCGGCGACGACCGTCGACTGCCAGTGCGGGTCCTCGCAGCAGGCGGCCCACCTGACGGCGAACATGATCGCCGCCGGGGTCATCGACGTCGGGATCAGCTGCGGCGTGGAGGCCATGTCGCGGGTGCCACTGGGGTCGGGCTCCAAGCACGGGCCGGGCAAGCCGTTCCCCGACGAGTGGAACGTCGACCTGCCCAACCAGTTCGAGGCGGCCGAGCGCATCGCCCGGCACCGCGGGCTGACCCGGCGGGACGTCGACGCGCTCGGCCTGCTGTCGCAGCAACGGGCCGCCACGGCCTGGGCGGAGGAGCGCTTCAAGCGGGAGACGTTCGCCGTGCAGGTCCCGACGACCGAGGAGGAGCAGCACACCGGCCAGGGCATGTGGCGGCTCGTCGACCGGGACGAGGGGCTGCGCGACACGTCCCCGGAGGCGCTGTCCCGGCTCAAGCCGGTCATGCCGCGGGCGATCCACACCGCGGGCAACTCCTCGCAGATCAGCGACGGCGCGGCGGCGCTGCTGTGGGCGTCCAGGCGGATGGCCCGCGCCCTGAAGCTGCGGCCCCGGGCCCGGATCGTGGCACAGGCGCTGGTGGGCTCCGACCCGCACTTCCACCTCGACGGGCCGATCGACGCCACCCGGGCCGTGCTGGGCAGGGCCGGGATGACGCTGAAGGACATCGACCTCGTCGAGATCAACGAGGCGTTCGCGTCGGTGGTGCTGAGCTGGACGCGGGTCTTCGAGCAGGACCTGGAGAAGGTCAACGTCAACGGCGGCGGGATCGCGCTCGGCCACCCCGTGGGCGCCACCGGGGCCCGCCTGATCACCACCGCCCTGCACGAACTGGAGCGCGCGGACAAGGAGTTCGCCCTGATCACGATGTGCGCGGGCGGCGGCCTGGCCACCGGCACCATCATCCAGCGCCTGTAGGCACCCCGTCCCGGCGGCCCACGCCGGGCCGCCGGTGAACGTTCTCACCCGGTCCGGCGTCTACGAACACGTGCCCGAGACCGAACTCGTCAGCAGCCGCACGCGTCCCGCCGGCCCCGCGCCGGCACCCCCCGCCCTCCCGCCGTGGCTGTTCCGGTTCCGGGACCGTCACCGCGTCCCGCTGACCGCCACCCTGCCCGTCCTCCCGCTCTACGCGCTGTGGTGGGGCTTCCTCGCCACCGGCGGCGGGGACCTGGCCGCCCAGTACGCCTGGGCCGGGTTCACGGCCCGGCACGCCGGGTCGGCCTACAACCTGTTCTGGTACGGCGGCACCCACACCGCCAACTACAGCCTCATCTCCCCGTACCTGATGTCCGCGGTCGGCGTCCGGGCCGTCACGGTCGTCTCCGGGGTCGTGGCGACCTGGCTGGCCGCGGTGCTGCTCACCCGGGTCGAGGGCCTGCGCCGCGAGGAGGGCCCGGCCCTCCTCGCGGCGTTCGCCCTGTGGTGCAACGTGGCCTCCGGCCGCACCACGTTCGCGCTGGGCGTGGCCTTCGGGCTCGGCGCCTGCCTGCTGCTGACCGGGCGACGGCGGGTCGTCCTCGCCGCCGTCCTCGCCGCGCTCGCGACGATGGCGAGCCCCGTGGCCGGGCTCTTCCTGGCCGTCGTCGGCGCCGGCTTCCTGCTCGCCCGGGACCGTCCGCGCGCCCTCGCGCTGCTGCTTCCGCCCGCCGTCACCGTGGGGGCGACGACCCTGCTGTTCCCCTTCCAGGGCGAGCAGCTGATGTTCGCCGACCGGATATGGCCGCCGTTCCTGCTGGGCCTGGCCGTCACCGCGTTCGCGCCGCGCGACTGGCGGGTCGCCCGCCGGAGCGGTGCCGTGTACGCCGCCGGGACCGTCGTGACGTATCTCGTCCCCTCGCCGGTCGGCACGAACGTCGAGCGGTTCGCCGAGCTGTTCGCGCCCGCCGCGCTGCTCGCCGTGCTGCTGGCCCGCCCCGAGCTCGCCGGGTGGCGCCGCAGGACCCTGGTCGGCCTGCTGGTGCTGTCCGTCGGCTGGGTCGGCAAGAAGACCGGCGACGACCTGTACGTGTCGACGAGGGTGCCCGCCTGGGCCGCCGAGACGCACGGGGTGGTGCGGGCGCTGGAGGACCTGGGCGCCGGCCGCACCCGCGTCGAGGTCGTGCCGGCCCGCAACCACCGCGAGGCCAGCGGGCTCGCCCCGTACGTCAACATGGCCCGCGGCTGGAACCGGCAGCTCGACATGGAGCGGGCCCGGCTGTTCTACGACGGCTCCTTCTCGGCCGGCACCTACCGGGCCTGGCTGGACCACTGGGCCGTCGGCTTCGTGGTGCTGCCGCTGGGCAAGCCGGACGGCTACGCCGAGGACGAGGCCCGCCTGATACGCGAGGACCGGCCCGACTGGCTGGAGCCGGTGTGGCGGGACGCGCACTGGCGGGTGTTCCGGGTGCGGGACGCCGTGCCGCTGGTCTCCGCGCCCGGACGGGTCGTCTCCACGTCCGGCGCCGACCTCGTCGTACGGATGCCGCGGGCGGGCGGCGCCACCGTGCGCGTCGCCCACTCGCCGTGGCTGCGGGTCGACGGCGCCGGATGCCTGGCGCCGAGCGGCGAGTTCACCCGGCTGACGGTCTCCGCGCCCGGCGAGTACCGGATCAGCTCGGAGTACGGTCCCTCACCGCGGCCCGCGGATCGCTGCGGGGCCGCCTCTCCCCCGAAGTGACGCTCCGCGCGCGCGGGCCCTGGAACACGTACGTCACCCCGAAGCCCGCCGCCACGACCAGCGCGCCGCCCACCGCGTCCAGCACCCAGTGGTTGCCGGTGACGACGATCGCGGTCGCCGTGAGCAGTGGGTGCAGCAGCCCGAGCGCCTTCGTCCACCGTCTCGCGGCGAGCACGGCGACGACCACACCGCACCACAGCGACCAGCCGAAGTGCAGGGACGGCATCGCCGCGTACTGGTTGGTGAGCTCGGTGAGCGTGCCGTAGTCGGGCTGCGTGAAGTCCTGCGGGCCGTTGACCGTGTCGACGACGCCGAGGCCCGGCATCAGCCGGGGCGGCGCGAGCGGGTAGAGCCAGAAGCCGACCAGGGCGAAGAGTGTCGCGAAGCCGATCGCGGTGCGGGCCCAGCGGTAGTCGACGGGCCGCCGCCAGTACAGCAGGCCCAGGATCACCAGCGGCACGCCGAAGTGGAACGACTCGTAGTAGAAGTCGAAGAAGTCCCGCAGGCCGCCGGCCGCGACGACGGCGTGGTTGGCCCAGCGCTCGATGTCGATGCCCAGCGCGCGTTCCACGGAGAGGATCCGCGCCCCGTTCCCCTCGGCGGTGGCCCGGCCCGACCCGGAGGAGGGGCCTGCCATGGCGAGGCGGATCTGCGCGTAGGCGGAGTAGGTGACCCGGATCAGCACGAGCTCGAAGAGCAGGTTGGGCCGGCTGACCGCCCGGCGCGGGAAGGACACGAGCGGAATGTGCCGGAACCGGGACGGGACCGGGTCCGCGTACCGCGTCGGCACCGGCGTCCGCCAGTACGGCGGGGTGCGCGGCAGGAACGGCACGACGACGGCCGTGGCGAGCGCGGCGCACAGCACGAGGTCGGCGCGCAGCGGCTGGAGGACCACCTTGTCCGGCACCAGCGTGTCCGCCGGCAGCGTCATGACCAGCACGATCGCGACCGGCCACGCGTACCGGTCGCCGGCCCGCCGGCCGACGCGGCCGACGACCGTGAGCAGCACCCACAGCAGCTGGTGCTGCCAGGCGGTGGGCGACACGGCGATCACCGCGCAGCCGGTGACGGCGACGGCGAGCAGGAGCTGACCGTCGCGGGCGTAGCGCACGGCGCGGCGCAGCGCGAGCACGGCGACGGCGGCGCCGAGGACCAGCAGGAGGGCGATCTCGAGGGGCCCGGACAGGCCGAACCGGAGCAGGGCGCCGTGCAGGGACTGGTTGGCGAGGCCGTCGGCGGGCCCGCCCAGACCGAGGCCGGCGGTATGGCGGACCCAGTAGGTGGCCGAGTCACGGGGCATCGCCGCCCAGGCCAGCAGCGTGCACCCGGTGAACACGGCCCCGGTGGACAGGGCGGCCCGCCGCCGGCCGGTGCACCACAGCAGGGGCGTGAACAGCAGCAGGGTCGGCTGGAGGGCGGCCGCGAGACCGATGAGGACCCCGCTGAACCGCTCCCCGCGCACGGCGAAGCACCCGAGGAGGACGAGCAGGACCGGGATGATGCTGGTCTGGCCCAGGTGGAGGGCGTTGCGCACCGGCAGCGACACCGTCAGCAGGCTGATCGCGACGGGCGCGGCCAGCACCGAGGTGCGCCGGCCGACCGGCGGTGGCAGGGCGCGGGCGGCCACCAGTCCGAGGGCGACGACGAGCAGGAGGGTGCCGAAGGTCCAGCCCCAGCCGAGCGCCTCCTCGGCGGCACGGGTCAGCGGCTTGAGGGCGAGTCCGCCGAACGGGGTGCCGGTGAACCGCTCGGAGTCGTACAGCGAGCCCTTGAGGTGCAGGACGCCGGCCGGGCCGACCCAGATCTCCAGGTCGGTCAGCCGCTCGCCGCGCGGGGTGGCGAGGACGGCGGCCACCTGGCGGACGCCGAGGGACGCGGCGATCAGCCACAGGCCGAGCCGGAGGACCCGCACGCGTGCGTGGACGGTTCCGGCCGCCGTGGCTCCGGCTGCCTCGGCCGGTCGCCCTCGGTGCTCCGCCTTCGCCACGCCTCGTCGGCCTCCCGCCCCGATGCGCCCCGCGTGTCCGACGGGGAATCTTCGAAACGCAGGACGGCTCGGACCGTCCTCCGGGGAAACGCAGGCACAGCCCATTTCGCCTGACATCTTCGCCTTTTTCCGTGACCATAGTCGGCGGTCCGCCCGTTCGCCTCCGGTGACGCGGCGGGCGGGCGGGCCCCGGCCGCCGCCTCACCGGGGGATCCTGGAACGTCAGCCGCGATCCGGCCGGAACACCCGGCCGGCTGTCCGAAAGGCGATGCGATGAGCGAGTCTCAGCTCTGGGGCGATGTCGACGCGTACTTCACCGAACAGCTCGCCCGGGAGGACGACGCCCTGGAGGCGGCCCGGCGCGAGAGCGACGCGGCGGGTCTGCCGAGCATCAATGTCACCGCGCCCCAGGGGAAGCTGCTGCGGCTCCTCGCCGAGATCCAGGGCGCCCGCAACATCCTGGAGATCGGCACCCTCGGCGGGTACTCCACGATCTGGCTGGCCCGCGCGCTGCCCGCCGACGGCCGGCTGGTCACGCTGGAGTACGACGCCCGGCACGCCGAGGTCGCCACCCGCAACCTGGCGCGGGCGGGCCTGGACCGGATCGTGCAGGTGCGGGTCGGCCCGGCCCTGGAGTCGCTGCCCAAGCTGGCCGACGAGAACCCCGCGCCCTTCGACCTGGTGTTCATCGACGCCGACAAGGCCAACAACCCGCACTACGTGGAGTGGGCGCTGCGGCTCACCAGCACGGGCAGCCTGATCGTCGTCGACAACGTGGTGCGGGGCGGCGCCGTCCTGGACGCGGACAGCGACGCGCCGGACGTACGGGGCACCCGCGCCGCGGTGGAACTGATCGGCCGGCACCCCCGGTTGAGCGGCACGGCGGTGCAGACGGTGGGCGCCAAGGGCTACGACGGGTTCCTGCTGGCCCGGGTGCGGGCGTGACCGGGCCGGGCCGGTTCAGCCCTCGTGGTAGAAGCCGACGTTGACGCTGCGCGGGGCGGTGCGGTCGTGGACGACGATCTCACCGCTGCCGCCCCTGGGCAGCGACACCGTCTGGCCGTACCCGATGGGCTGGACCTGGCCGGCGACGGTCAGCCGCACCTCGGAGGACGGGTCGGCCTGCGAGCCGCGCAGCCAGGTCACGTGCCAGCTGCCGTCGGCGGCGCACTGGAACTCCAGGTGGACGCGCGAGACGAACAGCCAGTCGTCGGGGGTCGCCAGCCGGCACACGGACCGGTCCCGGCCGACCCGGAGCACGGCGCCCGGCTCGCTGGGCGCGTCGGCCATGAGCATGCCGGCCGTGGCGCCCTCGTCCGCCGCGGACACGGCGGCCATGGTGAGTTCGAGCACGTGCGCTCCTTCTGAAACGTCCTTGCCCGACGGCCGGTTCGACCATCGACGCCGCATGATAAATCGCCCGGCGCGGTCGTGTCCGGCACAATGAACTCATGACCGAGCGAAAGCCTCCCGGTGTGCCGTTCGAGTCCTGGGTCGACCACCAGATCAGCGAGGCGCAGGGGCGCGGCGACTTCGACCGTCTGCCCGGCGCCGGCCGGCCGCTGCCGCGCGACCTGGAGGCGCCGTACGACGAACTGTGGTGGGTGAAGCGGAAGATGGCCCGCGAGGGCCTGTCGGTGCTGCCCCCGGCGCTGGCGCTGCGCAAGGAGGCCGAGGACGCGCTGGCCGCGGCGTACGCGGCGCCCACGGAGCGCGCCGCCCGGAAGATCATCACGGACGTGAACGTCAAGATCCGGGACATGCTGCTGAAGCCGCCGCCCGGCCCTCCCCTGGGCCGCCGGCCGTACGACGTCGACGAGGTCGTACGGGAGTGGCGGCTGCGCCGGGAGGGACGCCGGGCGGCGGACGGGACGGGTGCGTCAGACGTGTAGGAGCCGTTCGGCCAGCTCGCGGTAGTCGCGCAGCGCCAGACGCAGCTGCTCGGTGTCGGCGGCCCCGTCGGAGTCCTGCCAGGACCTGCGCAGGGTGCGGCGTCGCTCGGTCAGGGCCTCGGTGAGCCGGCCGAGCAGGTCCTCGACGGCGCCGTCGGCCTCCTCGACGGCGGCCTGCGGCCGGTCGACGAAGTGGGTCACGGCGTCCCGCACGCGCAGCTCCAGCCGGTCGCGCTCGTCGTGCGGCAGGAGGGCGGTGTGCGGGGAGGCCGCGCCACCGGTGCCGTGGCCGGTGGTGCCGTGAGTCCCGTGGATGCCGTGCGTTTCGTGCGTTTCGTGCGTGCCGTGCGTTTCGTGGGTGCCCTGCGTTTCGTGCGTGCCGCGGCTTTCGTGCGTGCCGTCGGTCCCGCGTGCCGTCCCGTCGGGGGAACCGGTGCCCGGGGTGCCGGTCTCGCGGGCGTCGCGCAGGCCGGCGGCCTCGGCCGCGGTGCCGTCGTGCGGGCCGGTCCGTCCGTCCTCAGAGGTGGTGGGCCACCGGTCCGGGCCGGTCCCGGTCCGGGCGTCCTCGCGTGCGTCGGTGTTGTCGGTGACGTCCTTCATCTGCCTCAGCTCCTCCCCGCGTGCGTGCGCTCGGAGGACCGGCGGGACCCTCCGACGAGTTCCTCGAACAGGCTGCGCCCCTCCAGCAGGGCCGCGCGCATCTCCTCCGTGTCGGACCCGTTGCGGGCGACGTGGTGCAGATGCCGGTAGCCCTGCACATGGGGAGCGTGGTGGACGGCGAGCGCCTCCAGCTGCTCCTCGTACCGGTCGCCGGCCGGGAAGCCGCGGGCCGCCGCCGCCTCGGCGAGCAGCCGCTCGGCCTCCGCGACCGCCTCGCGGGGCGCGTCGACGAAGTGCTCCTGGGCCGCCGCCCAGCGCGTCTCGAAGCGCTCGGCGTCGGCCGGGTCCAGGGCGCGCTTCTTCAGCCCGCCGTGCCGCTCGACGAGTTGGGCGAGCTCGTGCTCGGCCGCCTTGGTGTCCCCGTCGTGGCGGGCCACGGCCCGTTCGTATTCGGGCCCGAAGCGCCGCTTCAGGCCCCGGCTGCCCTGGGCACCACGGGTGCGCAGGGCCAGGGCGGCCACGCCGAGGACGACGACGACCGCAATCACGATCAGAATGATCACGCCAGTTGACATGGACGTCGTGTTGCCGGTAAAAGGCGTCTCAAACGGCTACGGTGCATACGGCGTACGGAAGTTCACGCTGGGCGGCGTTCATCCACACGCTCCCGGAAGCCGTCGGCCCCGCACAAACCAGGTGCCACCGCCCGGTCCCCGGTGTCACGATGGCGGCCATGTCCTGGACCGTCGCCCCCGAACCCCCCGGCTCCCCCGCCGCCATGGCGCTCTGGCGGGCGTACTACACGGAGGTCAGCGACCGCTGGTACCTGCTGCACGAGGGGCGGCGTACCGACCCGGCGGAGCTGGAGCGGGAGATCGCCGCACCCACCTGGGACGAACTGCGGCCCCCGCGCGGCACGTTGCTGGTGTCCCGGTGGGCGGGCGAGCCGTCCGGCACGGCGGGTGTGCGGCTCCTGGACGCCGGGACGGCCGAGCTGACGCGGGTGTTCGTCCGCGACGCGCTGCGCGGCCGGGGCGGCGGACCGGTGCTGGTGCGGGCCGCCGAGGACGCGGCGCGGGCCCTGGGGGCCGCCCGCGTGGTCCTCGACACCCGGCACGACCTGGTGGAGGCCCGCGCCCTGTACGCCCGGCTCGGCTACGCGGAGAGCGCCCCGCACAACGACGACCAGTACGCCGAGCACTGGTTCGCCAAGGCGCTGGCCTGACGTCCGGCGCGCCTCACGCCTCGGCGGGCCGCGCCCCGTTGTGCGGCTGCTCCCGGTCGCAGCCGCACAGCTCGTCGTTGAGCTCCTTCACCAGCTGCACGAGGTCGGTGGGCCGGTCGGGGCCCCACCAGTCCCCCAGCAGCACGGCCAGCGACTCCTCCCGGACGCGGGCCAGGTGCTCGGCGACCTCGCGGCCCCGGTCGGTGAGCACGAGGTCCACCCCTTCGCGGACGGCCAGCCCGCGTCCCTCCACCTGCCGGGCGGCGTCCAGGATGACCCGCAACGGCACGGAGGCGCGGTCGGTGAGGACGGCCGGCTCGACCCAGCCGTACCGCTTGATCCGCAGCAGCAGCCAGCTCGCCGCGGGCAGCAGGTCGTACCCGGCCCGCTCGGTGATGGTCACGTAGATCCGCCGGCGGCCCTCACGGGTGCCGAGCACCGACAGCGCCCGGCACACCTCGTCGTACGAGGAGCGCTCCACCGGGTTGCTCGCCAGTGTCTCGGTGACGTCGGGGGCGGTCACCGATCCGCGCAGCGTGTCCTCGCGCAGGAACCAGGCCAGCACGAAGCCCAGCAGGGCCACCGGGACGGCGTACAGGAACACGTCGGTGATGGCCGTCGCGTACGCGTCGAGCGCCGCCGGGCGCAGGGCGGCGGGCAGTTCGGCGATGCCGCGCGGGTCGGCCTCCAGACCTTCGAGGGAGGCGCCGGGCGGCAGTTCCACGCCGCGGAAGGCGTCCACGAGGAGGTCGTCGAGCCGGTTCGCGAAGACGGTCCCGAAGATGGCCACGCCGAACGAGGCGCCGATGGAGCGGAAGAACGTGGCGCCCGAGGTGGCGACGCCGAGGTCCTCGTAGGGGACGGCGTTCTGCACGATCAGCACGAGGACCTGCATCACCAGGCCGAGGCCGAGCCCGAAGACGAAGAAGTACACGCTCATCACGGCGGTGGAGGTGCCGGTGTCGAGCTGGTGCAGGAGCAGCAGCCCGAGGGCGGTGACCCCGGTGCCGGCGATCGGGAAGACCTTCCAGCGGCCGGTGCGGCTGACGATCTGCCCGGACCCGGTGGACGACAGCAGCATGCCGGCGACCATCGGGAGCATGTGGACCCCGGACAGGGTGGGGCTGATGCCTTGAACGACCTGGAGGAACGTCGGCAGGTAGGTCATCGCGCCGAACATGGCGAAGCCGACGATGAAGCTGATGACGGCGGACAGCGTGAACGTGCGCACCCGGAACAGCTTGAGCGGCAGCACGGGTTCGGCGGCCGCCCGCTCGACGGCGACGAAGACGAACCCGAGCACGACGGAGGCCACCGCGAGCCCCACGATCTGCGCCGAGCCCCACGCCCAGGTCGTCCCGCCGAGGGACGCCACCAGCACCAGGCCGGTGGCGACGGCGGCGATCAGGAGGGTGCCGAGGTAGTCGATGACGTGCTTGGTCCTCCGGCGCGGGATGTGCAGCACGAGGGCGATGACGACGAGCGCGACGACGCCGACGGGGAGGTTGACGTAGAACACCCACCGCCAGCTCAGATGCTCGGTGAACACGCCGCCGAGCAGCGGCCCGAGGACGCTGGTGGCGCCGAAGACCGCCCCGAACCACCCCTGGTAGCGGCCGCGTTCGCGGGGCGGGACGACGTCCCCGACGATCGCCATGGACAGCACGATCAGGCCGCCGCCGCCCAGGCCCTGCAGGGCGCGGAAGGCGATGAGCTGGATCATGTCCTGCGCCATGCCGCACAGAGCGGAGCCGACGAGGAAGATGACGATCGCGATCTGGTACAGCCGTTTGCGCCCGTACTGGTCGCCGAGCTTTCCCCACAGCGGGGTGGCGGCCGTGGACGCCAGCAGATACGCCGTCACGACCCAGGACAGGTGCTCCAGACCGCCGAGGTCGCTGACGATGGTCGGCAGGGCGGTCGACACGATGGTCTGGTCGAGCGCGGCGAGCAGCATGCCGAGGAGCAGCGCGCCGATGGAGACGAGGACGTTGCCCGACACGTTCTCGTGCGGCTCGGCCCGCCTCGTCGAGGGCTGCGTGTCACGCACATCCCCCGCTCCGCCGTGCGCATCCCCGGCCATGAAGACCTCCCGACCGTCTCGTCATCCCCTCCATCGTGATCGCTGTATCCCGTTATGGCCTGTTGAGTTCTCCGCGGAACCGGTCTTCCGGGGGTATGCGAAGAAGCCGTGGAGAGCGTCTGCATAATCTGGGGAGCTCGCGAGGGGAGGGACCGACGCGTGACGGAGCCGAGGGGAACCGAGGGGGCCGGGGGCACACAGCACCCGGACGGCCGGGCGTGCCCGCGGTGCGGGACGGCGAGGGCGGCCGACCGCACCCCGGCGTGCGACTGCGCCCAGGACGTGTCGGACGCGCTGCGTGAGGCGCGTACGGCCGAGGCCGCGGCGGCGGAGGACTTCGATCCGCTGCGCATACGCCCATACGTGGAGTTGGAGGGCGCGGGACCGCCGGACGTCGGGGAGACGATGGCGCTGCGCGCGGTGTCGGCGCCTGCCGCGCCGGCCTCCACGCTGCCCACACCGCTGGCGCCCGGGGCGAGCGCGCCGAGCGCCCAGGACCTGAGCCTGTTCGACCCGGCCACCGCCACCCTCCGGGTGGTGGACGACGGCACCCGGGGGACGGCGGCGGGCGGGCGGCACCGGCGTACGGTCCTGCTCGGCGCGGGCGGCGCGGTCGTCGCCGTGGTCGCGGCGGCGGGCCTGGCGAGCGGGTTGTTCGCGTACGACGCCCCGTCACGGGACGAGGCGCAGCCGAAGGACGTCAGAGCGGGCGTGCCGGCCCCGTCGGCCGGCACCCCGGAGACGACGCGGGCGCCGGGTGCGAGCAGCGCCGCTCCGCCGGCGTCGGCGTCGGTGTCCGCGTCCCCGTCCGGCAGCCCGACGGAGTCGCCGTCGCCCTCCGCGTCGGGCGCCTCCCCGACGCCGTCGCCCTCGGCGGAGCCGTCGCGGAGCCCCAGCACGGCCGCGAGCAGCGCGCCCGCGGACGGGGACCTCGCCGCCGACCCGGAGCCGCCCGTGCTCAGCCGGGGCTCACAGGGCCCGGAGGTGGTCGAGCTGGAACTGCGCCTGACCCAGCTGCGCCTGTACACGCGGCCCGCCCGGGGGACCTACGACCAGCATCTGCAGGACGCGGTCTCCCGGTACCAGTGGGCGCGGGGCATCTCGCCGGAGGAGTGGGGCGTGTACGACCTGAAGACGCGGCAGCGGCTGGAGTCGGAGACGAGCGAGCCGTGACGCCGCGCGGCGGGCCCGCGCGCGGTCAGCCGACGACGAGCCGGATCGCTCCGCCCCCGGCGGCCTCCACGCGCACCTGCCGCAGGTCCTGGACGAGCACGTCGGGCCGGTGGAGTCCGGCGCGCGGCCCGACGCCGACGACCCGCATCCCAGCCGCGCGCCCGGCCTGGATGCCGGCGCCGGAGTCCTCGAAGACGACGCAGTCGGCGGGGGCGGCACCGAGTTCCGCGGCGCCCTTGAGGAAGCCCTCGGGGTCGGGCTTGCTGGCGCCGACGGACTCGGCGGTCACCCGCACGTCCGGCAGCCCGAGACCGGCGGCGGCCATCCGCGCGGTGGACAGCGCGACGTCGGCCGACGTGACCAGGGCGTGCGGCAGCCCGCGCAGGGAGGCCAGGAACGCGGACGCCCCGGGCACCGGCACCACGCCGTCCATGTCGGCGGTCTCCTCGGCGAGCATCCGCGCGTTGTCCGCGTGGTTCTGCTCCATGGGGCGGCCGGGCAGCAGCAGGGCCATCGAGGCGTGGCCCTGCCGTCCGTGCACGACCTTCATCACCTCGTCGCCGTCCAGCCCGTGCCGGTCGGCCCAGCGGCGCCAGATGCGTTCCACCACGGCGTCGGAGTTGACGAGGGTGCCGTCCATGTCGAGCAGGAGGGCACGGGCGGTGAGCACGGTGGGAAGGGTGGCGGCCGGCATCGGCGACTCCAAGCGGGGGGTGCGGCGTGGGGGCGCCGGGACGGCCCCCGGGAGGACAAGGTGGATCCGCCCGCCGGTCAGGGAAAACGGGCGGAGCCACTTTGTTTTTCTACGGTACAAAACCGAGGGCCGATCGCGCCACCACATCCGGGAACGTTCACCGGCCGTTCAGCTCACCCCGCCGGGGTCACGCGTACCCGCCGGGGCTCAGGCGATCGCCTCGTAGAGGCTCCACACGCCCAGGCCCAGCATCAGCAACGCCGCGATCCTGGTGATCAGCTTCAGCGGCACGCGGCGCATCAGCGCCTTGCCGCCGACGATCCCGAGGGCGGCCACGCTCCACAGCGCCAGCACGGCGCCGAGGCCGACGGAGATCGGGTCGTCGTAGCGGGCGGCGAGGTTGGCGGTCATGATCTGGGTCAGGTCCCCGAACTCGGCGACCAGGATGAGCATGAAGCCCGCGCCGGACACCTTCCAGAAGGACTGGTTCTCCGGCTTGCGGACCTCCTCCTCGCCCTCGTCCTTCCTCAGCAGCAGCACGGCGGCGCCACCCAGGAAGAGGACGCCGGTCAGGGCGTGCACGATCTGCTGAGGCAGCAGGGTGAGGACACTGCCGGCCGCCACGGCGAGCACGACGTGCACGGTGAAGGCGGCGGCGACACCGGCGAAGACGTACGAGGCGCGGTAGCGGGTGCCGAGCACGAGTCCGGCGAGCGCGGTCTTGTCGGGCAGTTCGGCGAGGAAGACGACGCCGAAGACGACGGCCATCACGGTCAGGCTGATCAAGGGTCCTCAATCGGTCGGGGCTGCCCCACCGAGAACGCGCTCTGCGCTGCGACACCTCGGCACGGCAGCGCACGGGGCGCCCGCACCGGAGGCACGGACGTGCACTGCTTGCCGAAGGTCTCGCTGGCCGACCCCGTGACCGAGGTCCGCCTCCGGGCGCCGGCTCAGACGAGCTGAGCAGTATGTCGACGGTCCGGCGAAGAGCTACTCCCCTTCTGCTGTCCCCATCATACGCGAAACGTTTCGTCGTAAACCTTGTTATGTCATGTACGCGCCACTAACTTCTTACCGCGCGCACACCTCCCCGCAACACGGCGTCGCGAGCATTCCCGTGCCCGGACGCCAACACCCCCAGCCCACACAGGAGTTCGCATGCCCACGTTCTACGCGCGTCGACGCGTCAGCATACTCGCGGCGCTGACCGGCGTCATCGCCTCCGTCGGACTCTTCACCGGCCCGTCGGCCTCCGCCGCCCTCCCCACCCCGGTCAGCGCCGCCACCGCGCGCAGCTACCTCTCCCAGCTCACCGTCGCCACCGAGAACCGCACCGGCTACGACCGCGACCTCTTCCCGCACTGGATCACCCAGTCCGGCGCCTGCAACACCCGCGAGACCGTCCTCAAGCGCGACGGCTCGGGCGTCGTCACCGACTCCTCCTGCGCCGCCACCAGCGGCAGCTGGTACTCCCCCTACGACGGCGCCACCTGGACCGCCGCCTCCGACCTCGACATCGACCACGTCGTCCCGCTCGCCGAGGCCTGGGACTCCGGCGCCGGCTCCTGGACCACCTCCCTGCGCCAGGCGTTCGCCAACGACCTGACCCAGCCCCAGCTCATCGCCGTCACCGACAACGTCAACCAGGCCAAGGGCGACCAGGACCCCGCCACCTGGATGCCCTCCCGCACCGCCTACCGCTGCACCTACGTCCGCGCCTGGGTGCAGGTGAAGTACTACTACGACCTCTCCGTCGACTCGGCCGAGAAGTCCGCCCTCACGTCGTACCTCGCGAACTGCTGACGCACCCGCCGCTCGACGGCCCCGGTGAAACCGTGATCCCGGGGGCCTGTCCGTCCCCCTCCGTCGTTCCGTACCGTACGGAGCGACGGAGGAGGCATCACGTGGCGGAACTGCGCCTGGGTCCACTGCTGAGGTACGCCGACGGCTCGGCCGCGACCGTATGGGTCGAGGCGAGCCGCCCCTGCACCGCGGAGGTACGGGTCGCCGGCCGGTCCGCCGGCACCGCGCACACCTTCCAGATCGCCGGCCACCACTACGCGCTGATCCCCGTGACCGGACTCGCCCCCGGCACCGACCACCCCTACGAGGTGCTCCTCGGCGACACCCCCGTATGGCCGCTGCCCGGCTCCCCGTTCCCGCCCTCCGTCATCCGCACGCCCGCGCCCGGCGACCCCGTCCGCCTCGCCTTCGGCTCCTGCCGCTGGGCCGCCGCCCCCGTCGGCGAGAAGGACCCCGTCGGCCCCGACGCGCTGGACACCCTGGCCGCCCGCATCGCCGCCGGGTCCCACGGCGAACGCCCCGACGTCCTGGTCCTCGTCGGCGACCAGGTGTACGCCGACGAGACCTCCAAGGCGACCCAGCGCCTGCTCGCCGCCCGCCGCGACCTGGACGACCCGCCCGGCGCCCAGGTCGCGGACTACGAGGAGTACACCTACCTCTACTACGAGTCCTGGCTCGACCCCGAGGTGCGCTGGCTGCTGTCCACCGTGCCCAGCTGCATGATCTTCGACGATCACGACGTCATCGACGACTGGAACACCTCCGCCGCGTGGCTCGCCGACATGCGGGCCACCGCGTGGTGGCGCGAACGCCTGCTCGGCGGCCTCATGTCGTACTGGGTGTACCAGCACCTCGGGAACCTGCCCCCCGGCGAACTCGCCGCCGACCCCCTCTACGCCGCCGTCCGAGAGGTCCCCGACGGCACCGAGCTGCTGCGCGACTTCGCCTGCGTGGCGGACACCGACCCGGCCTCCGTGCGCTGGAGCTACCGGCGCGACTTCGGCCGCGTACGCCTGCTCATGGTGGACAGCAGGGCCGCCCGCGTCCTCGACGAACAGGCCCGCTCGATGCTCGACCCCGGCGAGGCGCGCTGGCTGCGCGAGCAGGCGCTCGACGCGCCCGAGACCTGCGACCACCTGCTGATCGGCACCTCGCTGCCCTGGCTCCTGCCGCACCTCGTGCACGACGTCGAGGCGTGGGACGCCGCGCTGTGCCGGGGCGCCCGCGGGGAGCGCTGGGCCCGATTCGGGGAGAAGCTGCGCCGCGCGGGCGACCTGGAGCACTGGGCGGCCTTCCCGGAGTCCTTCGACGCCCTGGCCGACCTCCTGGCCGAGGCCGGGTCCGGCCCGGACGCCCCGGCGACCGTGTGCGTCCTGTCCGGCGACGTCCACCACGCCTACGTCGCCGAACCCACCTGGCCCGGCGGCGACGGCCCCCGCGCCAGGATCCTCCAGCTCACCTGCTCCCCCGTGCACAACGCGGTCCCCGCGGCCATCCGGTTCGGCTTCCGCTTCGGCTGGAGCGGACTCGCGCGCGGCCTCGGGGGCTGGATCGCCGGGCACGGCCGCTCCCGGCGTCCCAGGATCAAGTGGCGGCGCACCGGCGGCCCCTGGTTCGGCAACCAGCTGATGACCCTGACACTCAGCGGACGCACGGCACGGCTGCGGCTCGACCAGGCCCGGGCGAGACGCCGCGCCCCGGCACAGCTGCGGACGGTCATGGAAACGGACCTCACCCGCTGACCCCGCCGGTCCGACGACGGTGAACACGCCACGTGGAACACGCAAGCCCCCGATGAACCGGATGTCACACCAGCCGCGTACGCTGTATGGCTGACACAGGCCGCTCCTGCCGCTCCCCCGCGACACCGCGGCACGGTTGGCCACGGGGGCGAACCGGGGAGTTGCGGTGCTCGAAAGTCTCGGGGACGTGGGATCGCTGACGGCGGCCCCATGGATCTACGCGGCCGTCGGGCTGTCGGTCCTGCTGGACGTGTTCCTGCCGGTCCTGCCCAGCGGCGTCCTCGTCATCACCGCGGCCACGGCGGCGGCCGCCGGCTCCGGCGCCGCGACCGGGCAGGTCCCCGACGACGTCCCCGACATCCTCGCCCTCATCCTGTGCGCCGCCACGGCCTCCGTCCTCGGCGACCTCGTCGCCTACCGGCTCGCCTGGCGCGGCGGACCCCGGCTGGACCGCGCCCTCGCCCGCTCCCGCCGGCTCGCCTCCGCGCAGGAACGTCTCGGCGCCGCACTGTCCCGCGGCGGCGGCGCACTCGTCGTCCTCGCCCGCTTCGCACCGGCCGGCCGCTCCCTGGTCTCCTTCGGCGCCGGCGCCACCCGTCGCAGCCCCCGCGACTTCCTGCCCTGGTCCGCCGTCGCCGGCCTCGCCTGGGCCGTCTACAGCGTCGCCCTCGGCTACCTCGGCGCCCAGTGGCTGGGCGCCACCTGGGTGGCCGCGCTCGTCTCCGTGGCGGCACTCTTCGGCGCCGGTGCCGTGGCCACGTTCCTGATGCGCCGCAACCCCGCCTAGGGGGTCTCTCGCCGATCACGCCGGGCTCCCGGCGTCGGCCTGATCGGCACACACCCCCAGGACGCGTTCGGGCAGCCCCGTCCGTGACCCTGAGTGGCCGGGAGATGCCCGTGCGTGCACGATAAGTGACATCGAAAGGCCGCCTGGCCCGGCCGATGTGTTCGCGTCCGAAAGGGACTCCCATGAGCGCTCGCGCGCCGAAGGCGAGGACATCACCCCGCCGGCCCCGCGCACGCACCACCCTGGCCGCACTCCTCCTCATAGCGCTGAGCGCGACGGGGCTCGTCGCGTGCGGCGGCGACGACGGCGGCGGCGCCGCGTCCCCGGCACCCCCCGTCACGGCCTCCTTCTCCGGCTCACCGGCGCCCGGCCTGTCCTCCCTGGAGGCGTCCGCCCGCGAACGCGCCTCGGCCGCCGCCTCCTCGGCCTCCGCCCGCGCCTCCGAGTTCGAGGCATCGGTGTCGGCGGAGATCAAACGGGCCAACGACGCGGCGCGGGAGCGGCTCAAGCACGTCGAGGGGCGCGGCAACGCCACCGCCGACGTCTCCCTCACGGGCAAGCCCCGTGCCGACACCGGCAACCTGCCGGCCGTCGTCGTGGCCATCACCAACCGCACGGACGACACCGCGTCCTACGCCGTGCAGGTCGACTTCCGCGACCCGGACGGCAAGGTCGTCGAGTCCCGGTTCGTCGGCGCCGAGGACCTCGAACCCGGCGAACGCGCCGAACCCGTCGCCATCAGCCGCAAGCCCCCCGAGCCCCGTCCGACCGCCGAGATCGCCAAGGCCCAGCGCTACTGACGCCGAGCCGGCTCAGCCCGCCTGCCGGGCGGCCTGCCCTCTGACCTCCAGGCCGTCGAGCAGCTCGGCCGTGGCCTGCGCGATCACGTCGACGGCGCGGTCGAAGACCTCGCGGTTGTGCGCGGCGGGGGCACGGAAACCCGACACCTTGCGCACGTACTGGAGCGCGGCGGCGCGGATCTCGTCCTCCGTCGCCTCCTCGGGCAACACGGGCGGACGGAGCGTCTTGATGCTGCGGCACATGCGCCCAGTCTCCCCCGAACCGGCCCGGCCCGTGAACCGCGCGGACCGGGCCCGCTCACGGACGCCGCGCGAGGAAGACGAACTCCCGACCCGGCCGGTCGGGCGCGTCCCGCACCTCCTCGACCACGAACCCCCGCGCGACCAGATCCGCCTCCACCTCGCCGCGCTCCCGGAACCGCAGCGTCGAGTCCGAGGTCAGCACCTGCCCGTCCGCGGCGAACACGAAGGTCGTGCGGAAGGACACCAGCGGCAGACGCACCTCCAGCACCTCGAACCACGTCTCGACCGGCCCGGTCTCCGGAACCTCCGTCACCTGACGGGACCGCTCACGCGTCCACTCCTCCCAGGCGCGCCGGGCCGGATCACGGGTCTCGAACACCAGCCGCCCGCCCGGCCGCAGCGCGTCGTGGGCTCCCCGCAACGTCCCCCGCCAGGCGGCCGGTTCGACGATGGCCTGCGCCACGTTCGCCGTCATCGTCACGAGGTCCACCCGCAGCGGCGGAAGCGCCGTCGCGTCACCGTGGATCCAGCGCACCCGGTCCGCGCCCGGTTTGGCCCGGGCCACGTCGACGGACGCCCGGGCGGGATCGACGCCGACGACCTCGATCCCCCGATCGGCCAGCAGCAGGGCGAACACCCCCGTGCCACAGCCGAGGTCCAGCACACGCCGCGCCCCGGACTCCTCGGCGATCGCGACGTAGGCGTCGAGATCACTGCGGTCGGGGTCGAGCGGGTCGTAGACCGCGGCGAGCCGCGGATGCCCGAAGCAGTCGTCCACCATGCGCCCGAACGTAGGCGCGGGGGCCACGGCCCGACCACTGGATTTCCGCGTTGAGGAGCGACTGCCACACACCCGTTCGCATGAACCTCCCGAAGCGACTCGCCACCCAAAATCGAACAGGCGTAGCATTGAGCCGTGGCTACGCCCTATGACTTTCCGAGTGACCTTCGCGCCGGTCAGGAGGAGCTGCATCAGGTCCGGGCCGAGCTGTCGGCCCTGCTGAGACGGCTGCCCTGGTCGGTCGTGCCCCTGGACGGCTTCAGCGACGACAACGGCTGGCGCAAGATCGAGCGCCCGGCCTCCCCGGGCTGGACGGAGGACGAACAGGCCGAGGTGGAGAAGCTGCGCCGCCGCGAACACGAACTCGCGGTGTTCGTCAGCGGCCACCGCTTCTGGTCGCAGCTCGACGGGGCGGCCCGGGTCGACGCCCGGATGAAGCTCAAGCACGCGCGCGGGACCCCGGAGGAGACGCCCTGACACGCGGAAGGACCCCGGTCATCCGACCGGGGTCCTTCCCACGTGTGGGCGCGGACGGTTTCGAACCGCCGACATCCTGCTTGTAAGGCAGGCGCTCTACCCCTGAGCTACGCACCCGAGAACGAGTCGACAGCCTACATTGTCCCGGGCGCCGAGCCGCAAACCCATATCCGGGTCCGCAGGCGTCCACCGGCGGGGAATCCGGGGGCTACCCCCACCCCCGGTCCGGTGGTGGGCCGGATCCTCTCGGGGGCCTTTGGTCCGTACGGTCGGAGCGTCGTCGCACAGCGGGCCGCGAAGGGTCCGGATCAGCTCTGGGGGAGATCGTCATGGCCCGTACCGTTCCCGCTCGGATCGCCGTCGCCGGAGTGCTCGTGGCGCTGGTCGCGGGGGTGAGCGCGTGCGGGGCGTCCGCCGGGGACGACGAGCAGCCGGAGCACCGGTCGTTCGCGCTCGGGGGGCGGACGCTGACCGTGGACTCGGACGACTCGGCGCTGGAGATCGTCGCCGCCGAGGGGCACGAGGCGGGGTCGGTCGAGGTGACGCGGTGGTTCGAGGGCTCGGTGGTGTTCGGCGACGGCCCGAAGGTGACCTGGGCGATGAAGGACGACCGGCTGGTGCTGCGGGAGAAGTGCTCCGGAGTGGTCGCCGACTGCTCGGCCAGGCACCGGATCGAGGTGCCGCGCGGGGTCACCGTGCGGGTGCTGGACGGGGACGGGAGTGTGCGGGCGAGGGGGTTCGAGGACCCGTTGCACATCCGTACCGGGGACGGTTCGGTGCAGGTCAGCGAGTCCAGTGGGCCCCTGGACCTGGAGACGGGGGACGGTTCCGTGCGGGTGTTCGACGTCTCGTCGCGTGAGGTGCGGGCGACGTCGGGCGACGGTTCGGTGCGCCTGTCGCTCGGGAGCGTCCCGGACCTGGTGGAGACCCGCAGCGGGGACGGTTCCGTGACCGTCGAGGTCCCGCGGGCCGGCTACCGGGTGGAGGCGAAGGCCGGGGACGGTGCGGTCGACGTGTCCGTGCCGCGGGACCCCTCCAGCTCCCGCCGGATCAGTGCCCGCAGCGGCGACGGGAGCATCACGGTGCGAACGGCGAACTGACCGGCCCGTGTGTTCGTCCTTCACCGGTGGGAGAATGACACCGGCAGGGTGAATGACAGCACGGGAGAGGGATGTGACGGCGACACCTCCGCAGCCGAACTCGCCGTCCGTGCCGCCCGTGAGCCGGCGGCACCGTCCTGAGCGCCGGGCCAGGCCCGGAGCGCTTCCACTGCTGGACCAGCTGGTGCTGGCCGTCGCCCTTCCCGTCGTCGCCGTCCTCGCGCTGCCCGCCGCGTTCGCGGGCGGGGGGACCCGGCGCTGGTTCGGCGGGCGGGCGGAGAACCAGCGGGCGGAGGCGCAGGCCGCGAAGGACGCCGCCGCGGCCGCCTTCTACGAGTTGGACACCGCGCAGCGGGATCTGCGGATCTCGATAGAGACGATCGCGGCCGTGGACGACTCGCCGGCGGCCCGGCGGGCGATCGACGACTTCGACGCGCTGGGCCGGCGGATCGACGAGGCGAGCCACCGCTATATCCAGGCCGTCGACGCGCACGATCTGGACCGTGACGACCTGGAGGCCGCGGCGGCGGGCCGGGCCCGTGCCGAGCTGAGCCGGGCGAAGGACGATCTCGACGGCGTACGGCGGGAGCTGGAGCGGTTCGAGGACGGGCTGGGGCCGCTGCTGGGGAAGGCGGAGACGCAGCTGGCGCGGCTGGCGCCGGCGGTGGAGCGGGCCCGGCAGGGGCTGCTCGCGGCGTCGAACGCGCTGGACGCGGTGCGGGATTCGGGCCTGCGGGCGGACGATCTGGCGGCGCGGCTGGCGGCTCTGGGGCCGGAGCTGACGCTGCTGAACGAGGGCGCGGGCCGGCATGGTGTGCCGCAGACGCTGGAGCGGGCGGAGCGGGTCGCGCGGAGTGCCGGGGCGATCCGGGCGGAGGCGGAGCGGCTGCCGGAGCGGGCGGCGGAGATCGATCACCGGCTGGTGTCGCTGCGGACGCGGGCCGAGGCGCTGACGACGCGGGCCGAGCAGGTGGAGCCGGTGCTGAGCGAGTTGCGGCGGCGGTTCACGGTGGCGTGCTGGCAGGACCTGCAGGGGGTGCCCGAGGTGGCCGCGGAGAACGTGCGGCAGGCCGAGGCGAAGCTGCGGGAGGCGCGGGCGGCGCGGGACGAGCAGCGCTGGCCGGACGCGACGGCGTTGCTGTCCACGGTGCGGGCGCTGCTGAACGCGACGGACGAGTCGGTGTCGGCGGCAGGCGACCGGCTGCGCCGGCTGAACGCGGTGCAGAAGGATCCGCAGC
Source organism: Streptomyces sp. NPDC056628 (assembly GCF_042792555.1). Lineage (NCBI taxonomy): Bacteria > Bacillati > Actinomycetota > Actinomycetes > Kitasatosporales > Streptomycetaceae > Streptomyces > Streptomyces sp. NPDC056628. Next base: position 182,269 of record NZ_JBHTWG010000010.1, read on the forward strand.
AGGAGATCGACCGGACGCGTTTCGCGATCCGGGACGCGCAGCGGCTGGCGATGGCGGGGCGGAACACGCCGGATCCGCGGCACGCGCGTCCGCTGGACGAGTCGGTGGCGCGGCTGGAGCGGGCGGTCGGCACGCTGGAGGGCCGGCATCCGGACTACTGGCACTTCCTGTCGGAGACGGAGGCGGTGCGGCGGTCGGTGGCGCGGGTGGTCGCGCAGATCCGTGAGGAGCGGGGCGGCGGTCACGGGCCGGGCTAACCTGTGCTCATGCCTCGCTACGAGTACCGCTGCCGCAGTTGCGGCGACACGTTCGAACTGAGCCGGCCGATGGCGGAGTCGTCCGCTCCGGCGAGTTGCCCGGCCGGGCACGACGACACGGTGAAGCTGTTGTCGACGGTGGCCGTCGGCGGGACGGCGAGCGCCCCCGCGGCGCCCAGGGCGTCCGGCGGGGGCGGTGGCGGCTGCTGCGGTGGGGGCTGCTGCGGCTAGCCCTGTCGTTCCGTTCCGGGGGCCGTCGTGGTGCGGGCCGCCTTCAAAAACTCCCGCAGGATGCGTTCGCCCGCGAGGACGCCTCGTTCGGGCAGGGCGGTGACCGCGGGGGCGGTGAAGTCGGTGTCGGCGAGTTCGCCGTGGCCGGGGCGCCAGCCCCGGTCGGCGGCGAGCAGCAGGTCCGCGTCGAGCAGGGAGTCGCCTGCGGCGAGGGTGAGTTCGGCGCCGGTGCGACGGGCGAGTTCGCGCAGGGCGGCGCTCTTGGTGAGCGGTTTGGGGACGGCGTAGATCTTGCGGCCCTGGAGGGAGACGGTCCAGCCGCGGTTCTCGGCCCAGACGGCGAGTTCCTTCACCCATTCCTCGGGCAGCAGTTCGCGTTCGACGACCAGATAGGCGAAGAGGTCCTCGGCGACGCGGTGCTTGCGCACCCAGGCCGGGGAGGCGGTGGCCATCAGGTGGTCCTGGACCTCGGCGAGGGGTGCGCACCGCTCGGCGAGGCGGGCGGTGACCTGGGCGTGCCAGTCGGGGTCGGAGACGCCGTCGACGAGGAGGTGGCCGCCGTTGGCGCAGATGGCGTAGGTGGGGGGCGGCCCGGGCAGGTTGATGCGCTGGTACTGCTTGCGGGTGCGGGTCGTGGTGGGGACGAAGAGGGCGCGGTCGCCGAGGTCGGTGAGCAGGTGGGCGGCCGTCTCCGTCATGTAGGACAGCGGTCTGCTCTCGTGCACCTCGACGCAGAGCAGGCGCGGCGCACGGGCGTCGGGCATGGTGAGCGCGAGCGCGGCGGAGGAGTAGATCAGGGTCCGGTCGAGGTCGCTGGCGACGAGGACGGGCATCAGAGGTTCACCGCCCGGCCGTCGGCGCCGGTGGCGCCCCGGGTGTACTTGGGGTGGATCAGGCCGACGCAGGTGTAGGGGAGGTCGGGGACCTCCTCGACGGGTACGCCGCGCTGTTCGGCGAGCAGGCGGACGTGGTCGAGGTCGGCGCCGGCTCCGGCGCGGGCGAGGATCTTCCAGGGCACGCGGCGCAGCAGGACGCGGGTGGTCTCGCCGACGCCGGGCTTGACGAGGTTCACGTCGTGGATGCCGTACTCCTCGCTGATGCGTTCGACGGCGGCCCAGCCTTCCCAGGTGGGGGTGCGGTCGGCGGAGAGGAGTTCCTTGGCGGTGGCGTCGACGGCGTCGGTGACCTCCGGGAAGCGGGCGGAGACGGCGTCGAGGAAGGCGACGGAGACGTCCGATCCGGCGAGTTCGCGGTAGTGCTTGGCGCCGTGGAAGTCGTGCGGGCCGACGAGGTCGGCGCGCAGCACCGTGCGGGAGATCAGGCCGGAGACGGTGGAGTTGAGGCAGGCGGACGGGATGAGGTAGTCGTCGCGAGTGCCGTAGGTGCGGACGCAGGAGCCGGGGTCCGCGAGCACGGCGATCTCCGGGTCGAAGCCGGTGATGCCGTCGGTCGCCTCGAACTCGCGTATCGCGCTGGCGAGTTCGCGGGTGATGGCGCCCTTGCCGGTCCAGCCGTCGACGAAGACGACGTCGCGGGGGTCGTGGTGGCGGGCGAGCCAGCGCAGGGCGTTGGCGTCGAGGCCGCGGCCGCGCACGATGGACACGGCGTAGTGGGGCAGTTCGAGGCCGTGCCGGAACTGGGCCCAGCGGCGCATGAGGACGCCGACGGGGGTGCCGGCGCGGGCGAGGGAGACGAGCACCGGGCGGGGCGAGCGCTCGGCGAGGACGATCTCGGTGACCGCGCCGACCGCCTGGGCGAGGCGGGCGGCGGACTCCTCTAGGGCGCTGTGGAAGATCGCCTGGTACTGCTCGCTGGGCTGGTACTCGACGGGCAGGGATTCGGCGTAGTGCGCGCCGCCGCTCTGGATGGCCTCCTCGCGTTCCTCGGTGGGTGCCTCCAGGGTGACGTCCGAGAGGTCCTGGAGCAGCCAGCCGACCTCCTCGGGCGCGTACGAGGAGAAGGCGGGGCCGCGCAGGGGCTCGGGCAGCATCGGGGGCCTTTCGGGCAGGGCGAGGGGTCCGGGGACGTACGAGGGGACGACGGCCAGCAGGACGTGCGGGGTCTGGGCGGCGAGTTGGGCGAGGAGTCCGTCAGGGGCGTGCAGGGCGGGGGTGTCGGCGACGGAGTCGACGACGGTGACGACGGCGTCGAAGCCGGCGCCTGCGACGTTGTAGGCGTAGCGCTCGCCGGGGCCGTCGGCGGGGTCGTCGTGGGCGGGGAAGAGGAGGCGGGTGCGTATCGCGTAGCCGGGGTCGTCGACGGCGAGGACGGGTGAGCGGGTGGTGGTCGAGTAGCGGACCTCGACGCCTGTGGTCCGCTCCAGTTCGCGGGCGAGCCGGAGGGGTGCGTACATGAGTTCCTCGAAGCCGAGGACGAGGACGCGGCGCGCGCCGGCCGGGAGGGCCTGGGCCAGGCGGGCGGCCATGGCGGGCAGGGCGTTCTCCAGCCGGGCGCGGTGGGCGGGGGTGAAGCCGTGCCGGCCGCCGTCGGGGAGGCCCGCGGGCCAGTGCAGGTCGACGCGGGTGGGCCGGGGGGCGCCGGCGCCGGTGGGGGCCGGGGGCGCGGTCTCGTGGCGTGCGACGAGTTCCTGGCCCTTCTCCAGCACTCCGTCGGGGAGCCGTACGGTGCCGGTGGCGGCGGTGACGAGGTCGACGCGGGCGCCGATGTCGCGGGCGAGGTCGTCCAGCCGGCCGGCATCGGCCGGGGACCGCATGTCGACGAGGGCGACGACGACGTAGCGGCGGCGCGGGTAGCGCTCGTGGAGTTCGCGGATGGTGTTCAGCACCGTGTTGCCGGTGGAGAACTCGTCGTCGACGAGGACGAGGGGTCCGTCACCGACGAGGAGGGCGGGGTCCTCGGGGAGCAGCAGGTGGGAGGTGGCGTGGGAGTGGGACTCCTCGAAGCCGCCGGCGCGGGCGACACCGGGGACGGGGCGGCGGGTGGAGTGCAGGTAGGGCGCGAGGCCGAGGCCGTCGGCGACGCAGTGGCCGAGGCCGGTGGCGGTCTCGGCGTAGCCGAGGACGACCGCGGCGGCGGCGTCCTCGTCGCCCAGCAGGTCGCGGACGCGGCGGCCGAGGCCGTGGCCGACGCCGTGGACCACGGTCGGTGACTGGGGTACGTGCTTGCCGAGCACGTTCGAGACGAGCAGGTGGGCTCGTTTCGGGTTGCGGCGCAGGGCGAGGCCCAGCAGGGAGGTGAGCGTGTCGTCGCCCACGAGCTGGACCCCGAGCCGTTCGGCGACCCAGCTTCCGGACCAGACCCCGTTGTTCACTGCGTTGTTCATGCGTCCCTTGGATCGAGGGGCCGGGCGTCCCGGCGTGGGGCCCGGCCGTGCGGATGCCGGTCCGGTCAGGCCGGTATGCCGGCGGCGAGCAGTTCCACGAAGCCGGTGTCCTCGTGGGCCACGCCGAAGACCTCGGCGCGCAGGAGGGTGCGCTCGGCCCAGGCGCGGTGCGGTTTCACCTCGTTCATCTTGTTCGTGTACTGCGACCTCAGTACACCCCCGCCGCCACGCTCGGGCTTCAGGATGTCCTGGGCGTCGCTGAACTCCTCATGGCTGACGACGGACAGCGCGTGCACGGGCAGGACGTGGGAGGGGTGGATGCAGGTCTTGCCGAGCAGGCCGTTGGCGTGGTCGAGGGTGATCTCGCGCAGCAGGCCGTCCATGGCGTGCTCGAGGAGGGCCTCGCGCAGGTTCTCCGCCTGGCCTTCGAGGAAGGGGCTGCGGCGCAGCTGCGGCTTGAACATGCGTTCCTGTACGCGGAAGTACTCCCAGACCGGCCCGGTGACGGTGAAGCCGGTGCCGTCGGCGCGGCCGAGCATGTTGACCACGTCGGAGATGACGGAGGCGACGACCTGGACGTCGTAGGCGGTCATGTCGGGGGCGCGGCGCAGTCCGTACGAGGAGCAGAAGTCGGTGACGCCGAGGCGCAGCGCGAGGACCCGGTCGCGGTACTTGTCGACGGCCCGGAAGATGCCCTCCAGGGTCTCGACGCGGGACTCGCGGTAGAGCAGCTCGGGCGACTCCAGGACGGGCATGGCGAACAGCCGGCGTCCGCTGTCGGTCTCGGCGCTCGAGAGGGCCTCCAGGAACGGCATGCCGCGTTCCCCGGTGAACTTCGGCAGGACGAAACCGGACAGCAGCCGGACGGCGGAGCCGAGGCGGCGCACGAGGTCGGGTATCTGCTCGGGGGTGCGGACGCGGATGAAGAGCAGTGGAGGATCGTCGGCGTCGGGCCGGTCCGCGAGCTTGGTGAGCTGGGCGACGAGGTTCTCCTCGCCGGCCGTCACGTCCTCGTCGCCGATGGAGTCCTCCAGGCACAGCACCATCGAGACCACGCCCCGGCCGCTCTGCTTGACGATGTCGTCGGTCAGGCGCGGCCGGGTGGCGGGGCTGTAGAGCGTGGCCCCCAGGGCGGCGGAGAGCAGCCGGGCCGGGGAGTCGGCGGTGAAAGCGCCCGGCTCCTGGTGGAAGAGGCGCTGACGCACCTCCGGGGCGATGTGCCCGAAATGACGCATGGAGCTCCCCCGCGGTGACTCAGTGGGCCCCTGTGACCTGTTCACAGGTGGCCGGTAATAGTACGTAGGTACCCATGTCGGGGGTTCCCGACGGGCATGAATTTCTGGTAACGCGGACCTACACATCTGCGCGCACACCGTGCACCCCGCGTTGTCGTGACCAGGACGGAGAGGGCAGGATGACCGTATGACGCACGCGATGCTGAAGGGGTCGAACATCCCGCTGGAGGCCACCACGGTACGCGCCGTGCTGCGCTGGACGCCCGGGCAGGGGGTCCCCGACGTCGATGCCTCTGCTCTGCTCCTCGGCCCCGACGGTCGTGTGCGCTCCGACGAGGACTTCGTCTTCTACAACCAGCCCCGGCACCCCTCGGGGACGGTATGGCGGCTCGGCAAGAAACAAGGCGCCGAGGGCCTCACCGACACCATCCAGACGGACCTGACCGCTGTCGAGTCCGCCGTCGGCCAGATTCTGCTCGTCGCGTCGGCGGACGGTGTCCCGTTCGACCGCGTACGGGACCTGCGTATCACGCTGTACGACGCCTCGGCGGCCGAGGGCGAGCCGCTGGCCTCTTTCGACATCAAGCCGGAGACCGGCGAGGAGACCGCGCTGATCTGCGGCGAGCTGTACCGCCGGGGTGAGGGCTGGAAGTTCCGCGCCCTGGGCGAGGGCTACTCGGACGGCCTGAAGGGGCTGGCCACGGACTTCGGGATCTCGGTGGACGAGTCGGAGGCGGCCGCGCAGGAGCCGCCGGCGGCCCCGGCCCCCGAGGCGTCCCAGCCCCTGCCTCCGGAGCAGCCCACGACGGTGGTGCCGCCCCAGCCGTCGTACGGCTATCCGCAGCAGCCCCCGCCGACCCAGTCCGCGTACGGCTATCCCCAGCCGGCCGGGACGGCCGCCGCCGCGGGGTACGGCTATCCGCCCCCGGCGACCGCGCCCGGCCTGGTGCCGGAGGTGCGCCTGCCTCCGCAGGGCCCGCAGTTCATCGGGCGCTGATCAGGCGCCGTCCTCCGGCGTCTAGTGCTCGGCCTTGGTCTTGTAGCCGCGGCCCCACTGCAGGCCCCAGCCGAAGAGGCGGTCCAGCTCGGCCTGGAAGCCGTAGACGAACTTCACCTCGCGGCGGACCCACAGTTCGCCCTTGACGTTCTCGATGGTCACCACCGCGCAGGACCGGGCCTGCGGGTGCCGTTCGTCCAGGCCGATCTCGATGCGGGGCCCGTTGCTGGGGTAGAGCGTGACGATGGCGTGGGTGCGGTCGAAGGCCGGTGTCTGGTCGTAGATGTAGACGAACACCAGCAGCCGTTTGATGGCCTCCCGGTGGTCGAGGTTGACGTAGATCGTCTCGCCGGACGCCGAGCCGAACCGGTCGTCGCCGCTGAGCTTGACGTACGGCGGCGCGTTGACGTCGCCGAGGAAGCCACCGAGCGGCTGGACGACGCCCTTGGTGCCGTCGGCCAGCTCGTACAGGCAGCCGAGGTCGAGGTCGACGTTGACCATGCTCTGGCTGTGCCCGAGGACCTCCGGGGGCCGCAGCGCCTTGAAGGGGTGCCGCAGCAGGCTGTCCCGCTGGGACCCCCCGATGTCGGAGGTCCGCATGCGCCAGGTCAGGTTGATCCGCAGATGGCCGGTGGCCGCTCCCTGCCGGGTGAGCGAGACCCGGTCGTGCCGTTTCGTCAGCTCGATCGCGTTCGACGACGCGCTGCCCGAGTCGAACTCGGCCGCCCGTCCACGCCAGAGCCCGTCCAAGAAGCCCATGTCCGCCCCCCACGTCCCGCAGGACGTTCGTGTCCCTGCACAAACCGGCGGGGCGGCCGGACGTCCGGCCGCCCCGCTCAGAGCGTTCCTCACCCTCGGGGGTGTCACACCCCGGACGACACCTCAGTCTTGTCCGGGGTCCCCGCTTTTCCCTCCGCCGCCGCCAGGGCGCGGTTGCGGCGGACCGAGGACCAGAAGGAGGCGCCGATCAGCACGACGCCGACCAGGCCGGTGATGATCTCGTTGATCTGGTACTGGATGGTGACCAGCAGGATCATGGCGAGGGCGCCGATGGCGTAGTGGGCGCCGTGCTCCAGGTACACGTAGTCGTCGAGGGTGCCCTGGCGGACCAGGTAGACCGTGAGCGACCGGACGTACATCGCGCCGATGCCGAGGCCGAGCGCCATGAGGACGATGTCGTTGGTGATCGCGAAGGCGCCGATCACGCCGTCGAACGAGAACGAGGCGTCCAGGACCTCCAGGTACAGGAACATGAAGAAGGCGGCCTTGCCGGCCAGGGCGACGGCGGAGCGGGGTTTGCCGCTGCGCTCGGCCTCCTCCTCGGCCTCGTGCTCGCGCTCCTCCTCTTCCTCGAGGCGGTCCTCGAAGAACCCGGACAGACCGCCCACGATCATGTAGGTGATCAGACCGGCGATACCGGACAGCAGGACCGTCTCGGCCTTGTCGACGTGGGCGCCGCCGTGCTGGTGGGCGTGGGTCGCGAAGGCCAGCGCGGAGATCAGCAGGACGATGAGCGCGATGCAGACCGACAGCATGTCGACCTTGCCGAGCTTGGCCAGCGGCCGCTCCAGCCAGGCCAGCCACTTGATGTCCCGGTCCTCGAAGATGAAGTCCAGGAAGATCATCAGCAGGAACATGCCACCGAACGCGGCGATCGCCGGGTGGGCGTCGGTGACGAGCTCCTGGTAGCGGTCCTTGTCGCTGAGCGCGAGGTCGACGGCCTCGATCGGTCCGAGCTGGGCGCTGATCGCCACGATCACGACGGGGAAGACCAGCCGCATGCCGAACACGGCGATCAGGATGCCGATGGTGAGGAAGATCCTCTGCCAGAAGGCATTCATCTTCTTCAGGATCCCGGCGTTGACCACCGCGTTGTCGAAGGACAGCGAGATCTCCAGGACCGAGAGGATCGCCACGATGCCGAGGGCGGTCCACCCCCCGAAGAGGACCGCTGCGACCAAGCCGAGCGCGGTGACCGCGAACGACCAGCCGAAGGTTTTCAGAACCACTGGCTACCCAATCCTGTGTGTACGGGGCTCCGCCGCGCCGTACTCGGCTTTACGAAACTTTGAACCCGGAGTCTATGTCGGCGTCGTGGCCCGCCCCACCCGGACCCGGGTTTTGCCCATATCGCGTCAGGAGACGTCGACCCCGAAGTCCAAAGCGATGCCGCGCAAACCCGACGCGTACCCCTGTCCGACCGCGCGGAACTTCCACTCGCCCTGGTATCGGTAGACCTCGCCGAAAATCATCGCCGTCTCGGTGGAGGCGTCCTCGCTGAGGTCGTAGCGGGCGAGTTCCTGGCCGTCGGCCTGGTTGACGACCCGGATGAAGGCGTTGGCGACCTGGCCGAAGGTCTGGCCGCGCTCGTCGGCCATATGGATGGAGACCGGGAAGACGATCTTGTCGCACTGGGCGGGCACCTTGGACAGGTCGACCAGGATCGACTCGTCGTCACCCTCGCCCTCACCGGTCAGGTTGTCACCGGTGTGCTCCACCGAGCCGTCGGGGCTCTTGAGCTGGTTGTAGAAGACGAACCACTCGTCGCCCATGACCCGGCCGCCGCTGCACACCAGGGCGCTGGCGTCGAGGTCGAAGGGTGCTCCGGTGGTGGAACGCGCGTCCCAGCCGAGCCCGATCATCACCTGGGTGAGATTCGGTGCGGCCTTGGACAGGGAGACGTTTCCTCCCTTGGCGAGCGTGACGCCCATGATGCTGGTCCTCCCCAGGTGGTGCTTCTCGGTTGTTCTGCGCGTCCGGCGCCGCACCGAAACGGTACGGCGCCGGAATCGGCCGGACGTGTCCTGGACGGACCCGCCCGGTGATGTCAGACGTTGACCCCGAAGTCCTGCGCGATCCCGCGAAGACCCGACGCGTAGCCCTGGCCGATGGCGCGGAACTTCCACTCCGCGCCGTGGCGGTACAGCTCGCCGAAGACCATCGCCGTCTCGGTGGACGCGTCCTCCGAGAGGTCGTAGCGGGCGATCTCGGCGCCGCCGGCCTGGTTGACCACGCGGATGAAGGCGTTGCGCACCTGGCCGAAGGACTGCTGACGGTTCTCGGCGTCGTAGATCGAGACCGGGAAGACGATCTTCTCGATGTCGGCCGGGACGCCCGCCAGGTTGACCTTGATCTGCTCGTCGTCGCCCTCGCCCTCACCGGTCAGGTTGTCACCGGTGTGCTCCACGGAGCCGTCGGGGCTCTTGAGGTTGTTGAAGAACACGAAGTTCTGGTCGTTGGCGACCTTGCCCGTGTTGTTCAGCAGCAGAGCGCTGGCGTCGAGGTCGAAGTCGGTGCCGGTCGTGGTGCGGACGTCCCACCCCAGACCGACGATGACCGCGGTGAGGCCGGGGGCCTCCTTGGTCAGTGATACGTTGCCGCCCTTGCTGAGGCTGACTCCCACGAGTCCTCCATTGATGTCCGGGGGCTGGGAGCCCCGCCGTGCGTTCGATATCGGATCAACGACTCGATCCTAGTGACGGGTTCCCGTCGCTCGCAGGGGTTGTACCCACCGATCGCGGGTATCGGTGCCGAGTCGGTGACGCAAGGGGATCAGAGCGCGTCGAGCGCCTCGACGTACTCCTCGAGGTCGCGTGCGTCCGGCAGGGCGTTGACGACGGTCCAGCGGACGACGCCCTCCTTGTCGATGACGAAGGTGCCGCGCACCGCGCAGCCCTTGTCCTCGGCGAAGACCCCGTAGGCGCGGCTGGCCTCGCCGTGCGGCCAGAAGTCGCTGAGCAGCGGGTACTCCAGCCCCTCCTGCTCGCCGAAGACGCGCAGGGTGTGGATGGAGTCGTTGGACACGGCGAGGATCTGGGTGTCGCGGTCGGTGAACCGCGGCAGGTTGTCCCGTACGGCACAGAGCTCGCCGGTGCAGACGCCGGTGAAGGCGAAGGGGTAGAAGAGCAGGACGACGTTCTGCTCGCCGCGGAAGTCGGAGAGCCGTACGGTGCGGCCGTGGTTGTCCTTGAGCGCGAAGTCCGGGGCCTTGTCGCCGACCTGGATCGCCATCGTCGTCGTGTCCCTTCGGTGGGCTGTCCGGGTGGTGTCCACCCTACGCAGCATCCACCGGGGACCGCGCAGAAGGCCGGGCCGGGCCCTGGGGTCCGGCCCGGCTCAGCCACCGGTTACTTCTTGGACTTCGCGGCCTTGGGCGTCACCAGCCGGCTGCCACTCCAGTCCTTGCCGACGCTGACGCTCTTGGACGCCGACAGACCCGCCGTGGTCGCGGCTTCAGAGATGTCGCTGGGCTCCACGTAGCCGTCACGGCCCGTCTTCGGCGTCAGGAGAAGGATCGAGCCACCCTCCTCGATGTACGTGGTGGCGTCCACCAGCGCATCCGTCAGGTCGCCGTCCTCGTCGCGGAACCACAGCACCACGGCGTCGGCGACGTCGTCGTACTCCTCGTCCACCAGCTCGCTGCCGATGACTTCCTCGATGGCCTCGCGGAGCTCCTGGTCGACGTCGTCGTCGAAGCCGATCTCCTGGACCACCTGCTCGGGCTGGAACCCCAGCCTGACGGCAGGGCTCGTCCGCTCCTCCGCGTGGTCCGCGGTCGCGCTCACGGGTTGCCTCCTGATCATGTCTTGGGAATAACTCAGCCACGCGCGTGCGCGAAGCATTGGCCGTAGTCCACACGGGCGGGGCGGATCGCGCAAGTACCCGGCCGTCCGGACCGCCGAAACGGTGACGATCCGGAACGTGTCACCGCAACTCCTGGCACACGAACTTGGCTCCGTGGTGACGTGCACCACACCAATGTGCCCCCTTTGTGAGTTTGGGAACCCTTCAGAGGCACTCGACCGTTGTCCAGACCCCGATTACCCAGCAGTAGAGATGACGTCCGGTCCCCCGAGGTACACGATGGGGAGCGGTGCAGCGCACCCAGAAACTCCAGAAACACGGCCCTCTGACAGGTAAGGACCAGCGTGGCTTCCGGTTCAGATCGCAACCCGATCATCATTGGCGGCCTTCCGAGTCAGGTTCCTGACTTCGATCCCGAGGAAACCCAGGAGTGGCTCGACTCCCTCGACGCCGCCGTGGACGAGCGCGGCCGGGAGCGGGCCCGCTATCTGATGCTGCGCCTGATCGAGCGGGCCCGCGCGAGGCGCGTCGCGGTGCCCGAGATGCGCAGCACGGACTACGTCAACACGATCGCCACCAAGGACGAGCCGTTCTTCCCGGGCAACGAGGAGATCGAGCGCAAGATCCTGAACGCGACCCGGTGGAACGCCGCGGTCATGGTGTCCCGGGCCCAGCGCCCCGGCATCGGCGTCGGCGGCCACATCGCCACGTTCGCCTCCTCCGCCTCCCTGTACGACGTGGGCTTCAACCACTTCTTCCGCGGCAAGGACGAGGGCGACGGCGGCGACCAGGTCTTCTTCCAGGGGCACGCCTCGCCGGGCATCTACGCGCGCGCGTTCCTGCTGGACCGCCTCAGCGAGCAGAACCTGGACGCCTTCCGCCAGGAGAAGTCCAAGGCGCCGTACGGCCTGTCCTCGTACCCGCACCCGCGGCTGATGCCGGACTTCTGGGAGTTCCCGACCGTCTCCATGGGCCTCGGCCCGATCGGCGCGATCTACCAGGCGCGGATGAACCGCTACATGGAGGCCCGCGGCATCGCGGACACCTCCAAGTCGCACGTGTGGGCGTTCCTCGGCGACGGCGAGATGGACGAGCCGGAGTCGCTGGGCCAGCTGTCCATCGCCGCGCGCGAGGGTCTGGACAACCTGACGTTCGTGGTGAACTGCAATCTGCAGCGCCTGGACGGCCCCGTCCGGGGCAACGGCAAGGTGATCCAGGAGCTGGAGTCGATCTTCCGCGGCGCCGGCTGGAACGTGATCAAGCTGATCTGGGACCGTTCCTGGGACCCGCTGCTCGCGCAGGACCGCGACGGTCTGCTGGTCAACCGGATGAACACCACGCCGGACGGGCAGTTCCAGACGTACGCAACCGAGACCGGCGCGTACATCCGCGATCACTTCTTCGGCGACGACCAGCGGCTGCGGGCCATGGTCGAGGGCATGACCGACGACCAGATCCTGCACCTGGGCCGCGGCGGTCACGACCACCGCAAGATCTACGCGGCGTTCTCGGCGGCCAAGGAGCACAAGGGCCAGCCGACGGTGATCCTCGCCAAGACGGTCAAGGGCTGGACCCTCGGCCCGAACTTCGAGGGCCGCAACGCCACGCACCAGATGAAGAAGCTGACGGTCGACGACCTCAAGCGCTTCCGCGACCGGCTGCACCTGCCGATCGCCGACAAGGAGCTGGAGAGCGGCCTCCCGCCGTACTACCACCCGGGGCGCGACTCCGAGGAGATCCAGTACATGCACGACCGCCGCAAGGGCCTCGGCGGTTATGTGCCCACCCGTGTCGTGCGGTCGAAGCCGCTGGCCCTGCCGGACGACAAGACGTACGCGACCGTGAAGAAGGGCTCGGGTCAGCAGTCGATCGCCACGACCATGGCGTTCGTCCGCCTCCTGAAGGACCTCATGCGGGACAAGGAGATCGGCAGGCGGTTCGTGCTGATCGCGCCGGACGAGTACCGCACCTTCGGCATGGACTCGTTCTTCCCGAGCGCGAAGATCTACAACCCGCTCGGGCAGCAGTACGAGGCGGTCGACCGGGACCTGCTGCTCGCCTACAAGGAGTCCCCGCAGGGCCAGATGCTGCACGACGGCATCTCGGAGGCGGGCTGCACCGCCTCGCTGATCGCGGCGGGCTCGGCGTACGCCACGCACGGCGAGCCGCTGATCCCGGTGTACGTCTTCTACTCGATGTTCGGTTTCCAGCGCACCGGTGACCAGTTCTGGCAGATGGCGGACCAGATGGCGCGCGGTTTCGCCCTGGGCGCCACCGCCGGGCGTACGACCCTGACCGGTGAGGGACTGCAGCACGCCGACGGGCACTCGCAGCTGCTCGCCTCGACCAACCCGGCTTGTGTCGCCTACGACCCGGCGTACGGCTACGAGATCGCGCACATCGTCCAGGACGGTCTGCGCCGGATGTACGGAGGCGACGCCGAGCACCCCCACGGCGAGGACGTCTTCTACTACCTGACCGTCTACAACGAGCCGATCCAGCACCCGGCCGAGCCCGCGGACGTCGACGTCGAGGGCATCCTCAAGGGCGTGTACCGGCTGAGCGAGGGCACCGCCGGCTCGGTGCCGGCGCAGATCATGGCGTCCGGTGTGGCCGTGCCGTGGGCCCTGGAGGCGCAGAAGATCCTCGCCGAGGAGTGGAACGTCAAGGCGGACATCTGGTCGGCGACCTCCTGGAACGAGCTGCGGCGCGAGGCGGTGGCCTGCGAGGAGCACAACCTGCTGCACCCGGAGGAGGAGCAGCGCGTGCCCTACGTGACGCGCAAGCTGAGCGGTGCCGAGGGGCCGTTCGTGGCCGTCTCCGACTGGATGCGGTCGGTGCCGGACCAGATCGCCCGCTGGGTGCCGGGCACGTACCAGTCCCTGGGTGCCGACGGCTTCGGCTTCTCGGACACGCGGGGCGCGGCGCGGCGGTTCTTCCACATCGACGCGCAGTCGATCGTGCTGGCGGTGCTCACCGAGCTGGCCAAGGAGGGCAAGGTGGACCGCTCGGCCCTGAAGCAGGCCATCGACCGGTACCAGCTGCTCGACGTGACGGCGGCGGACCCGGGAGCGGCCGGGGGCGACGCCTAGGGACAGCAGAGCGACGGGGTGGGGCGCCCCGCGGATGATCCGCGGGG
>NZ_JBHTWG010000011.1:0-21370 GCF_042792555.1 Streptomyces sp. NPDC056628
CCTGCACACCTACAACCACCACCGCTGCCACACCGCACTCGCAGGCCAGCCACCCATCAGCCGCGTGAACAACGCTGCGGGTCAATACACCTAGGGCGCGGAGTGCAGCCGCAGGGTGCTGACGCCTCCGCCGGTCAGCAGCTCCACGATCCGCTCCCCCGCCGGCTTGCGGACCCCGGCCCCGCACGCGGGACACGTGAACGAGTAGAACGTCGTGCGGCTGCTGGCGCCGATGACGAGTCTGAGGGCCTGCGCGGCGAGTTCGAACCGGCCCCGGCAGTCCGGGCAGCCCGCCCGGAACACCACCGGGGTCACGCTTCTCATCCCGGCGAAAGCGGATGCCACCGTCACTGCCCGCACCCCGGACGTCGCCGACTCGTTCAAAGTCCTGCTCCCGCCTGTCGCCTGCTGCCGTGCCGCCGGCCCGGCCGACCGCCGGACCGCTTCGCCCTTACTGCCCGTCCTGCACCGCGTGCGCCGCGCCCGCGCCCCGTATCTCCACCCCGTCGTACGCCGCCAGCGCCTCGCGGGCCGCCTGCCGGGCACTGTCGGCCAGACCGGACGGCGACACGATCCGGCCGTCCCGGCCGAGCCGCAGCGCCAGACGCCGCAGGGACGCCGGGTCGGGCGTACGCAAGGTGATACGCAGCCCGCCGTCCGGAAGCTCATCGGCGCTGTCGTGCGGGTAGTACTCGGCGACCCAGCGTCCGCCCGGGCCGACCTCGGCCACGACCTCCGGGTCCTCCGCGGCGGGCTGCACCAGCCCCTCGGACAGGTCCCGCAGCTCCACCTCCGGCGGCGCGGACGGCTCGTCGAGGATCTTGATCTCGGCGACCCGGTCCAGCCGGAAGGTGCGCCGCGCCTCCGAGCGCCGGCACCAGGCCTCCACATAGGTGTGGCCGACGCTGACCAGCCGGATCGGGTCGATCTCCCGCTCGGTCACCTCGTCACGGGCCGGCGAGTAGTAGCGGATCCACAGCCGGCGCCGCTCGGAGATCGCCCGGTCGACGTCGGCGAAGACCCCGCCCTCGGACTCGAACGTCACCGACAGCCGGGCGCTGGCCCAGGCCGCCTCACCGGCCGCCGTCTCCACTTTCGCGGTGGCCCGCAGCAGCGCCTGCCGGTCGCTCTCGCGCAGCCCCGGCAGCGTGGCCACCGCGCGGGCCGCCACGAGCAGCGCGGTCGCCTCGTCGGCGGCGATCCGCAGCGGCTCGGCGACGTCGTCCGCGTTGTGCCACCAGATGCGCTCGCCGTCGGTGTCGATGTCGAGCAGATCACCGCCGCGGAAGCTGGTGCCGCACATGGGCAGCACATCGAGGTCGGAGACCAGCTCGTCCTCGGAGATGCCGAAGGCACGCGCGACGTCCTCGACGCGCGCGCCGGGCCGCTCCTTCAGATAGGTCACCAGGGAGAGCATCCGCCGGGTCTGGTCGATGGCGCTCGTGGGTCTGACCGGTTTGCCTGCCACTGTCTTGCTCCGCTCCCCCTCAGCCCTTGGCCACGGCACGCAGCCGGTCCACCACGTCGGCCCGCAGCTCGGCGGGCTCGAGCACCACCACGTCCGGTCCGAACTCCACCAGCCAGGCGTCCAGCCCGTGGCCGTACGGAATCTCCAACTCGTCCCAGCCGTCCCCGAGTTCCCGGACCGAGGTGGCCTTAGCCCGAAGGGGGTAACCGGAGCCCGTGCGCAGCCGGATCAGCGCGGACCGGTCGGCGATCTCCCCCGCCCAGCTCGCCACGGTCTCGCGCACGGTCACGACGTCCGGCACCTCGGCGGTGAAACGGCCGCCGCGGCTGCGCACCTTGCCGGTGATCCGGGACAGCCGGAACACCCGCTCGGCGCCCCGGTCGCGGTCCCAGCCCGCCAGGTACCAGTGGCCGCGCCAGCACTCCAGCGCCCACGGTTCCACATGCCGGGGCTCGGGGCGGGCCGCGGTGGCCTTGCGGTAGTCGAACATGACCGGCCGCCGGTCCCGGCACGCCAGCATCAGCGGTTCGAACGCCGCCTCGTGCACCGGGATACGGGGCTCCAGCGCGCTGTGCGGCTCGTACGGGTCGACGTCCTCCGGCAGGCCGGCCGCGCGCAGCTTCTGCAGGGCGCCGCTGGCCGCGCCCGCGAGCCGGGCCTGCTGCCACACCTTCGCGGCCAGCCCGAGCGCGGCCGCCTCCTCGGCGTCCAGGGTGATCGGCGGCAGCCGGTTGCTGTCGCGGCGGGCCAGGTAGCCGACCTCGCCGTCCAGGTTCTCCACCGTCTCGATGACCAGGCCGAGCTCGCGCAGATCGTCCTTGTCGCGCTCGAACATCCGGTTGAAGGAGTCGTCGGAGCCCGCCTCCAGGTAGGCCTCGATGGACTCACGCAGCTCGCGCTTGCTCAGCGGCCGCCGCGTCCCGAGCAGACACAGCGCCAGATTCATGAGCCGCTCGGCCTTGGCAATGGCCATCGACGCCCTTCGCCTTCCTTATGGTGCTTACGACCGATGACCGTACCGCCCCGCGGGGGCGCGGCAAAAGCCGAGGGCCCATGCCCGGACAGGCATGGACCCCAGGTAGTCGGCTTCGGTCGCCCCCCGATCACAGGCGGCGACCGGACGCGACGGTCAGACGCCGAGCAGGTCGACCACGAAGATCAGCGTCTCGCCGGGCTTGATCGCCGGGGTCGGGCTCTGGTTGCCGTAGGCCAGGTGCGCCGGGATCGTCAGCTGACGGCGGCCACCGACCTTCATGCCCTGCACGCCCTGGTCCCAGCCCTTGATGACCCGGCCGCCACCCAGCGGGAAGCGGAACGGCGTGCCGCGGTTCCAGCTGGCGTCGAACTCCTCGCCCGTGCTGAAGGCCACACCCACGTAGTGGACGGTGACGGTCTGACCCGCCTCCGCGACCGGACCGTCGCCCTCCCAGATGTCCTTGATCTCGAGGTCCGCCGGGGGCTCGCCGCCCGGGAAGTCGATCTCGGGCTTGTCGATGCTCACGTCTTACGCTCCATGCTTGTCGTGGAAAGACAACGCGGTCAGTCTTTCATCACCCGGGGTGGGGTCACATCTTGGCGAGGATGTCCACGCTGAACACCAGCGTGGCGTTCTTCGCGATGCCGCTGCCCTGCGGCGGCTGGTCGCCGTACCCCAGCTCCGGCGGGATCACGATGAGCACGCGGCTGCCGACCTTCTTGCCGGTCAGCCCCTGCGACCAGCCCTTGACGACCTGCGCCAGGGGGAACGACACCAGCTGCTTCGCCGCGTACGACGAGTCGAACTCCTTGCCGGTGGCCCACTGCACGCCCTTGTACTGCACCAGGACGGTGTTCTCCGCGGCGACCTCGTCGCCGTCACCCTCCAGGATGTACCTCGACACCAGCTTCTTCGGCGGGTCGGTCTTCGGGACCTTGATGGAGGGCGCCTTGCCGTCGGTGTTGGTGCCGACCTTCGGCAGGTCCGGGTCGTCCTGGGGGACCTTCTTGCCCTTCGCGGAGCTCGACGCGTTGAACGAGTTCTCGATGTCGACCACGAACACCAGGGTGTCGGTGCCCTTGATCCCCGCCTGCTCGTTGCCCTCCTTGCCGTAGCCCCAGGTCGGCGGGACGGCCATCTCGACCCGGCTGCCGACCTTCTTGCCGGCCAGCGCGTACCGCCAGCCGTCGATGATGCGGCCCTGCGACAGCTGGATCAGCAGCGGTGCCTTGCGGTCGTAGGAGTTGTCGAAGACCTTGCCCGTCGCCCAGATCTGCCCCAGGTAGTTCGCCTGGAGGTAGTCGTTCTCGGCGACCGTCTTGCCGTTGCCCGCGATGACCGTGCGCACCGCCAGGTCCTTCGACGGCTCCCCCTCGCCCTTGGCGACCTTGGGCTTCTGACCGAACTTCGTGCCCGCCGTGATCGCCGGCAGCGGACCGTCCACGATCTTCGGCGACGGTGCGGCCGACTGCTCCGGCGCCGACGGCGACACGCTGTCACTCGCCCCGCCCCCCGAGTCCTTGTCGTCACCGCAAGCGGCGAGCGTGACCATTCCTGCGGGTACGGCGATGAGAAGGGAGCGTCGGCGCACGGTGGGGGCCTCGTAATCAGTCGATCTTGCGGACAGGCGTGCGCGCAACTCTACGGCGTGGGAAGGGCGCCGTACGGTAAACGTACGGCGCCCGTGTTGCGGTCCGGCAGTCCGGCCGGACCGCGCCCGCCTCACATTCCGGCGATCAGCTTCTCCACCCGGTCGTCCACCGAACGGAACGGGTCCTTGCACAACACCGTGCGCTGTGCCTGGTCGTTCAGCTTCAGATGCACCCAGTCGACCGTGAAGTCCCGGCGCTGCTCCTGCGCCCGGCGGATGAAGTCGCCGCGCAGCCGGGCCCGAGTGGTCTGCGGGGGCACCGACTTGCCCTCGAAGATCTTCAAGTCGTTGCAGATCCGGGTCGCCTGCCCCTTCTTCTCCAGCAGGTAGTACAGCCCACGGCGCCGGTGGATGTCGTGGTAGGCGAGGTCTATCTGCGCGACCCGCGGATGCGACATCGTCATGTTGTGCTTGGCCCGGTACCGCTCGATGAGCTTGTACTTCATGACCCAGTCGATCTCGGTGCCGATGCGGTCGAGATCCTCCGTCTCGATCGCGTCCAGCGTCCGGCCCCACAGCTCCAGGACCTGCTCGACCGTCCCGGTACGGATACCGCGGCGCTCGCAGAAGTCCACGGCCTTCTCGTAGTACTCGCGCTGCACCTCCAGCGCCGAGGCCTCCCGGCCGCTGGCCAGACGCACCTTGCGCCGGCCCGTGATGTCATGGCTGACCTCGCGGATCGCCCGGATCGGGTTCTCCAGGGTCAGGTCCCGCATCACCGTGCCCGCCTCGATCATGCGCAGCACCAGGTCGGTGGCGCCGACCTTCAGCAGCATCGTCGTCTCGGACATGTTCGAGTCGCCGACGATGACGTGCAGCCGCCGGTAGCGCTCCGCGTCCGCGTGCGGCTCGTCCCGCGTGTTGATGATCGGCCGGGAACGCGTCGTCGCCGAGGAGACGCCCTCCCAGATGTGCTCCGCCCGCTGGCTCACGCAGTACACCGCACCGCGCGGCGTCTGCAGCACCTTCCCGGCGCCGCACAGCAGCTGGCGGGTCACCAGGAACGGGATGAGGATGTCCGCGAGCCTGGAGAACTCGCCATGGCGTGCCACCAGATAGTTCTCATGGCAGCCGTAGGAGTTTCCGGCCGAGTCCGTGTTGTTCTTGAAGAGGTAGACGTCGCCCGCGATTCCCTCCTCGTGCAGGCGTCGTTCCGCGTCTACCAGGAGTCCTTCGAGAATGCGCTCGCCGGCCTTGTCGTGGGTGACCAGCTCGGTCACGTTGTCACATTCGGGTGTCGCGTATTCCGGATGTGAGCCCACGTCAAGATAGAGGCGGGCGCCGTTTCGCAGAAAGACATTGCTGCTGCGGCCCCATGACACGACACGGCGGAAGAGGTACCGCGCCACCTCGTCGGGAGACAGGCGGCGCTGTCCCCTGAACGTACACGTGACGCCGTACTCGTTCTCCAGCCCGAAAATGCGGCGGTCCATGACTGAACATTACGCCCGATCCCCTGAGCTGAAACGGGGTTCGACAGCACGGTTCGGATCATTTTCCGATGAAGCCGCAACGAGCGCCCCCCGTCCGGGAGCTGCGAGGACCCGCCCCGTGGCCACCAGAACCAGCAACGACACGGCCCCCGCCGCCCCCGGCACCGCGAACCCCCACAGCGCCCCGCCCGCCTGCACCACCGGCCCGGCCACACCCGTCCCCACCGACGCGCCCACCGTGAACGTCGTCACCAGCCACGAGAACGCCTCCGTCACCGTGCCCCGCGGGGCGTGCCGGTCCACCAGCACGAACGCGCACGCGATCGACGGCGCCAGGAACACCCCCGCCAGCACCGCGAGGGCCGTCATCGCCACCACGCCCGGCATCAGCGTCAGCGGCAGGTAACACACCGCCAGGAACGCCACCAGCGTCCGCAGTCGTCGCGCGGGCTCACCGCCCCACTGCCGCGCCCCGTACACCACACCGCCCAGCAGCGCGCCCAGCCCGAGGCCGGCCATCAGCCAGCCGTACACCACGTCCCCGCCGTGGTCGTCCGCGTAGGACATCGCCGCGACCGCGATCGACCCCATCGCCATGCCGACGAACAGGAACGCCCCCAACAGCGCGAGCAGCCCCGGCGACCGCAGCGCCCCCAGCCAGTGCGCCTCACGCGGCTCCGAACGCCAGGCACGCGACGGCGGCGAGACCACCACCGACAGCGCCCCCAGCACGCCGATCACGTTCAGCAGCACCAGGGCGGCCTGCGCCGACCACAGCGACGCCCCCAGCGTCAGCAGCAGCGGGCCGACTGTGAACATGACCTCCTGCGCCACCGCGTCCATCGCGTACGCCGTGTGCACCTGCCCCTGCCCTGGCAGCACCGACGACCACAGGGCCCGCAGACCGCCCTCCAGCGGCGGTGTGAACAGCCCCGCCGCCACCACGGCCGCGTACGCCGCCCCCAGGGCGCCGATGCCCACGACGGCGAAGACGGCCGTCGCGACGGCCGACGCGACGGCGGCCGGCAGCTGCACCCGCGGCTGCCCGAACACGTCCACCAGCCGCCCCAGCACCGGCTGGCCCACCGCGTTGGCCACGCCGTACGCCGCCGCCAGTCCCCCGGCCAGGCTGTACGAGCCGCCCTCCGCCCGCACGAACAGCACGATGGCGAGCGCCGCCACCGCGTTCGGCAGCCGGCCCACCAGCGTGCCCACCAGCAGCCGGGCGGCGTGCCTCGCCCTGAGGACCTCCAGGTAAGCCCCGGTCATCGGCCGCCCTGCCCTTCGGAAGTTTTACGTATAACGTCTCTCGTCATACGTACCATGTGCGCTGTTCGCAGTCCAGACGAAAGAGCAGGCCCACCGTGGCAGCAGGCAGCACCCGCCCCACCAGCCGGGACGTCGCCCAGGCCGCGGGAGTCTCCCAGGCGGCCGTCTCACTCGTCCTCGGCGACAAATGGCGCGGCCGCGTCTCCCCCGCCACCGCCGAACGCGTCCGCGAGGCCGCCCGCCGCCTCGGCTACCGGCCCAACCTCGCCGCCCGCAACCTCCGCCTCGGCCACACCCGCACCGTGCTCCTGGTGGTCCCCGCCCTGACCACCGAATTCTTCGCGGGCGTCTACACCGGAGCCGCCCGCGTCGCCGCCCGGCACGGCTTCGGCGTCGTCCTCTACCCCTCCCCCGAGGGCATCGGCCCCGCCCGCGACCCCTTCGCCTCCGCCCAGGCCGCCCTGGACGGCGTCATCGCCTCCTCCATGGCCGCCGACGCCCTCACCACCATCCGCGGCGACCAGCTCCCCCTCGTCATGCTCGACAGCGACCCCGCAGGCAGCCTCGGGGCCGCCACCGTCAACCTCGACATCGCCGACGGCGTCCGCCAGATCACCGACCACCTGCTCGGCCTCGGCCACCGCCGCTTCCTGCACCTCGCCGCCGGCATCCCCTCCTGGACCTTCGACGTACGCGCCCGCGAACTCACCACCCGCCTCGCCGCCGCACCCGGCACCACCCTGCGCGTCGCACACGCCCCCATCTCCATCGACGCGGCCCGCACCGCCACCGCCGGCGCCCTCGCCGCAGCAGCCCCCCACCCCACCGCCATCGTCTGCGACGACGACAAACTGGCCGCCGGCGCCTACAAGGCCGTCCGCCGCCTCGGGCTGCGCGTCCCCGACGACATCTCCGTCACCGGCCTCGACGACCTCGCCCTCGCCACCGCCATCGACCCCGAACTCACCACCGTCCGCCTCGACGCCGAGCTCTTCGGCGAACGCGGCATGCAGGCCCTCCTCGCCGTCCTCGAAGGCCGCACACCGGAACAGGGGGACATCCCCGTCCAGCTCGTCGTCCGCGGCTCCACGGCACCTCCCAGGACCTCCTGAACGTCCCCGGACACACCGGTGCCCCGGCCGCGCGGGCGACCGGGGCACACAAGCGGGGTGAAAGGGCCGGCTACTTCTCCGAACCGCCGGACGACCCCTCCGACTCGTCCGACTCGTCCGCGCTCTCCGCCTCCGTGGCCGCGCCACCGGCCTCCAGCAGCCGGCCCAGCTGACGGCCCACGATCCGCTTGAACTTCCGCGACTGCGGACGCGTACGGTCGAGCACCGCCACCTCCAGCCGCTCCGCCGGAATCTCCCGCTGCGAACCGTTCGACTCCCGCGACAGCGCCTGCACGGCCAGCTGCAGGGCCTCCGCCAGGCTCATCCCGTCCTGATGCCGCTGATCCAGATAGCTGCTGATCAACTCCGCGTTGCCACCGACCGCGACCGAACCGTGCTCGTCCACGATCGAACCGTCGTGCGGCAACCGATAGATCTGGTCACCCTCCGGAGTCTCACCCACCTCCGCGACGACCAGCTCCACCTCGTACGGCTTCTCCGCCGCCGACGAGAAGATCGTGCCCAGCGTCTGCGCGTACACGTTCGCCAGACCCCGGGCCGTCACATCGTCACGGTCATAGGTGTAACCCCGCAGATCGGCATACCGCACCCCACCGATCCGCAGATTCTCGTACTCGTTGTACTTACCGGCGGCCGCAAAACCGATCCGGTCATAGATCTCACTGAACTTGTGCAGCGCACGGGACGGATTCTCACCGACGAACACAATGCCGTCGGCATACTGCAGCACGACGAGGCTGCGACCACGCGCGATGCCCTTGCGGGCATACTCCGCCCGGTCGGCCATCGCCTGCTGGGGTGACACATAGAACGGCGTCGACACCGGTTATCCGTCCCTTTCTGTCGAAGTCACACGATCACCTGGAAAAACCGGACCAGCCGCTACAGCAGCGGAGCCCGCGGACCGTCGGGCTGCTCCAGACGCCGCTCCAGGACGGAACGCGCGATCTCGGAGGACTCCTCGTCGCCGAGCCGACGGAAACCGTCCTCGGTGATCACCGTGACGATCGGATAGATCCGGCGCGCGACATCGGGACCACCGGTCGCCGAGTCGTCGTCAGCCGCGTCGTACAGGGCCTGCACCACCAGCGTCGTGGCCTCGGCCTCGCTCAGGTCCTCACGGAACAGCTTCTTCATCGCGCCCCGCGCGAAGACCGAACCCGAACCCGTGGACGCGTACCCGTGCTCCTCCGAACGCCCGCCCGTGACGTCGTAGGAGAAGATCCTGCCCCGCTCACGGTCCACGTCGTACCCCGCGAACAGCGGCACCACGGCCAGGCCCTGCATCGCCATGCCCAGGTTCGACCGGATCATCGTCGACAGCCGGTTCGCCTTGCCCTCCAGCGACAGCTGCGCGCCCTCGACCTTCTCGAAGTGCTCCAGCTCCAGCTGGAACAGCTTCACCATCTCCACGGCCAGACCCGCCGTGCCGGCGATCCCCACCGCCGAGTACTCGTCGGCCGGGAACACCTTCTCGATGTCCCGCTGCGCGATGATATTGCCCATCGTGGCCCGCCGGTCACCGGCGAGCACCACACCGCCCGGGAACGTCACAGCGACGATCGTGGTGCCGTGCGGCGCCTGGATCACACCCTGCGTGGGCGGCAGTTGACGCTTGCCGGGCAGCAGCTCGGGCTGTTGCTCGGCGAGGAAGTCCATGAACGAGGACGACCCGGGCGTCAGGAAGGCAGCTGGTAGACGCCCGGTGCTACGAGTGTTGGCTTCCACGCGATTCCTTCCGAGTAAGCGGCGGCCCGGCGGACGGCGTCAGGGTCGTCCCCCAACTTGCCGATGGCCGAATTGCAGTTGAAGCACAGTACGCCACGGACCCTACCCGTCTCATGGCAATGATCCACATGAACGGCCGGAGCCGGGCACCGGGCATGCAAGCCGTCCGGCGTCGAGCAGCTCGTGGCGAACGCTGCTCGCGGCCCGACCTCCCCGCACCGCGAGCAGCGCGCCACCTGCCTTCGTTCACAAACTGAGAGCCCCCCGAATCCTTCGATTTGAAGGCTACTCGCCGCCCTTTTGCACGAACGATCGAACGAAGTCCTCGGCGTTCTCCTCGAGTACGTCGTCGATCTCGTCCAGGACCGAGTCGACGTCGTCGCTCAGCTTCTCCTGGCGCTCCTTGAGGTCTTCCGAGGCCTGTGTCTCCGCGGCCTGCTCCTCGACCTCCTCGGTGGAGCGCGTGGCCTTCTGCTGTCCGCCGCCGGTGTCCTTGGTTGCCATATCCCTCACCCCGCTCAGTTCGCCCGACATGGTCGACAGGTCGGCTTTCCTGCCGATCGGTGATGATCAGACCCTACAAGCCGGGTCCGACATCGGCCCCGCAGTTTCTCCAACGTACGGGGGCCATCTCGATGATTCCCGGCCGCCGGGTTTTCCACCCTGCCGGGCCGGTCCTCGGCCGGCCCGGCACGAGTACCCCTCAGTGACCCGACAGGACCCTGACCAGGTCTTCCGCGCTGCGGCAGCGGTCCAGGAGCTCCTTGACATGATTTCGCGTTCCGCGAAGTGGTTCGAGGGTTGGGACGCGCTGGAGGGAGTCGCGTCCGGGGAGGTCGAAGATGACCGAGTCCCAGGAGGCCGCGGCGACGTCGTCGGCGTACTGCTCCAGGCAGCGGCCGCGGAAGTAGGCGCGGGTGTCCTCCGGCGGCTTGGTCTTGGCCCGCTGGACGGTCTCCTCGTCCAGGAGGCGCTTGATGCGGCCCCGCTCGGCGAGGCGGTTGTAGAGGCCCTTGTCGGGCCGTACGTCGGCGTACTGGAGGTCGAGGAGGTGGAGCTTGGCGGCGTCCCAGTCGAGGCCGTCGCGGCGCCGGTAGCCCTCCATGAGTTCGCGCTTGGCGACCCAGTCGAGTTCGCCGGCGAGGCTCATGGGGTCGTGCTCGAGCCGGTTGAGGGTGTCCTCCCAGCGGGTGAGGACGTCCTTGGTCTGCTCGTCGGCGTCGGCTCCGTAGCGTTCCTCGATGTACTTGCGGGACAGCTCGTAGTACTCCATCTGGAGCTGCACCGCGGTGAGCGTGCGGCCGCTGCGCAGAGTGATGAGGCGCTGCAGCGTGGGGTCGTGGGAGACCTGGTGGAGGGTGCGGACGGGCTGGTCCACGGCGAGGTCGACGGCGATGAAGCCGTCCTCGATCATGGACAGGACGAGCGCGGTGGTGCCGAGCTTGAGGTAGGTCGAGATCTCGGACAGATTGGCGTCGCCGATGATCACATGGAGGCGGCGGTATTTCTCGGCGTCGGCGTGGGGCTCGTCCCGGGTGTTGATGATGGGCCGTTTGAGTGTCGTCTCGAGGCCGACCTCGACCTCGAAGTAGTCGGCGCGCTGGCTGATCTGGAAGCCGTGTTCGTGGCCGTCCTGGCCGATGCCGACGCGGCCGGCGCCGGTGATGACCTGGCGGGAGACGAAGAAGGGCGTGAGGTGGCGCACGATGTCTGAGAAGGGGGTCTCCCGCTTCATCAGGTAGTTCTCGTGCGTGCCGTAGGAGGCGCCCTTGTTGTCGGTGTTGTTCTTGTAGAGGTGGATGGGCTGGGCGCCGGGCAGCTGAGCGGCTCGTTCGGCGGCTTCGGCCATGATGCGTTCGCCGGCCTTGTCCCAGAGGACGGCGTCCCGGGGGTTGGTCACCTCGGGGGCGCTGTACTCGGGGTGCGCGTGGTCGACGTAGAGCCGTGCGCCGTTGGTGAGGATCACGTTGGCGAGGCCGATGTCCTCGTCGGTGAGCTGGCTGGAGTCGGCGGCCTCGCGGGCGAGGTCGAAGCCTCGCGCGTCGCGCAGCGGGTTCTCCTCCTCGAAGTCCCAGCGGGCCCGGCGGGCCCGGTGCATCGCCGCCGCGTAGGCGTTGACGATCTGGGATGAGGTGAGCATGGCATTGGCGTTGGGGTGGCCGGGGACGGAGATTCCGTACTCGGTCTCGATGCCCATTACTCGCCGTACGGTCATGCGGCCCTCCTTGCCCGGCGGCGCCCTCGGTCGTGGGCGCCGCGCAGATACCGCTGGCGCTCGGTGGCGTGTGCGGTGCCCGTCCCCGCACTGCGCGACTCTGCGGTATGGAAGAGCCTAGAACGCCTTTGCGCTGGTGGGGAGATCATTTGCGTCATTGCGTTGGTCGCCTTCGGTCCGGCGTGGCCGGAAAAACAGTCGGCTGCGGGTTCCCGGTGGGGAGCCCGCAGCCGCCCTGCCTTTTACAGGTACTGCCCGGTGTTCGCCACCGTGTCGATGGAGCGTCCGGTGTCCGCGCCCTGCTTTCCGGTGATGAGGGTACGGATGTAGACGATCCGTTCGCCCTTCTTTCCGGAGATGCGGGCCCAGTCGTCCGGGTTGGTGGTGTTGGGCAGGTCCTCGTTCTCCTTGAACTCGTCCACGCAGGCCTGGAGGAGGTGGGAGACGCGCAGGCCCTTCTGGTTGTGCTCGAGGAAGTCCTTGATCGCCATCTTCTTGGCGCGGCCGACGATGTTCTCGATCATGGCGCCGGAATTGAAGTCCTTGAAGTAGAGGACTTCCTTGTCTCCGTTGGCGTAGGTGACTTCCAGGAAGCGGTTCTCCTCGGATTCGGCGTACATCTGCTCGACGGCGGTCTGGATCATGCTCTGGACCGTCATCGACTTGTCGCCGCTGTGCTCCCCGAGGTCTTCGGAGTGGAGCGGGAGGCGCTCGGTGAGGTACTTGCCGAAGATGTCCTTGGCGGCCTCGGCGTCGGGACGCTCGATCTTGATCTTCACGTCGAGCCGGCCGGGGCGCAGGATGGCGGGGTCGATCATGTCCTCGCGGTTGGAGGCGCCGATGACGACCACGTTCTGCAGGCCCTCCACGCCGTCGATCTCGGCGAGGAGCTGCGGGACGATGGTGTTCTCCACGTCCGAGCTGACGCCGGATCCGCGGGTGCGGAAGAGGGACTCCATCTCGTCGAAGAAGACGATGACGGGTGTGCCCTCGGAAGCCTTCTCCCGGGCGCGCTGGAAGACGAGGCGGATCTGCCGCTCGGTCTCACCGACGTACTTGTTGAGAAGCTCGGGTCCCTTGATGTTGAGGAAGAAGCTCTTGCCGGCGGCCTGGCCGGTGACTTCGGCGACCTTCTTGGCCAGCGAGTTGGCGACGGCCTTGGCGATGAGCGTCTTTCCGCAACCGGGGGGCCCGTAGAGCAGGACGCCCTTGGGCGGGCGCAGTTCGTGCTCCTTGAACAGGTCCGGGTAGAGGTAGGGCAGTTCCACGGCGTCGCGGATGGCCTCGATCTGGCCGCCCAGGCCACCGATCTGCTCGTAGCCGATGTCGGGGACTTCTTCGAGGACGAGTTCTTCGACCTCGCTCTTGGGGACGATCTCGTAGACGTAACCGGATCGGGGTTCGAGCAGGAGGGCGTCGCCGGGGCGGATGTTGACGCCGCGCAGGGGTTCGGCGAGGCGTACGACGCGCTCTTCGTCGGTGTGCCCGAGGACGAGGGCGCGTTCGCCGTCCTCGAGGATCTCCTTGAGGGTGACGATGTCGCCGACGCTCTCGAACTCCATGGCCTCGACCACGTTGAGGGCTTCGTTGAGCATGACCTCCTGGCCGCGCCGGAGGTCGTCGAGTTCGACGCTCGGGCTGACGTTCACGCGGAGTTTGCGGCCTCCGGTGAAGATGTCGGCGGTGCCGTCCTCGTTGGCCTGCAGGAAGACACCGAAGCCGGCCGGTGGCTGGGCGAGCCGGTCCACTTCCTCCTTGAGGGCCACGATCTGGTCGCGGGCCTCACGGAGCGTGTTCGCGAGTCGCTCGTTCTGGGCGGACACGCCGGCCAGGTTGGTCTGCAGTTCGACGATCCGCTCTTCGAGAATCCTCGTGTGCCGCGGAGAGTCGGCGAGCTTGCGTCGCAGGACGGCGATCTCCTGCTCAAGGTAGGCGATCTGCCCGGCCGGGTCGTCGGACCCTCGTCCCGGGCGGATGCCGCGGTTCATGTCGTCGTCGTGGGCTGCCACGGTCCTCACCTCCTCCAAGGGGAGCTGGACGCTTCCAGACCCTACCTGGGTGGGTGTCGATTGAAACCCCTAGATCACAAAGACGGTCGAGGTGTGTCCGATCTTCACCCTTGCGCTCTCCCTCACGCCAGGGGAATACCCACCGCACATGATTGGAACCCAGGCAGGGGTAGTGTCGAGGTGTTCAACACCCGTCGGAGCTGGCCGGATTCCCGTGCGGCTGGGCGGGGGAAGCGGTGGGAGAGATGAGCGTGGAGCAGGCGGCCGGGGTCGAGGGTGGGGCACTAGAGGTCTGGATCGATCAGGCGTTGTGCACCGGTGACGGTATTTGTGCCCAGTATGCGCCTGAGGTGTTCGAGCTGGACATCGACGGTCTGGCCTACGTGAAGAGCGCCGACGACGAGCTGTTGCAGACGGAGGGGGCGACAACGCCCGTGCCGCTGCCGCTCCTCACGGATGTGGTGGACTCGGCGCGGGAGTGTCCGGGCGAGTGCATCCATGTACGCCGCGTTCTGGACAAGGTCGAGGTGTTCGGCCCGGACGCCGAGTGAGCGTGCGCGCACGGCTCGTTATGCCTGTCTGATTTCTCACACGCTGTGTGACGGGGGTCAGACGCTCTGTGCTCCGGCGGGTGTCGAGCGCACGAACGAGCCGTTCTTCCACTGCCATTTCGCGCTCTCGTTCACGTCGGGGCAGCAGCGGGGGACGTCCGGTGACGAGTAGCCGTAGAGGTGGGCGGCGACCGCTCCGTCACGCACCGCGATGTCACGGACGGTGATGCTGTCCTTGGGGTCGATGAGCGTGGCGACGAGGCGGGGCGCGGTGGCGCCGGCGGCCTGGGTCAGGACGTAGACCCCGTCGGGCGGGGTGCCCATGGGCGAGTCGCAGTGGACGACGGCGACGGTCTCGGGGCGGTGGTCGCCGTCGAGGTCTCCGGTGGCCTTCTTGACGACGACGGCCTTCACCGGCCCGCAGGTGAGCGGGAAGTCGGCCTTGGCTGGGTCGGGGGGTGCGACGGCCGCGGGGGCGTGCTTGGCGTCGGCGGCGGTCGGCTGGGCCGCGGTCGCCGAGTCGGGCTGGAGGACGCTGGAGAGCGCCACGACACCGGCGAGCGCCGTGGCGGTGGCGACCCAGTGGATGGGCCGGGTGTGGGTGTGTGCCAGTTCCGGGACGGCGGTTTGCTGCACTAGGAGCGTCTCCTGTGAGGGCTGTGCCGGTGGGGGTGGCCAGCATCGTGCCACACGTCACAGTGCGAGGGAACGGCGGGGTGGGTACTTGGTCCGGTTACGGTCGGGCCGAGTGGGCGGGGCCGCGAACGAAAGGGCGCTGGGGTGGAGTTCCCGGGCGGTGCAGGGAACTCCACCCCAGCGCCTTCGCGTTGTCGGTGGTGCGGGCCGTGGGTCAGCGGCCGGCGCCTCGGTCGGCGTTGGGGCCTTCGTAGTCCTCGCCGTAGGCGCCCTTGGCGGGGCGGCGGCGGCGCATGGGCGGCTCGACGCCGTCGGCGAGGCGGCGGGCGGTGAGCAGGAAGCCGGTGTGCCCGATCATCCGGTGGTCGGGGCGGACGGCGAGACCCTCGATGTGCCAGTTGCGGAGCATCGTCTCCCAGGCGGTCGGCTCGTTGAAGCAGCCGATCTCGCGGATGGACTCGACGGTCCGGGCGAGCTGGGTGGTGGTGGCGACGTAGCAGCAGACGATGCCGCCGGGGACGAGCGCCTTGGAGACGGCCTCCAGGCATTCCCAGGGGGCGAGCATGTCGAGGATGACGCGGTCGACGTCGGTGTCGCTGAGGTTGTCCTGGAGGTCGCCGACGGTGAGCTGCCAGGCGGGGTGGGGGCCGCCGAAGTAGCGCTCGACGTTCTGCCGGGCGATGTCGGCGAAGTCCTCGCGCCGCTCGTAGGAGTGCAGCATGCCGTGGTCGCCGACGGCGCGCAGGAGGAAGCTGCTGAGCGAGCCGGAGCCGACGCCGGCCTCGACGACGCGGGCGCCGGGGAAGATGTCGGCGAAGGCGAGGATCTGCCCCGCGTCCTTGGGGTAGACGACGGCCGCCCCGCGGGGCATGGACAGGACGTAGTCGGGGAGCAGGGGGCGCAGCGCGAGGTAGGCGACGTTACCGGTGGTGCGGACAACGCTGCCCTCGGGAGCGCCGATCAGCTCGTCATGGGGGAAGGAACCCTTGTGGGTGTGGAAGTTCTTTCCCTCTTCGAGCGTGAACGTGTAGTGGCGGCCCTTGGGGTCGGTCAGCTGAACCTGGTCCCCGACCTTGAAGGGGCCGCGCCTGCGGGCGGCACCGGTCGGTTCGGACATGTGAACAGCCTACCGGCGTTTGGGGAGGCCGCCGACCACGGGCGGCGGGTGGTCAACTGGGGCGGGCCATGGCCTTGACGAAGGCGCGTTCCACGTCGGCGGCGGACAGGACGCCGTAGATCTCGCCGGTCTCCTCGACGACGAGGTATTCGGTGGCGGGGGCAGCGCGCAGGGCGTCGAGGAGCTCCTCGCCGGAGAGTTCGGCGGAGACGCGCATACCTTCGGTGATGTCCTGGGCGAGGCCGCTGACGGCGACCCAGGGGCGGCGGTGTTCGGGGACGCCGACGATGGCCGCTTCGCGGACGAGGGAGAGGGGGGTGCCGTCGGCTTCGACGACGACGAGGGCGCGGGCGCCGGCGGCGTTGGCGCGGCGCAGGGCCTCGGAGAGGGGGGTGTCGGCCTCGACGGGGACGGCGCGGCGGGTGAGGGCGCGGGCGCGCAGTTCGGGGAGGTGTTCGCGCAGGCGGGCCATGCGCAGGCTGTTGCCGGCTCCGGTCCAGATGATCGCGGCGAGGATGGCGGCGAGCAGGGCGTCCAGGACGGTGTCCATGCCGACGTTGTCGACGGCTTCGGAGCCGAGGGCGCCGGACTGGGTGAGCCAGGGCAGGCCGATGAGGACGGAGACGGCGAGGGCGCGGCCGACCCAGGCGGCGGCGACGGTGCCGCTCATGGGTTTGCCCGTGATCTTCCAGACGACGGCGCGGAGCATGCGGCCGCCGTCCAGGGGGAGGCCGGGGAGCAGGTTGAACACGGCGACGATGAGGTTGGAGATCATCAGTCCGGCGAGCAGGACGCCGGGGACGGTGCCGGGTTCGACGAGACGCAGGGCGCCGTAGAAGACGCCGGAGAGGACGAGGGAGAGCAGGGGGCCGACGAAGGCGAGGACGAATTCCCGGCCGGGTGTCTCGGCTTCCTTCTCGATCTCGGAGACGCCGCCGAAGAACTGGAGCTGGATGCGGCGCACGGGCAGGCCGAAGCGCAGGGCGGCGACGGTGTGGGCGAGCTCGTGGATGAGGACGGAGGCGTAGAAGGCGACGGCGAAGAAGAGGGAGACGAGGTAGCGGGCGGCGCCGAGCTCGGGCAGGACGCGCTCGAGCTGGCCGCCGAAGACCCAGGTGATCAGGGCGGCGACGAGGAACCAGCTGGGGGCGACGTAGACGGGCACGCCGAAGGGCCGGCCCATGAGCAGTCCGCCTCTGGGGTCGCGGGGGCGCCTCGGCGGGCGCGGCTTGGTGTCGGCGGAGTGGGCGAAGGCGCGGTCGTCGTGCTGGGGGTGGGGGCCGTCGGGGTGCGGCTCCTCCGGTGGCTGTGCGGCGCTCTCGTCGCCGGCGTCCCGGTGCTGCGGATCCTCGGGGGCGGGCGGCGCATCCGGTCGGCCGGGGCCGGTGGGCGCGTCGGGCCGTCCGGGATCGGGGGCCGGCCGGTCCGTGCGGTTCTCGGTCGGCTCGTCGGTCCCGGAGCGCGGCTTCCCGCTCCCGCCGCTCTCGTCCACGGTGTCCCCTCGATGGATGCGTCGTCCGCGCCTGCCGTGCGGAAGGTCTCGAGTCGATGGTATGCGGCCGTCCCTACGGGGTCCGCCCCGGCACCCCACAGTGGCCGCTCCCCCGGTGGCCGCCGGTGCCCGCGGCTGGGTCACTGTCAGTGGTGGGCCGTAAGGTCTGTGGTCATGGAGACGAGCACGGAGGGCACCACGGCGGACGGCGGCGGCGAGGTCACGCGGACGACGCCGCCGATGAGGGACGAGTACCCCGCGGGGGCGCCCGTTCATGCGGGGTCCGCGGAGACGGTTGGGGCGGTGCCGGCGGAGGGAGCCGCCGGTGTGCCGCCCGTCCGGGCTCCCTCGTCGCTGTCTCCGTCGCGGGCCGGCGACTTCATGCAGTGCCCGCTGCTGTACCGGTTCCGGGTGATCGACCGGCTCCCGGAGAAGCCGAGCCCGGCGGCGACGAAGGGGACGCTGGTGCACGCGGTGCTGGAGCGTCTCTTCGACGCGCCCGCGGCGGAGCGGACGGCGCCGCGCGCGAAGTCGCTGATCCCGGGGCAGTGGGACCGGCTGCGGGAGAGCCGCCCGGAGGTCGCGGAGCTGTTCGCGGACGATCCGGAGGGTGAGCGGCTGGCGGCCTGGCTGGCCGAGGCGGAGCAGCTGGTGGAGCGCTGGTTCGGGCTGGAGGATCCGACACGGCTGGAGCCGGCCGAGCGGGAGTTGGTCGTGGAGGCGGAGCTGGAGTCGGGGCTCCGGCTGCGCGGGATCATCGACCGGGTCGACGTGGCGCCCACGGGTGAGGTGCGGATCGTCGACTACAAGACGGGCAAGGCGCCCCGCCCGGAGTACGCGGAGGGCGCGCTGTTCCAGATGAAGTTCTACGCCCTGGTGGTGTGGCGGCTGAAGGGCGTGGTGCCGCGCCGGCTGCAGCTGGTGTATCTGGGCAGTGGTGACGTGCTGACGTACGACCCGGTGATGGCGGACCTGGAGCGGGTGGAGCGCAAGCTGCTCGCGCTGTGGGAGGCGATCCGGCTGGCGACGGAGACGGGTGACTGGCGGCCGCGGCCGACGAAGCTGTGCGGCTGGTGCGATCACCGGGAGCACTGCCCGGAGTTCGGCGGCACTCCCCCGCCGTACCCGCTGGCGCCGGTGGCCGGGGCGGGCGAGTCCGGGGAAGGCGCGCAGGGCAGAATGGGGCCGGACTAGCGAAGGAGACTTACGTGGCCATCCGCGTCCTACTGGTCGACGACCAGCCCCTGCTGCGCACCGGGTTCCGGATGATTCTGGAGGCCGAGCAGGATCTCGCGGTCGTCGGTGAGGCCGGTGACGGTCTGCAGGCCCTCGACCAGGTGCGGGCCCTGCAGCCCGACGTGGTCCTGATGGACATCCGTATGCCCCGGATGGACGGGGTGGAGGCGACGCGGCAGATCACCGGGCCAGGGCGGGACGGTCCGGCGAAGGTGCTGGTGCTGACCACGTTCGATCTGGACGAGTACGTGGTGGAGGCGCTGAGGGCGGGGGCCAGCGGCTTCCTGCTGAAGGACGCTCCCGCTCATGAGCTGGTGCAGGCGATCCGGGTGGTCGCGGCGGGTGAGGCGATGCTCGCGCCGAGCATCACGCGCCGGCTGCTGGACAAGTACGCCACGCATCTGCCGTCGGGCGACGAGCCGGTGCCGGACACCCTGCACACGCTGACCGAGCGTGAGGTGGAGGTGCTGAAGCTGGTGGCGCGCGGGTTGTCGAACGCGGAGATCGCGGCGGACCTGTTCGTCAGCGAGACCACGGTGAAGACGCATGTGGGGCATGTGCTGACGAAGCTGGGACTGCGGGACCGGGTGCAGGCCGCGGTGTACGCGTACGAGAGCGGGCTGGTGCGTCCGGGCGCGCAGTAGGGCCGGGCACGGGCAGAGGGCGTCCCTTCGGAAGGGGCGCCCTCTGCCATGGTCCGGGGCTGGTGGTCAGCCCTTTTTGAGCTCCCAGAAGCGGAAGACGGTGGAGGCGTCGAGGCAGTACTCCAGGCCGTACACGTTCTCGTGGACGATGGCGTACTGCTTGCCCTGCCAGACCGGGAGGATGGGCAGTTCCTCGGCGACGATGTCCTGGAGCTGGCCGAAGGCGTCGTCGGTGGCGGCGCGGTCGCTCTCGGCGGCGGTGCCGGGGATGAGCGTGTTGGTGATGCGCCTGTTCTCGTAGTTGTTGCCGAGGACGTTGCCCTTGCCGAAGAAGGGCGCCGTGAAGTTGTCGGCGTCCGGGTAGTCCGGCACCCAGCCCTTGACGTAGACGCCGTACTTGCCCTTGGCGATGTCCTTCTCGTACTGGTCGAAGGCGACGGAGCGGACGTCGGCCTGGAAGAGGCCGCTGTCGTTGAGCTGCTTGGCGATGGCCTTCAACTGCTGGTCGGTGGCCGGGCCGTAGCGGGACGGGGTGGACCACAGGGTCAGCCGGACCTTGCCGGTGATGCCTTCGCTCCGCAGGGCGGCGGCGGCCTTGGCGCGGGAGGGGCGGGCGCCGTAGGTGTCGAAGAAGGCGGTGTTGTGGCCGCCGATGCCGGCCGGGATGATCGAGTACAGCGGGGTGGCGGTACCCTCGTGGACGTCCCGGATGAGGGCGTCGCGGTCGAGCAGGTAGGCGATGGCCTTGCGCACACCGAGCTGTCCGGCGACCGGGTCGTCCATGTTGAAGACGAGGTGCTGGACCTCGGCGCTGCTGCCTTCGACGACCTCGACGCCGGAGGAGTCGGTGCCGGCCTTCTCGATGTCGGCGATGTCGCCGGCGCTGAGGCCCCGGTAGGCGATGTCGACGTCGTCGGCGAGCAGGGCCCGCTTGAGGCGCTGCTGGTCGCCGCGGAAGAACTTCAGGGTGACGCCGCTGTTCTCCACCTCGGCGGTGCCCTTGTAGTTCTCGTTGACGGTGAAGACGGCCTCGTCGTCGTTGAACGCGTCGAGCTTGTAGGGGCCGGAGCCGACGGCTTCGCCGTCCTCGCGCAGGCCGTCGGCGTCGTACGCGTCCTCGTCGACGATGGAGCCGGCGCCGGAGGCGATCTTGCTCGGGAAGGTGGCGTCCGGGGTGTTGAGCCGGAAGACGACGGTGCGCTCGTCGGGGGTCTCGACCTTGTCCAGGGTGGAGAACATGACGGCGGGACCGTCGGGGTCGTCGATCTTCAGCATGCGGTCGAAGGAGAACTTGACGTCCGCGGCGGTGAGTTCGTCACCGTTGCTGAACGTGAGGCCGGGTTTCAGCGTGCACGTGTAGACGGTGGCCCCGGCGTCGGAGAAGGAGCACTCCTCGGCGGCTTCGGGCTGGGGTTCCGTGGCGCCCTTGGGGAAGCTGAGCAACGACTGGAAGACGTTGGTGAACAGCAGCCAGGATCCCGGGTCGTAGCCGGAGGCGGGGTCGGTGGCCAGGACGTCGTCCGACATCCCCACGACCACGGAGTTCCCGTCCGCGCCGCTCTCCCCGGATTCCGTTCCGCAGCCGGTCAACAGGCCGGAGGCCAGCCCTGCCACAAGGGGCAGCACCGGCCAGTGGGTGCGCATGTTCACTTGCGAGTGCCTTGTCGTCGGTGGTGAGGAACCCGGGCCCGCGCGGGATCCGGGCGGGGGGGCGCCCCCCCCCGCGGGGGGCCGGCCGGGGGGGGACCCCCGCCCCCCCCCCCCCCGCCCCCCCACCCGGGGGGGGGGGGGGGGGGGTTGGCGGAGGCCCGG
>NZ_JBHTWG010000011.1:21380-188938 GCF_042792555.1 Streptomyces sp. NPDC056628
GCCGTGGGGGTGCGGATGAGCCCGCGGTGGCGCGGGGCGGGGGGTGGCGCGCCCCCCGGCCCCGGGGGGCCGCCGGCCGGTCCGGCGCCCCCGGCGTGGGGCGCCGGACGGGTGCGTCAGCCGCTCACGCCGCGGCCGAGCTCCCAGAGCTGGAGGGTGGAGGAGGAGTTGAGCGCGTAGGCCGTGCCCGTGATGTCGTCACCGGCGGCGACGTACTGCTTGCCCTGCCACAGCGGGAGGACCGGCACGTCGTTGGCGACGATGTCCTGGATCTCGGTGAGGCTGCCGGTCGCGGCGATGCGGTCGGCGGCACGCCGGGACTCGGGGATGAGGCTGTTGCGGATGCGGCCGTTGGCGTACGGCGAGCCGAGGAAGTTGTCCTTGTCGAGGAACGGGGCGACGTAGTTGTCGGCGTCGGGGAAGTCAGGGAACCAGCCCATGCCGTAGACCTCGTACTTGCCCTTCTTCTCGGCGGGGCGGAACACGTCCCAGGGGGTGCCCTCGATGTCGACGTCGAACAGGCCGCTGCCGTTGAGCTGTTCCTTCAGCAGCTCGAACTCCTTCTTCGTGGCCGGACCGTAGTGGTCGGTGGTGTAGTGCAGCGTCAGCCGGACCGGGGTGGTGACGCCGGCCCGCTCCAGGATGGCCTTGGCCTTGCCGTTGCTGGGCTCGCCGTACTTGTTGAAGAACGAGTTGGAGTGGCCCGTGATACTGGCGGGGACCAGGGAGTACAGGGGCTCGGCCTGGGAGCCGTACACCTTGGAGACGAGTTCGCCGCGGTCGATCAGCTGGGCCATGGCCTGGCGGACGGCCTTGCTGCGCACGCTGGAGTCGTTGGTGTTGAAGGCGAGGTAGCGGATCTCGAGGCCCGCCATGTCGATGAGGTCGACGGCGTCGTCCGAGTCGGCGGACAGCTTGTCGATCTGCCCCGGCGACATGGCGCGGGTCATGACGTCGATGTCACCGCTGTCGAGGGCGGCACCCATCGCGTCGGCGCTGTCGAAGTTGCGCATCTCGACCTTGTCGTTGTTCACCGTCAGGCTCCCCTTGTACTCGGGGTTCTTGGTGAACTCGGCGGAGACGAGCTTGTCGCCTTCGACCTTCGCCTTGAAGGTGTACGGGCCGGAGCCGTCGACCTCGAAGCCGCTGCGCAGCTTCTTCTTGTCGTACAGGTCCGGGTCGATGATGCCCGCGACCGGGGTGGACAGCTTGTACGGGAAGGTGGCGTCGGCGGTCTTCAGGTGGAAGACGACCTCGCGGTCGCCGCGCGCCTCGACGGTGTCGATGGTGGACAGCAGGGCGAAGACGCCGCTGTCGGCCTTCAGGGAGAGGGCGCGGTCGATGGAGTACTTCACGTCGTCCGCGGTGACCGCGTCGCCGTCGGCGAACTTGAGGTCCTTGCGCAGGGTGCAGGCGTAGCGTTCGTTGCCGCTGTCCGTGAAGCTGCAGCTCTCGGCGGCCTCGGGGACGGGTTCGCCCTCGCCGCGCGGCTGGATCATCAGGGTCTGCACGGTCTGGCGCAGGATGTTCCACAGGCCGACGTCGTAGGCCCAGGCCGGATCGAGCGGTGCGGGACTCTCCTCCGAGGCAGTGAACACATCCGTGGTGCCCACGACGATCCCGTCGCCGCCGCCGCTGCCGCTGTCGGCTCCGCCACAGGCGGCGAGAACCGGCGCGAGCAGGCCGATGACGACCGGCAGCACCAAAGTCTTGCGGTTCATGCTCGGGTTTCTCCAGCTGTCTTCTCCGTGTATCCGCCATGCAGAGGGTGGTGCGGCGGATCACGAGGGTAAGGGCGATGTTCTCGCGACGAGATTAGTCCGCGCCCACAGGAGGGTTGGAGGGGACCGGAGTTGAGGCTTCCTCACTCAGCGGAATCGGGCGTGGACACACCGGAAGGCTGAGGCGGGAAGGATTGGCGCACCGGTCCATCAATCAGGACACATGGGTGCGCTCGAAACCGTTGTCCGGGGGCGAAAAGCACGAGGAGGGCACCTCGGCACGACCCCTTGGAGTGGCGAACGTCACAGATTGGACCATCTTGAGGGGCGCCGGAATTCAGCCCGTCCGGCGCGATCGAATTTCCTTGCGGAATTTCTCCGCCGTCAAGGCGCCATCAAAGCAGCACGCTCGGTGAACGACGGGCGGATTCAAGTTGTCATGACAGTGACGAGTCGTGGTCAGACCGTCATCAGGCCGCGCAGAAATGCCAGATCGACGTGTTCCAGCGAGGGCACCACCGTGCGCCGGGCGGCCGGCGCGATGGGCGCGATCGAGGGCACGGCCACCACGTGGCAGCCGGCGGCCTCCGCGGCGGCGACCCCGGTCGCCGTGTCCTCGACGACGGCGCACCGGGCGGGGTCGGCCCCGAGGCCGACGGCGGCGAGCAGATAGGGATCGGGGTGGGGCTTGGTGCGCGCCACCTCGTCACCGGCGACGGTCAGGGCGAAGTGCTGCGGGCCGAGCGTGGTGAGCACCCGGTCGATGATGCGGCGGTGCGAGGCGGAGACGAGGGCCGTCGGGATCCGGTGCTCGGCCAGCTCGGCCAGCAGCCGGGCGGCTCCCGGCATCAGGGGCAGGGAGTGGTCGATGCGGTCCTCGAAGCCCTGGTTGAGCAGCACCGTGAGCTCGTCCAGGCCGATGTCGGCGCCGGTGGCCTCGATCAGGAAGCCGGCGCTGCGGGTCATGGGCCCGCCGACCACGACATGCCGCCAGGTGTCGTCGAGGGTGTGGCCGAGGGAGGCGAAGACCTCGACCTCGACATCCCACCAGAAGCCCTCGGAGTCCACCAGGGTGCCGTCCATGTCGAGGAGTACGGCCTGTAGGGCCGAGCCGTCGGCCGTACGGGTCGACGGCGCGGGGACGGTGCTGGTCATCCACGTACCTCCTTCAAGGGACGACCAGGCCGGTTCCCACGGAGGGAACCGGCCTGCGATGGACCGTCCAGTGTACGGCGCTCCCGGAGGTATCGCCTGATCGACCCGCTGTGGCCCCCCGGCACACCGGGGCCGGGCCCTCAGGAGCGGGCGTCAGCGTGCGTTGAAGTACTTCGCCTCCGGGTGGTGGATCACGATGGCGTCCGTGGACTGCTCGGGGTGGAGCTGGAACTCCTCGGACAGGTGGACGCCGATGCGCTCGGGCCGGAGCAGGTCGGCGATCTTGGCGCGGTCCTCCAGATCGGGGCAGGCGCCGTAGCCGAGCGAGAAGCGGGCGCCGCGGTACTTCAGGGAGAACATGTCCTCCATGGCGGCCGGGTCCTCGCCGGCGAAGCCGAGCTCGGCGCGCACGCGGGCGTGCCAGTACTCGGCGAGGGCCTCGGCGAGCTGGACGGACAGCCCGTGCAATTCGAGGTAGTCGCGGTAGGCGTTGGCCTCGAAGAGCCGGGCGGTCTCCTCGCCGATGCGGG
The DNA here is from genome assembly GCF_042792555.1 of Streptomyces sp. NPDC056628. Taxonomy (NCBI): domain Bacteria; kingdom Bacillati; phylum Actinomycetota; class Actinomycetes; order Kitasatosporales; family Streptomycetaceae; genus Streptomyces; species Streptomyces sp. NPDC056628. The sequence continues at coordinate 24,787 of NZ_JBHTWG010000011.1, forward strand.
AGCCGACGGTGACGACCTGGAAGCCGACGACGTCGGTCTCACCGGACTCCTGGGGGCGGAAGAAGTCCGCGAGGCACAGGCGGCGGCCGCGGCGCTGGCGCGGGAAGGTGAACCGGGTCCGTTCGTTGCCGTGCTCGTCGAGGACGATCAGGTCGTCGTCCTTGGAGACGCACGGGAAGTAGCCGTGGACGACGGCCGCCTCGAGCAGGTTGTCGGTCTGGAGCCGGTCGAGCAGGCCGCGCAGCCGCGGGCGGCCCTCGGTCTCGACGAGCTCCTGGTACGACGGCCCGCCACCGGCACGGGACTCCTTCAGGCCCCACTGCCCCTTGAACAGGGCGCCCTCGTCCAGCCAGGAGGCGTACTCCTTGAGCTGGATGCCCTTGCTGACGCGGGTGCCCCAGAACGGCGGTTCGGGGACGGGGTTGTCGGTGGCGACGTCGGAGCGCACGTGACCGGCCTCGGGGCGCTCCTCGACCACGGCCTGGGCGGTCGCCCGCACCCGGCGCTGCCTGAGCTCGGGCAGCTTGGCGCCGGGCACGCCGCGCTTGACGCCGATGAGGGCGTCCATCAGGCGCAGTCCCTCGAAGGCGTCGCGGGCGTAGCGGACCTCGCCCTCGTAGACCTCGTGCAGGTCCTGTTCGACGTAGGCGCGGGTCAGGGCGGCACCGCCGAGGATGACCGGGTAGTCGGCGGCGAGGCCGCGCTGGTTCAGCTCCTCGAGGTTCTCCTTCATGATCACGGTGGACTTCACCAGGAGCCCGGACATGCCGATGACGTCGGCGCGGTGCTCCTCGGCGGCTTCCAGGATCGCGGAGACAGGCTGCTTGATGCCCAGGTTGACCACGTTGTAGCCGTTGTTGGACAGGATGATGTCCACGAGGTTCTTGCCGATGTCGTGGACGTCGCCGCGCACGGTGGCCAGCACGATGGTGCCCTTGCCCTCGGCGTCGGACTTCTCCATGTGCGGTTCGAGGTAGGCGACGGCGGCCTTCATGACCTCGGCGGACTGCAGCACGAACGGCAGCTGCATCTGCCCGGAACCGAACAGTTCGCCGACGACCTTCATGCCGTCCAGGAGGGTGGCGTTGACGATGTCCAGGGCGGGCCGGTCCTGGAGGGCCGCGTCGAGGTCGGCCTCCAGGCCGTTGCGCTCGCCGTCGATGATGCGCCGCTTGAGGCGTTCCTCCAGCGGCAGGGCGGCCAGTTCCTCGGCCCTGCCGGCCTTCAGGGACTTGGCGGTGGCGCCCTCGAACAGGGCCATGAGCTTCTGCAGCGGGTCGTAGCCCTCGGCGCGGCGGTCGTGGATGAGGTCGAGGGCCGTGCGCACCTCTTCCTCGTTGAAGCGGGCGATCGGCAGGATCTTGCTGGCGTGCACGATCGCCGAGTCCAGGCCGGCCTTCACGCACTCGTCCAGGAACACGGAGTTCAGCAGGATGCGGGCGGCCGGGTTGAGGCCGAAGGAGATGTTCGACAGGCCGAGCGTGGTCTGCACGTCGGGGTGGCGCCGCTTGAGCTCGCGGATCGCCTCGATGGTGGCGATGCCGTCCTTGCGGGACTCCTCCTGACCGGTGCAGATGGTGAAGGTCAGGGTGTCGATGAGGATGTCGGACTCGTGGATGCCCCAGTTCTCCGTCAGGTCCTCGATCAGCCGTTCGGCGATCTCGACCTTCTTCTCGGGGGTGCGGGCCTGCCCCTCCTCGTCGATGGTCAGCGCGATCAGGGCCGCCCCGTGCTCCCGGGCCAGCTTCGTGACGCTCGCGAACCTCGACTCGGGGCCGTCGCCGTCCTCGTAGTTCACGGAGTTGATGACCGCGCGTCCGCCGAGCTTCTCCAGGCCGGCCTGGATGACGTCGACCTCGGTGGAGTCCAGCACGATCGGCAGCGTGGAGGCGGTGGCGAAGCGCCCGGCGAGCTCGCGCATGTCGGCGACGCCGTCCCGGCCGACGTAGTCCACGCACAGGTCGAGCATGTGCGCGCCCTCGCGGATCTGCTCGCGCGCCATCTCCACGCAGTCGTCCCAGCGGCCCTCCAGCATGGCCTCGCGGAACTTCTTGGAGCCGTTGGCGTTGGTGCGCTCGCCGATGGCCAGGTAGGAGGTGTCCTGGCGGAAGGGCACGGTCTGGTAGAGCGAGGCGGCGCCGGGCTCGGGGCGCGGGTCGCGCCCGGTGGGCGCCAGGTCCCGGACCCGCTCGACGAGCTGCCGCAGGTGCTCGGGCGTGGTGCCGCAACAGCCGCCGACCAGGGACAGCCCGTAGTCGCGGACGAAGGTCTCGTGGGCGTCCGCCAGCTCCGGGGCGGTCAGCGGATAGGTGGCGCCGTCCTTGCCGAGGACGGGCAGGCCCGCGTTCGGCATGCAGGACAGCGGGATGCGGGAGTGCCGGGAGAGGTAGCGCAGGTGCTCGCTCATCTCGGCGGGGCCCGTGGCGCAGTTCATGCCGATCATGTCGATGCCGAGCGGCTCCAGGGCCGTCAGGGCGGCGCCGATCTCGGAGCCGAGCAGCATGGTGCCGGTCGTCTCGACGGTGACGGAGACGATGATCGGCAGGTCCAGGCCGGAGAGCTCCCGGGCGCGCTGGGCGCCGATGACGGCGGCCTTGGTCTGCAGCAGGTCCTGCGTGGTCTCCACGATCAGCGCGTCGGCGCCGCCGGAGATCAGGCCTTCGGCGTTCTGCTGGAAGGCGTCGCGGATGGTGGTGTAGCCGATGTGGCCGAGCGTGGGGAGCTTGGTGCCGGGGCCGATGGAGCCCAGCACCCAGCGGTCGCGCCCGTCACGGGCGGCGTAGGCGTCGGCGGTCTCCCGGGCGATGCGGGCGCCGGCCTCGGACAGCTCGAAGACGCGCTCGGGGATGTCGTACTCGGCCATCGCGGCGTGGTTCGCCCCGAAGGTGTTCGTCTCCACGCAGTCCACGCCCACGTCGAAGTACGCCTCGTGGACGGAGCGGACGATGTCCGGCCGGGTCACGTTCAGGATCTCGTTGCAGCCCTCGAGATTCTGGAAGTCGTCCAGCGTGGGGTCCTGGGCCTGCAACATGGTGCCCATCGCTCCGTCGGCGACGACCACGCGGGTGGCGAGGGCCTGACGGAGGGCGGACACACGGGTCCGGCTGTCGGCGGAAGGGGTCGGTGGCAACGAGGCCATGAAAGGGCTCCCTGGAGTGCGACGGCTGTCGGCTTTGCGCCCGCAGGGCAGGTTCCACGGCGGGCGCACCTCGCCAGCGTAGCCGGGAGCGCGGCGCGATGGTCGCGACGTCCACGGGCCGGGACGGGGACTGCCCCGGGACGGCACCCGGTATACGTGTGACACGGTCCGGACGGATGAACTCCGACGGACCATTAGCGGAGGGTCGACATCGACCGGTAGTGTTCGACATTGCCGAACGACGGCAGCGACGTCGTGTAGGTCGACGGTCGAAGGGGACGGAGGCAGTACGGCGATGGCACGGAACATCCAGTCGCTCGAACGGGCGGCCGCGATGCTGCGGCTGCTCGCAGGTGGTGAGCGGCGCCTCGGCCTGTCGGACATCGCCTCCTCGCTGGGCCTCGCGAAGGGCACCGCCCACGGGATCCTGCGCACCCTCCAGCAGGAGGGGTTCGTCGAGCAGGACGAGCCGTCCGGAAGGTACCAGCTGGGGGCCGAGCTGCTGCGCCTGGGCACGACCTATCTGGACGTGCACGAGCTGCGCGCCCGCGCGCTGGTGTGGACGGACGACCTGGCCCGCTCCAGCGGCGAGAGCGTCTATCTGGGGGTGCTGCACCAGCAGGGCGTCCTGATCGTGCACCACGTCTTCCGCCCGGACGACAGCCGTCAGGTGCTGGAGATCGGAGCCATGCAGCCGCTGCACTCCACCGCGCTGGGCAAGGTGCTGTCGGCGTACGACCCCGTGGCGCACAGCGAGGCCGTCGAGGCCGGCCGCAAGGCGTTCACCGAGCGCACGGTGTGCGAGCTGGACGACTTCGAGCAGCTCCTCGACCTGACCCGCGCGCGGGGGTACGCGGCCGACGTCGAGGAGACCTGGGAGGGCGTCGCGTCGGTCGCCGCCCCCATCCACGACCGGCGCCGCATGCCGGTGGGCGCGGTCGGCATCACCGGCGCGGTGGAGCGCCTGTGCCACGAGGGCGAGCTGCGCGCGGAGCTGATCGCGGCGGTGCGGGACTGCGCCCGCGCGGTGTCGCGGGATCTGGGCGCCGGGCGCTTCTGATCCGCCCGCCGGCCCGTCGGACCGCCGACGGCCACGACCACGAGAGTCGACGACCCGGACGCCGAACGGCGTGCCGGGTCTTCCCACGTGCGCCCACGGGCGTGCCGATGCGGGCGGTGCGCACACAGCGTGCCCCTCCCCACCCATACGCACACGTGACGCACCCGCACGCACACGTGACGTCGTATCGACAAATCAACACAGCCGATAACGATCGAGCATTCAGGAACAGGACCCTTGACGCACCCCTGACGCCGGGGCGAGACTCCCGTCCATCGGTCGGCATTGTCGAACACCTACCGGCAATACGCGCTAGAGTGGGACAACGCCAGAGGCCGGTATCGCTCTCATCCCGAGAGCAACACGAACCACCGGTGGGACCCGGGGTTCGGCTTCCCCTGGACGAAGGACAAAGGAGTCGCGGGTGTCCAGCTCCGACATCTTCATCGGCGAGACCATCGGTACCGCCATACTCATCCTGCTCGGCGGCGGCGTCTGCGCCGCGGTCACGCTGAAGGCCTCCAAGGCCCGCAACGCCGGCTGGCTCGCCATCACCTTCGGGTGGGGCTTCGCCGTACTCACGGCGGTCTACACCTCGGCACCGCTCTCCGGCGCCCACCTCAACCCGGCCGTGACCGTCGCCATCGCGATCAAGGACAACGCCTGGAGCGACGTCCCGACGTACTTCGCCGGCCAGCTCCTCGGCGCCATGATCGGCGCGGCGCTGGTGTGGGCCGCCTACGCCGGCCAGTTCCACGCCCACCTCACCGACAAGGAGATCGTCGGCGGCCCGGGCGCGCAGGCCACGACCACCAAGGCCGTCGAGGCGCAGGAGAAGGGCGCCGGCCCCGTCCTGGGCATCTTCTCCACCGGTCCCGAGATCCGCAACGTCGTGCAGAACCTGATCACGGAGATCATCGGCACCGTGGTGCTGGTGCTCGCGGTCCTCACCCAGGGCCTCAACGACAGCGGCAAGGGCCTCGGCACCCTGGGCGCCCTGATCACCGCGCTCGTGGTCGTGTCCATCGGTCTGTCGCTCGGCGGCCCGACCGGGTACGCGATCAACCCCGCCCGTGACCTCGGTCCGAGAATCGTCCACGCCCTTCTGCCCCTGCCCAACAAGGGGGGCTCCGACTGGGGCTACGCCTGGATCCCGGTGGTGGGACCGCTCATCGGCGGTGCCATCGCGGCAGGCATCTACAACGTCGCGTTTGCCTAGGAACAGCGCTTCACCCGTCCGGGTGAGAAGCACCGAAACTCTCGGCGCACGCCGTACGTAAAGCCCCATAACCAAGGACTTCCAGGAGCTAACAGTGACCGACGCCCACACCGCCGGGCCCTTCATCGCCGCGATCGACCAGGGCACGACCTCGTCCCGCTGCATCGTCTTCGACCGCGACGGCCGGATCGTCTCCGTCGACCAGAAGGAGCACGAGCAGATCTTCCCGAAGCCGGGCTGGGTCGAGCACAACGCCACCGAGATCTGGACCAACGTCCAGGAGGTCGTCGCCGGAGCCATCGAGAAGGCCGGCATCACCCGCGACGACATCAAGGCCATCGGCATCACCAACCAGCGCGAGACCACCGTCCTGTGGGACAGGAACACCGGTGAGCCCGTCCACAACGCCATCGTCTGGCAGGACACCCGCACCGACTCCCTGTGCCGCGAGCTCGGCCGCAACGTCGGGCAGGACCGCTTCCGCCGCGAGACCGGCCTGCCCCTCGCCTCCTACTTCGCCGGTCCGAAGGCCCGCTGGCTGCTGGACAACGTCGAGGGCCTCAAGGAGCGCGCCGAGGCCGGCGACATCCTCTTCGGCACCATGGACACCTGGGTCATCTGGAACCTGACCGGCGGTGTCGACGGCGGCAAGCACGTCACCGACGTCACCAACGCCTCCCGCACCATGCTGATGAACCTGCACACCATGGAGTGGGACGCGAAGATCGCCGAGTCCATCGGCGTCCCGCTGCAGATCCTGCCCGAGATCCGCTCCTCCGCCGAGGTCTACGGCGAGATCACCGGCGGCAAGCTGGGCGAGCTGCTCGGCGGCATCCCGGTGGCCTCCGCGCTCGGCGACCAGCAGGCGGCCCTGTTCGGCCAGACCTGCTTCGCCGAGGGCGAGACCAAGTCGACGTACGGCACCGGCACCTTCATGGTGATGAACACCGGCGACAAGATCATCAACTCCTACGCCGGTCTGCTGACCACCGTCGGCTACAAGATCGGCGACCAGGACACGGTGTACGCCCTGGAGGGCTCGATCGCCGTCACCGGTTCGCTGGTGCAGTGGATGCGCGACCAGATGGGCCTGATCTCCACCGCCGCCGAGATCGAGACGCTCGCGCTCTCCGTCGAGGACAACGGCGGCGCCTACTTCGTGCCGGCCTTCTCCGGCCTGTTCGCCCCGCACTGGCGCTCCGACGCCCGCGGTGTGATCGCCGGCCTGACCCGGTACGTGACGAAGGCGCACCTCGCCCGTGCCGTCCTGGAGGCCACCGCCTGGCAGACGCGGGAGATCGCGGACGCCATGGTCAAGGACTCCGGCGTCGAGCTCATCACCCTCAAGGTCGACGGCGGCATGACCGCGAACAACCTGCTCATGCAGACCCTCTCGGACGTCCTGGACGCGCCGGTGGTGCGCCCGATGGTCGCCGAGACGACCTGCCTCGGCGCCGCCTACGCCGCCGGTCTCGCCGTCGGCTTCTGGAACAGCACCGACGACCTGCGGGCCAACTGGCGCCGGGCCGCCGAGTGGACCCCCCGCATGGACGCGGAGACCCGCGACCGTGAGTACAAGAGCTGGCTCAAGGCCGTCGAGCGGACCATGGGCTGGCTCGAGGACGACGAGAGCTGACCCGCTCCTCGCCGGCCCTCGAACTCTGATGAGGAGTAAGAACCCGAAATGACCAGTCAGACCACCCTGCAGTCCGTGCCTGCCCTCGGTACGCACCCGGCCTCCGGCTCCCAGCCGAGTCGCGCCGAGACCCGGGAGCAGCTCTCCAAGGCGTCGTACGACCTCCTCGTGATCGGCGGCGGCATCCTGGGCATCTCCACCGCCTGGCACGCCGCGCAGTCCGGCCTCAGGGTGGCCCTGGTCGACGCCGGTGACTTCGCCGGCGCCACCTCCTCCGCCTCCTCCAAGCTCCTCCACGGCGGTCTGCGCTACCTGCAGACCGGCGCGGTGAAGCTGGTGGCGGAGAACCACTTCGAGCGCCGTGCGGTCTCCCGCCAGGTGGCCCCCCACCTGGCGAACCCGCTCACCTTCTACCTCCCCGTGTACAAGGGCGGGCCGCACGGCGCCGCGAAGCTCGGGGCGGGCGTCTTCGCCTACTCCGCGCTCTCCGCGTTCGGTGACGGCGTCGGCCACCTCCTGTCGCCCGCCAAGGCGGCGCAGGACGTGCCGGAGCTGCGCACCGAGAACCTCAAGGCCGTGGCCGTGTACGGCGACGACCAGATGAACGACGCGCGCATGGCGCTGATGACGGTCCGCGCGGCCGTCGAGTCCGGCGCGGTCGTGCTCAACCACGCCGAGGTCACCGGGCTGCGCTTCACGCAGGGCCGGGTGACGGGCGCCGACCTGCGGGACCGCCTGTCCGGTGACGAGTTCGGGGTGAACGCCCGGCTCGTGCTGAACGCCACCGGTCCCTGGGTCGACCACCTGCGCAAGATGGAGGACCCGAACGCGGCGCCGTCGATCCGTCTGTCCAAGGGCGCGCACCTGGTCCTGAAGCGGACCGCGCCCTGGAAGGCGGCGCTGGCGACCCCGATCGACAAGTACCGCATCACGTTCGCCCTGCCGTGGGAGGACATGCTGCTGCTGGGCACCACGGACGAGGCGTACGAGGGCGACCCCGCGGACGTCGCCGTCAACGACAAGGACATAGCCCAGATCCTGGACGAGGCCGCGTTCTCCATCCGCGACCAGCAACTGGACCGCGACCTGATCACGTACGCCTTCGCGGGCCTGCGGGTGCTGCCGGGCGGCCCCGGCGACACGGCGAAGGCCAAGCGCGAGACGGTCGTGACCGAGGGACGCGGCGGGATGCTGTCCGTGGCGGGCGGCAAGTGGACGACGTTCCGGCACATCGGCAGGACCGTCATGAAGAAGCTGGAGGCGCTGCCGGGCGCTCCGCTGGGCGACGACTTCGAGCCCATCTCCGCGCTGCCGAAGAAGCTGCCGCTGCCGGGCATCGCGAACCCGCGCGCGGTCGCCCACCGGCTGCTGACCGACCGTCCGGCGCCGGGCCCGCGCATGGCGGCGGACACCGCCCGGCACCTGGCTACGCACTACGGTTCGCTGGCCTTCGACATCGCCCGCCTCGCCAACGAGGACCCGGAGCTGGGCGAGCGCGTCCACCCGGACGCCCCGGAGATCTGGGCGCAGGTCGTCTACGCCCGGGACAACGAGTGGGCGGAGACCGCGGACGACGTGCTGCGCCGCCGGACGACGCTGACGATCCGGGGTCTGGCCACGGACGACGTCCGGGCGAAGGTGCAGGACGTGCTCGACAAGAAGTGACCTCGCGCGCGGCGGGCGGTTTTCGCCGGATGAGGCGTCCGCCGCGCGGGGTCCGGCCACTCCCCTGACCGCGCCGGACCGCACGAGGGCGGCCCCTTCCGCACCGGGGCCGGCCACGACCGGAGGGGCGGCTCCTCGCCGACGGAGCCGCCCCTTCGCGCTGCCCGGACCGCGTACGCCCGCCTGGGCCGCCGTACATAATGTGGGCCGAGACATCGGAGGTCTCGTGGGGCGGGGTGGACAACGGGGAGTTCTGCCATGGCGGTCACCGACGAGGCGATCGAGAAGATCAAGGGGATGATCGTCTCCGGCGCGCTGCGCCCCGGCGACCGGCTTCCCAAGGAGAGCGAGCTCGCGGCCGCCCTCGGGCTGTCCCGCAACTCGCTGCGGGAGGCGGTGCGGGCCCTGTCGCTGATCCGCGTCCTGGACGTCCGGCAGGGCGACGGGACGTATGTGACCAGCCTGGACCCGCAACTGCTGCTGGAGGCGGTGAGCTTCGTCGTCGACTTCCACCGCGACGACACGGTCCTGGAGTTCCTGGCGGTGCGCCGCATCCTGGAGCCGGCGGCCACGGCGATGGCGGCGACCCGGATCGGCGAGCGGCAGCTCGACGCGCTGGCCGGCCGGCTGGACCGGCTCGGTGACGCCCCGTCGGTGGAGGAACTCGTGGCGAGCGACCTGGAGTTCCACCGGGGCATCGTCCACAGCGCGGGCAACTCGGTGCTGTGTTCGCTGCTCGACGGTCTGTCGGGGCCGACGACGCGGGCCCGTATCTGGCGGGGGCTGACCCAGGAGGACGCGGTCAGCCGGACCCTGTACGAGCACCGGGCGATCCTGGCGGCGCTGCGGGACCGGGACGCGGAGGCGGCGCGGTCGTGGGCGACCGCGCACATCGCGAGCGTGGAGCAGTGGCTGCGCTCCACCCTGTGACCGGCGCCCGGCCGTGCCGGAACACGGCGGCCGGGCACCCGCGTTGTGCCTGCGGTGGGGACGTCGGATCTCTGCCGGGGGTGTTCCCGGGTGGGGATCGGGGCAGTGATCCCGCATCCCCCCTGCGAGGGGGCTGCGGGCGCCCCCGCCGCACGCCGTAAGGTTGGTTCGTCAGGCGAGGGCACGTCGGAAGGAGGCGCTGGGTGATCGAGCTCGAGGGGGTTCCCGAGCTGATCGACCCGGTCATGGTGGCCGCGTTCGAGGGCTGGAACGATGCCGGCGACGCCGCCTCCACCGCGGTCGCGCATCTGGACAGGGAGTGGAAGGGCGAGGTGTTCGCGGCGCTGGACGCCGAGGACTACTACGACTTCCAGGTGAACCGGCCCACGGTGTGGATGGACGCCGGAGTGCGCAAGATCACGTGGCCGACGACCCGGCTGTCCGTGGTCCGGGTCGGTGGTGACAAGCCGCGCGACCTCGTACTGGTCCGCGGTATCGAACCGTCCATGCGCTGGCGCTCGTTCTGCAACGAGCTCCTCGGCTTCGCGCACGAGCTGGGTGTGGAGCTGGTGGTCATCCTGGGCGCCCTGCTCGGGGACACCCCGCACACGCGTCCGGTCCCGATCAGCGGGACCACCTCCGACCCGGACCTGGCCCGCCGGATGGATCTGGAGGAGACCAAGTACGAGGGCCCGACGGGCATCGTCGGCATCCTCCAGGAGGCCTGCACGCACGCCGGTGTGCCGGCGGTGTCGCTGTGGGCGGCGGTGCCGCACTACGTGTCGCAGCCGCCGAACCCGAAGGCGACGCTGGCGCTGCTGAACCGCCTGGAGGACCTGATCGACGTGCGGATCCCGCTGGGCGAGCTGCCCGAGGACGCGCGCGCCTGGCAGGTCGGCGTGGACCAGCTGGCCGCGGAGGACAGCGAGGTCGCCGAGTACGTGCAGACGCTGGAGGAGGCCCGGGACACCGCGGAGCTCCCGGAGGCGTCGGGCGAGGCGATCGCCCGCGAGTTCGAGCGGTATCTGCGCCGGCGGGACGGCGGCGGGCCGACGGCCGGCGGGCACCCCAGCGACGGCCAGGACGGCCCCTCGGGCCCGCCGTACCGGCGGGAGGGCCCCGGTGGCCGCACGCGTCCGCCGAAGCCGCCCCGGTCCGGCGGCAAGGACACGGGCGAGGGCGACGACTCCTCGGAGGACTGAGGGTCGCCGGCACGGACGACGAGAAGGATCGAGGGCGGTGCGCTCCACGCGCACCGCCCTCGGTCGTCCTCAGCCCCGCACCGGCTACAGGGCCACGCCCATGAGCGCGTCCACGGCGCGCGAGACGACGCCGGGGGCAGCGGTGTCCGTGCCGCCGTGCTCCTCCTGGGCGGCGGCCCAGCGGTCGACCGCGGCGAGCGCGGTGGGCGCGTCCAGGTCGTCGGCGAGGGCTTCGCGGATCTCCTCGACGAGCGCCTCCGCCGACGGTCCGTCGGGCCGGGAGACGGCGGCGCGCCAGCGGTCGAGACGAGCGACGGCCTCCCGGAGCACGTCGTCGGTCCACTCCCAGTCGGCCCGGTAGTGGTGGGCGAGCAGGGCGAGCCGGATCGCGGCCGGGTCGACACCGTCGCGGCGCAGCTGGGAGACGAAGACCAGGTTGCCCTTGGACTTGGACATCTTCTCGCCGTGCAGGGCGACCATGCCGGCGTGGACGTACGCCTTGGCCATGGGGAACTCGCCGGTCAGCACCTGGGCGTGGGAGGCGCCCATCTCGTGGTGCGGGAAGGCGAGGTCCGAGCCGCCGCCCTGGACGTCGAAGCCCATGCCGAGGTGGTCGAGGGCGATGGCGACGCACTCGATGTGCCAGCCGGGGCGGCCCCGGCCGAGGGAGCCGCCGTCCCAGCTGGGCTCACCGGGCCGGGCGGCCATCCACAGCATCGGGTCGAGCGGGTTCTTCTTGCCCGGCCGGTCCGGGTCGCCGCCGCGCTCGGCGGACAGCAGCCGCATGGCGGCGGCGTCCAGGTGCGAGACCTGGCCGAAGTGCGGGTCGGACTCGACGGAGAAGTAGATGTCGCCGCCGAGCTCGTAGGCGGCGCCGGCCTCCCGGAGCCGTTCGACCAGCGGGACGATCCCGGGTATGGCCTCGACGGCGCCGATGTAGTGCCGCGGCGGCAGCATCCGCAGGGCCGTCATGTCCTCACGGAAGAGGGCGGTCTCCTTCTCGGCGAGGGCCACCCAGTCGACGGAGTCGCGCTCGGCCCGCTCCAGGAGCGGGTCGTCGACGTCGGTGACGTTCTGGACGTAGTGGACCTGGCGCTTGGTGTCGAGCCACACGCGCTGCACGAGGTCGAACGCGTTGTAGGTCGCCGCGTGCCCCAGGTGGGTGGCGTCGTACGGGGTGATGCCGCAGACGTAGATACGGGCGACGGGACCGGGGTCGAGGGTGACCGGGCCGCCGGTCGCGGTGTCGTGGATCCTCAGGTCGCGGCCCTGACCAGGCAGGGCGGGGACCTCAGAAGCGGGCCAGGCATGCATGCCATGAGCCTAACCGGACTGGAGTTCCGTATACGAACCGGACCGGGCCGGATGGCCGGTAAGGCGGTCTTGTGTGGCGGCGGCCGGTGTGCTGCCGGCCGCCGCGCGTCCTACACGGGCGGCCAGGGGATGGCCGGCCAGTCGCCGCCGGGCTGCGGGTGGACGCCGGTGGCCAGCAGGGTGGCGACCCGCGCACGGGTGGCGTCCATCTCGGCGGGGGTGATGAGCTGCCCGAGGCGCGCCGCGAGGGCCCCGTCGTCCTTCAGCCCTTCGTCCAGGGTGTGCAGGACCCGCAGGGCGTCCTCCGTCAGCGGCTCCCCCGCCCAGCCCCACAGCAGGGTCCGCAGCTTGTTGTCGACGTGGAAGGTCACGCCGTGGTCGATGCCGTGGAGCCGGCCGTCCGCGGTGGGCAGCAGATGCCCGCCCTTGCGGTCGGCGTTGTTGATCACGGCGTCCAGGACGGCGAGCCGCCGCAGCCGTTCGTCGTCGGCGTGCACGAGCAGCGCGGTGCGGCCCTCGCCGACCTCGGCGAAGCCGATCGCCTTCCATCCGGGCTCCGGCTCCTCCCCGTCCACGAGAGCGAGCAGTTCCGCCTCGGGGGTCACGTCGATCCACAGCTGGACCATGCCCTCGCCGTACGGCCCGTCGCGCAGCACGGTGGGCGGGACGAGCCCCCAGCCGGTCGCCTCGGAGACCTCGTACGCGGCGACCTCCCGCTCGGCGAGGGTGCCGTCGGGGAAGTCCCACAGCGGCTGCTCGCCGGCGACCGGCTTGTAGACGCAGGACGCCTCACGCCCGCCGTGGGCCACGGTGCACAGGAGCGCGGCGTTGGACGCCTCGCGGATGCGGCCGCGCACCGTCAGCTCACCCTCGGTGAGCAGGTCCACGGGGGTCACGCTCCGCGGCGGTATCCGTTCTGGCGCGGACATACGTGTCCTTCCGGGTCGAGCGGGAGGCTGCACAGCGGGCACGGCGGCCGCCCGGCGTTGACGACGTCGAGGGCGCGTTTGGCGAAGGCCCTCGCCTGGGCGCCGGTGAGCCGGACCCGCAGCATCGGGGGGCCGTTCTCCTCGTCCTGGAGGAGCCGCTCCTCGGCCTCGGCGAGGTCCTCCTCGGTCTCGGCGTCGAGCTCCACCAGGGCCTGCGCCTCGACGATCATGCGCTGTTCCTCGCCGTCCCAGGCCAGGGCCATGGTGCCGACGCGGAACTCCTCCTCGACGGGCGTCTCCAGCGGGCCGGTGTCGGCGATCTCACTGGGGGCCACGACGGGGACGGCGGCGCTGCCCCCGCTGCGCCGTACGACCTCGTCCAGCAGTTCGTCCATGCGCTCGGCGAGGGCGGCGACCTGTGTCTTCTCCAGGGCCACGCTGGTCACCCGGGGGCCGGCGGTGGCCTGGAGGAAGAACGTACGGCGTCCGGGCAGTCCGACCGTGCCGGCCACGAAACGGTCCGGGGGGTCGTAGAGGAACACCTGACGGGACACGTCCTGTCTCCATGGGGGTCGTGAGTACGGCGGTTCGTGGGCATCACGGGTGGTGCGGGCGGCGCTGCTTCGACCGCTTCACCCTACTGCGCCGGACGATCACGGTGCGCCCGCGCCGCCCCCGACGGCGGCGTCACCGGCGGCGGGCCCCTCACGGGGCGCGAGGGACGCGAAGTCGCCGGTGTCCCCGAGGCGTACGAGGAACGGCCTCAGACGGGTGTAACGGATCGCGGTGATGGAACACGGTTCAACGGAGATCCTCTGGAAGAGGTCGAGATGAAGACCGAGTGCGTCCGCGACGAGCGACTTGATGATGTCGCCGTGCGAGCACATGAGATAGACGGCGTCGGCGCCGTGGTCGCGCTCCACGCGCGCGTTCCACTCGCGGACGGCCTCCGCGGCGCGGGTCTGCATGGCCCGCATCGACTCGCCGCCGGGGAACGCGGCCGAGGAGGGGTGGGCCTGGACGACCTCCATCAGCGGCTCGTCCTTGAGGTCGGCGAGCTTACGGCCGGACCAGTCGCCGTAGTGGCACTCGCCGATGCGCTCCTCGGTGTGCGCGGTGAGGCCGGGGCGGGCGTCCAGCAGGGGGCGGATCGTCTCCTGACAGCGCTGCAGGGGGCTGCTGACGACCTCGGCGATCGGCAGGGCGGCGAGCCGGGCGGGCAGCGCGGCGGCCTGCCGGGTCCCGCGTTCGTCGAGGGCGACGCCGGGCGTCCAGCCGGCGAGCACCCCTTCGGTGTTGGCGGTGGAACGTCCGTGGCGGACCAGGATCAGCGTGGGCATGCCGCCCAGCCTAGGCATACGGGCGGACACACTCGGGACCGGATGACGGGAGAACACACCCTGTGATCGTCGACTGCGCCATCTACCGTGACGGGCGTCGCTCGGAGGAGCCCCCTCGGGATTTCTCCGACGCTCTCGACCTGTGCCGTCTGCGGGACGACGCCTTCGTGTGGATCGGCCTGCACGAGCCGACCGAGGACGAGTTCGGCAAGGTCACCGAGGAGTTCGGGCTGCATCCGCTGGCCGTGGAGGACGCCTTGAAGGCGCACCAGCGGCCCAAGATGGAGGTGTACGACGACTCGCTGTTCGTGGTCCTCAAGCCGGTCGCCTACGAGCCGAAGAGCGACGTGGTCACCGCGGGTGAGGTGATGGTGTTCATCGGCGACTCCTTCGTGGTGACGGTCCGGCACGGCGAGGAGACCACGCTCGGGGCCGTCCGCGAGCGTTTGGAGGGCGATCCGGACATGCTGCGGCACGGCCCGACGGCGGTGCTGTACGCGGTCGCCGACTCCGTGGTCGACCACTATCTCGAGGTGGCCGAGGAACTGAGCATCGACCTGGAGGAGGTGGAGGCGGAGGTGTTCTCGCCGACGGCGGGCGGCTCGCGGAACACGGCCTCGCGCATCTACGCCTTCAAACGGCAGGTCCTGGAGTTCCGCAGGGCGACGGGCCCACTGGCGAACCCCCTGGTCCGGCTCGCCCAGACCGGGCCGACCGGCACACGGGTGCCGTTCGTGCGCGACGACGCGCAGCCGTTCTTCCGGGACGTGAGCGACCACCTCACGCGCGTGAACGAGTCGGTGGAGGGCTTGGACCGGCTGGTCTCGGACGTCCTGTCGGCTCATCTGGCGCAGACGGGCGTGCAGCAGAACGACGACATGCGCAAGATCTCCGCGTGGGCGGCCATGGCCGCTCTCCCCACGCTGCTCGCGGGGATTTACGGCATGAACTTCGAGCACATGCCCGAGCTGACCTGGGTGTGGTCGTACCCGGCGCTGCTCGCGATCATGGCCGCCCTGGAGCTCCTGCTGTACCGGACCTTCAAGCACCGGGGCTGGCTGTAGAGGTCAGGCGAACTCGGGGGCCGAGGTGGCCGGTCCGCCGAGGGCGTCGCGGCGCTCCGGCATCGACAGGGACACCATGCGCCGCCAGCCCGCGATCCGCTCCCAGGCGTACACCGCATGGATGCCCGCGGCGAGTACCGCGGCCTTGGGCCGGGACCAGCCCAGGATGCGGCCCATGTGGTCCATGACCGCGAGGCTGACGTCGCGGTAGATACGGATCTCGGCGAGCGCGCTCTCGCGCAGGGTCCGCTGGATGGCCCGGCCGTGGCCCCGGGCGGCGTAGCGCAGGAGTTCCTCGTGGCAGTAGGCGAGGTGGTTGTCCTCGTCGCCGGAGATCATCCGCACCGCACGGCCGATGTCGGGGTGGTCGGCGAAGTGCCTGCGCAGCAGTTCCATCTGCTCGGAGGCCCGCTGCTCGGTGACCCGGCTGTGCGCGAGGTAGGTGACGATGTCCTGCAGGGTGAGCGGCTGGTCGCTCTTGAGCTTGTCGTGGGCGAGGCCGATGCCGTGCCGCTCGAGAAGCATCGTGTAGTCGGTCTCGGGCGGGACGGGCACCGGTTCGAGGCCGCGCTTCTTCAGCAGGGCGTTGAAGATCCGCCCGTGCTTGTCCTCGTCGGCGCCGTGCCTGGAGATCTTGGGGGCGAGGGCGCGTTCGCTCGGGGGGACGAGCGCGGCGATGCGCGCGTTCTCCCAGCCGCCCTGGGACTCGCCACTGGCCGCGATGGAGCAGAACAGCCGGAACGACTCGTCGTTGGCGAGGATCTCCTGGAACAGACTCTTGGCCGAAAGCATCGTGGGCCACCTCTCTCAGGACGCCGCAGGATTACCGCGAAGAACGAGTCAAATGCGGTGAGAGTGGTGCTGCAACAGCTGTGTCGGACAACTGGGCCGAACGGATGACCCGCGGGGCACGACGGGAGCGTAACCACCCGGGGCACGCGCGCGTTGTTCTCCGTGACGGCCGTGGCGGGGAAGACCCCCGAGCCCCCACCACGGCCGTAGGAATGTCCGGGACCGGCCCCCGGGGTCAGGCCAGGCCGGCGCGCTCCAGGGCCTCGACGCCGGCGCGCAGCGAGCGCAGCCGCTCGTCGAGGGTGAAACCGGCCGGGGCGAGGGACAGCGTGGTGACGCCGGCGGCGGCGTAGGCCTTCATCCGGTCGGCGATGCGGTCGACGGAGCCGAGCAGCGTGGTCCGGTCGATCAGCTCCTGCGGTACGGCGGCCGCGGCGCCCTGCTTGTCGCCGGAGAGGTACTTGGCCTGGATGTCGGCGGCTTCCTTCTCGTAGCCCATGCGCTGCGCGAGCTGGTTGTAGAAGTTCTGCTTGGCGCTGCCCATGCCGCCGACGTACAGCGCGGTGTAGGGGCGGAAGGTGTCGGCGAGCGCGGCGACGTCCTTGTCGTCGCCCACGGCGAGCGGCAGCGTCGGGCAGACGTCGAAGCCGTCGAGGGTCTTGCCGGCCTTCTCGCGGCCCGCCCGCAGGTGCCGGATGGTGGTGTCCTCCAGGTGGTCCGCGGAGGGGAAGATGAGCAGGGCGCCGTCGGCGATCTCGCCGGTCTGCTCCAGGTTCTTCGGGCCGATCGCGGCGATGTAGAGCGGGATGTGCTCGCGCTGCGGGTGCACGGTCAGCTTGATCGGCTTGCCGGGGCCGCCGGGCAGCGGCAGCGTCCAGTGCTCGCCCTCATAGCTGAGGCGCTCGCGGGTCATGGCCCGGCGGACGATCTCGACGTACTCGCGGGTGCGGGCGAGCGGCTTGTCGAACTTGACGCCGTACCAGCCCTCGGAGACCTGCGGTCCGGAGACGCCGAGGCCGAGCCGGAAGCGGCCGCCGGACAGGGAGTCCAGGGTCGCGGCGGTCATCGCGGTCATCGCGGGCTGGCGGGCCGGGATCTGGAAGATCGCGGAGCCGACGTCGATGCGTTCGGTCTGGGCGGCGACCCAGCTGAGCACGGTGGCCGCGTCCGAGCCGTACGCCTCGGCGGCCCAGCACACGGCGTACCCGAGCCGGTCGGCCTCCTGCGCGACGGCGAGATTGTCCGCGTCCATTCCGGCACCCCAGTAGCCGAGGTTGATCCCGAGCTGCATGGCCGACTCCTCTTACCGATCAGTAACGTCCTGGTGGGCCAGACCTTAGCGCGGGGGGCCGGTCACGGGGAGGGCGGTGTGGCGGGCGTCGCCCGGCCGGGGCCGCCCACCGCGCCGAAACTGGTCATCCACAGGCCCCCACAGGTCAGGTTCTGGCCAGTAATCTCGGCGTTCATGGAGCAGAGGCATCTCGGCCGCACCGGCCTGCGCGTGTCCCGGATCGGGCTCGGCACCCTCACCTGGGGAAGGGACACCGACGAGCACGACGCTGCGGACCTCCTGAAGACGTTCTGGGAGGCGGGCGGCACCCTCGTCGACACGGCCGACGTGTACGGCGACGGGGAGGCGGAGTACCTGCTGGGCCGGCTCATGGAAGGGCTCGTCCCGCGCCGGGACCTGGTCATCTCGACGAAGGCGGGGAGCGTCCCCGACCCCGACCGCAGGGTCGACGGCTCGCGCGGCCATCTGCTCTCCGCGCTGGACGCCTCGCTGGCCCGCCTCGGCACGGAGTACGTCGACATCTGGCACATCCACGCCTACGACCCGCACACCCCGCTCGACGAGGCGCTGCACGCCCTCGACCTGGCGGTGTCCAGCGGCCGCGCCCGCTACGTCGGCGTCTCCAACTTCTGCGGCTGGCAGCTCGCCAAGGCGGCCACCTGGCAGCTCGCGGCGCCGGGCACCCGGACCCGGCTGGCGAGCACGCAGCTGGAGTACTCGCTGCTCCAGCGGGGCGTGGAGCGTGAGGTGCTGCCCGCCGCGCTGGACCTGGGGGTCGGCCTGCTGCCGTCGTCGCCGCTGGGCCGGGGCGTGCTGACCGGCAAGTACCGCAACGGGACGCCACCGGACTCGCGCGGCGGTTCGGAGCACCTGGCCCCGTTCGTCGCCCCGTACCTCGACGACACGGCGAGCCGCATCGTGGACGCCGTGCAGACGGCCGCCGACGGGCTGGCCGTCTCCCCGCTCCAGGTCGCCCTCGCCTGGGTCCGGGACCGGCCCGGCGTGACCGCACCCGTCATAGGCGCGCGCACCGCGCAGCAGCTCACGGCCGCGTTGTCAGTGGAGGACCTTAGTCTTCCTGACGAGATCTGCCGGGCGCTCGACGACGTCTCCGCGCCCGTGCACCACTATCCCGATCACGACTGGAGCACGCTGTGAGCACGGAGCCGCCCGAGACCACGGAGGACGCCGAGCCGGGGACGCCGGCGGACGAGCCGGCCGGCACCGAGGGGCCGGAGGGCGCGGCCCCCGCGGCCGAAGGCGACGCGGCGAAGCAGTTGTCGGAGGCCGAGGCCGAGCTCGCCGCCCAGCGCCTGGAGCGGGAGCGGATCGAGCGGCGCAAGGCCGAGAAGCAGGCGCCCGTGGCCGCCGGGGCCAAGCTCAGCGGCAAGGCCGCGGACCTGCTGGCCGCGGTGCGGGCCGTGGAGAGCGGCGCCAAGCCCGCCGCCACCGTCTTCAGCGAGCCGGAGCCGCCGCGCCGCGCCGCGCCCGAGCCGGTGCGCCGCCCCGAGCCCGTGGCCGAGCCGGGCGCGCCCGCGGCGCCCGCACCGGAGAGCGTCGAGGCGGTGCGGGGCGTGCTGACCGAGGGCGGCGCCCCGGAAGGGCTCGCCCCGCAGGTGGCGGCGGTCCTCGGTGAGACCGCCGCGCAGGCGCTGCGGGAGGACCCGTGGCAGCTGCTGCGGGTCGCCGGCGTACGGCCCGAGCAGGCGGACGGGTTCGCGCGGGCGCTGCTCGGCGCCGAGTGCGCACCGGACGACGAGCGGCGCGGACGCGCGGTCACCGGATGGCTGCTGGAGCAGGCCGCGATCGCCGGGCACACGGCGCTGGAGCTGCCGGCGCTGACGGCCGCGCTGGCCCGGCAGGGGGTGCCCGACCCGGACGCGGCCGTGCAGGACACGCTGGCCGAGGGCGAGGCCCTGGCGTTCCAGGACGCCCTGGAGGAGCCCGGCGCCCCGGCCGCCGCGGGCGGTGAGGCGGGCGAGGACGAGGAGCGGCCGGTCCGCGTCCTCGTCGGCCTCGAGCGGTACGCCCTCGCGGAGGAGAGCCTCGCCGACGGCCTGGCCCGGCTGATCAACTCGGTGCCCAAGCAGGACGGTTCGGCCGAGGACTGGGAGAGGGCGGCGAGCGGCGCGGGTTCCGCCGCCGAGCTGATCCGCGCGGTCGCCGCGCACGGCCTCGTCCTGCACACCGGCGGGGAGGCGTCGCTGGCCGAGCCGGCGGCCCTGCTGCGTGCGGCGGGGGCGCTGGGACTGCGGGCCTGGGCCGCCGCACACACCCCGGGCGGCCGGGACCGCTTCACGGCCCTGTCCGACGGGCCGGAGGCGGGGAGCGGGGGGACCGTGGCGACCGTCGCCGGTCTGCTCTCCGGCGCGGAGGGCCCCGGCCGGGACACGGACGGCGCCCTCGACCTCGACCTGCTGATCGTGCTGGACGCGCCGCTGCTGGATGTCGAGACGGCGGCCCTCCTGACCGAGTCGCTGCCCGACGGGGCCCGGCTGGTGCTGGCCGGCGACCCCGGAGTGCTGTGGTCGGCGGGCCCGGGCCGGGTGTTCGCCGATCTGCTGGCGGCGCGGGTCTGCCCGCAGCTCGCCTCGCGGCGCCCTGATCCCGGCCCGCTGGGCGAGCTGGTGTCCGGCATCGGCGTCGGCGAGCTCCACCAGGTGGAGGCCCCCGGCAAGG
This sequence comes from Streptomyces sp. NPDC056628, assembly GCF_042792555.1. Classification (NCBI taxonomy): domain Bacteria; kingdom Bacillati; phylum Actinomycetota; class Actinomycetes; order Kitasatosporales; family Streptomycetaceae; genus Streptomyces; species Streptomyces sp. NPDC056628. The sequence continues at coordinate 45,047 of NZ_JBHTWG010000011.1, forward strand.
AGGTCGTGATCGTGCCGGTACGAAACGCCGGTGAGGCTGTCCACCGCACCGTGCAGCTCGTCGCGGACTCGGTGCCGCGGGCGATCGGCGTCTCGCCCGAGGACACCCAGGTGATCACGCCGGGACACGGCGGCGCGGCCGGTACGCGCGCGCTCAACGCCGCGCTCAAGGAACGCCTCAACCCCGGCCCGGGCCGCTTCGGCGGCTTCGACCCCGGGGACCGCGTCGCCTACTCCCCCGCACCGGGCCGTACGGTGCCGGGGCAGGTCGTGGGGGCCGACGCCGAGGGGCTGCGGCTGACCTGCGCGGGAGAGGCCGTGCTCGTGCCGAGGGCGCGGGTGGAGCAGTCCGTGCGGCACGGCTGGGCGCTCACCGCGCACCAGGCGGCGGGCGGCCGCTGGCCGGCGGTGGTCGTGGTCCTGCCCGGTGACGCCGCCCAGGCGCTGAGCCGTCCCTGGGTCTACACGGCCTTCAGCCGCGCCGACCGCCATCTGTCCGTCGTCCACGGTGTGGAGCAGGCCCTGCCCCGGGCCGTCGCCGAGGTCCAGGCGAAGCCGCGCACGACCCGGCTGGCCGCGCTGCTGCGGCCGCAGGTGCCGACGCCGGCGTGAGCTGACGGCCCGCTCACGACGACGGCGGCGGTCACGGAGGGTTTCTCCGTGACCGCCGCCGCCGTCGTCGCCTGTCGCGTGGGCGCGGGGCGCTTCAGCGCCGGTCCACGTCGTCGTCCGCGTCCAGGGGCTCGATCTCGGCCTCGTCGTCGTCTCCGTCGTCCTCGTCTCCGTCCTCGTCCGGTTCGGTGTCGAGTTCCTCCTCGAGGTCGTCGTCGGCGTCCTCGTCGGGGTCCTCCGCCTCCTCGACGTCGTCCAGGTCGTCGTCGAAGACGGTGCTCACGTCGAAGCGGCAGATCACCCGCTGCGGGTCGGCGCCGTCGAAGGGCGCCTCCAGCCACTCGCCGGGGTCGGCCTGCTCGTCCGACGCGGTCACCCAGAGCGTCGAGTCGCCCTCCTCCAGGCCGAACTCCTTGTGCCGGGAAGCGATCTCGTCCGGCTCGAACTCGCCGAACAGCACCCCCAGCGCTCCGTGCACGGTGCCCGAGGCGTCCACGTCCGCGCCGCCGTAGTCCGCCGCCTCGATCCGCTCGGCCTGGGCCAGCAGCCGCTGCGGCTCCACCACGGAGTAGTCGCGCCGGATCAGCACGCTGACCGCGCTCGGCTCCTCGGGCCCCGTGTACGGGGGCAGTGCGTCCTCGGTGCCGGGGATCTCGAAGGGGGTGACCTCGTCGTAGCGGTCGTAGAGCAGCTCGTCGTAGGCCTCGGCGGCGGCGGCCAACTCGTTGAACGCCTCGTAGACGGCCGGGTCGTCCTCACCCGACCGGCGTTCGACGGCGGCCAGGTGGCGGTCGAGCGCGGTCTTGACCGCCTCGGCGGCGGCGCGTACCTCGGCAGCGGTGGGCTGCACAGCATCAGACATAGTGCAGACGCTATCCGTACCGGGCCCCAGCCCGCACAATAGATGCGATGCCGGAATACGAATTTGTCGACGTGTACGTACCGCGCGGGGTCTCCCGCAAGGACGCCACACGTCTGCTGACGGACCATGCCGAGTACGGACACTGGGAGTTGGACCGCCTGAGTCTGCTGCGCGACGGCAGCCGCCGGGTGCGGTTGCGCCGCCGGATCATCCGCCAGGTGCGGGCCACCTGGTGAGCTGAGCCACAGACCGGACGGACGGAACGGAGGCGGGCCCCGCGTGGACGGGGCCCGCTGTGTTCGTACCGGTCCGCTATGTCCTGCTAGGCGGACTGACGGGCCTTGCGGTACAGGACCGCGCCCGCGAGCAGTGCGCCGGCGCCGACCGGCAGGACGAGGCCCATCGGGACGTCGCTGCCGGTGTGGGCGAGCTGGGCGTCGCCCTGGGGCTGGGTGACGAAGTGGGCGCCCGGCTGGTTGCCGTGCGAGCCGCCGCCCGGGGTGTTCGGCTCCTCGGGCGTACCGGGGTTGCCGGGCTCACCGGGGTTGCCCGGCTCTCCAGGGTTGCCGGGGTTCCCCGGGTTACCGGGCTCACCAGGGTTGCCGGGGTTCCCCGGGTTGCCGGGGTTGCCCGGCTCCTCGGGCGAACCGGGCGGGTTCTGGTGGCCACCGCCGTTGGCGCAGTCGTTGCCCTCGGCAGCGTTGCCGATGCCGATGACGTCGACCGTGTTGCCGCAGACGTTGACCGGCACGTGCACCGGGACCTGGACGTGGTTGCCGGAGCCGATGCCCGGCGAGTCACTGGCGTGCCCGTCGGCCTTGGCGCCCGAGCCGCCCTTGTTGGCGCAACTGTTGCCCATCGCGGGGTTGAGGACGCCCACCACGTTGACGGTGTTGCCGCAGATGTTGACCGGCACGTCCACCGGCACCTGCACCGAGTTGCCCGACAGCACGCCGGGCGAGTGGGACGAGGAGCCGTGCGCACTCGAGCCGGTGGCGTGCGCGGCGCCGCCCGCGGCCGCGATGACCCCGGTCGCCGCCGCCACGGTCATCAGGCCCTTGCGGGTGACCTGTCGCATTGCTGGATACCTGCCTTCGACCTTGTTCCGAGAAGACACGTCGGGAGATCGGCCGACGTTCCGTAAAGGCCGGTCGGCCCCGGAGCGCATGGCACGCACTCCGGGGCCGACGGCTCAGCCCTGGTCACAGGGCGAGACACAACGTCACTTGTTGATGCAGGTGTTGCCGAAGGCGGGGTTCAGCAGCCCGATCACGGAGACCGTGTTGCCGCAGACGTTCACGGGGACGTGAATCGGAGCCTGAATCACGTTGCCGGACACGATGCCCGGGGAGTGCACGGCGGCACCCTGGGCACCGGAGTCGGCAACGGCCAGGCCCGCGCCCGCGAGAACCAGCCCACCGGTGGCAGCCGCAGCAGCGACGACCTTCTTGATCATTGTTCCTCCTTGTTGGCAATGCGATCTCACTTGCTGATCGCAACACCTGTAACGAGGAGCGGTTAATAGAGATACGACCCTATGAGCGTGTTCACCCGCCCAGATCACATCCCGTACGCCAGGTCGAATTACGACGCGTCGATGAACCGGTCGAGCACCCGCACCCCGAAACGCAGCCCGTCGACCGGTACGCGCTCGTCGACGCCGTGGAACATGCCCGCGAAGTCCAGCTCCGGGGGGAGCTTCAGCGGGGCGAACCCGAAGCCGCGGATGCCGAGGTCGTCGAAGGACTTGGCGTCGGTGCCGCCGGACAGCATGTACGGGATGGCCTTGGCCGCCGGGTCCTCCGCGACCAGCGCGGACTGCATCGCGGCCACGAGGGCCCCGTCGAAGCCGGTCTCGACGGCCTTGTCGGCGTGCACGTCCTCGCGCCGCACGTTCGGTCCGAGGATGCGGTCGAGGTCGGCCAGGAACTCCTCCTCGTACCCGGGCAGGAAGCGGCCGTCGACGTGCGCGGTGGCCTCGCCGGGGATGACGTTGACCTTGTAGCCGGCGTTCAGCTGGGTCGGGTTGGCCGTGTTGCCGAGGGTGGCCCCGATGAGCTTGGCGATGCCGCCGAGCTTGGCGAGGGTGCCCTCCATGTTCTCGGGGTCGAGCTCGGTGCCGAGCGCGTCGCCCAGCTCGTCGAGGAAGGCGCGGGTGGTCTTGGTGACCCGGACCGGGAACTTGTGCCGGCCGAGCCGCGCGACGGCCTCCGACAGCTCGGTGATGGCGTTGTCCCGGTGGATCATCGAGCCGTGCCCGGCGGTGCCGGCCACGGTCAGCTTCATCCAGTGCATGCCCTTCTCGGCCGTCTGGATCAGATAGAGCCGCCGCTCCTCGCTCACCGTGAACGAGAACCCGCCGACCTCGCTGATGGCCTCCGTGACGCCCTCGAAGAGGTCCGGGTGCTTGTCGACGAGGAACCGGGCGCCGTAGGTGCCGCCGGCCTCCTCGTCGGCGAGGAAGGCGAGCACGATGTCCCGGGGGGGCTTGCGGCCGCTGCGCAGCCGGTCGCGGACGACCGCGAGGGTCATCGCGTCCATGTCCTTCATGTCGACGGCTCCGCGCCCCCACACACAGCCGTCGGCGATCTCGCCGGAGAACGGATGGTGGGTCCAGTCGTCGGCGTTGGCCGGGACGACGTCGGTGTGGCCGTGGATGAGCAGCGCGGGCCGGGAGGGATCCTCGCCCTCGATGCGCGCCACGGTGGAGGCGCGCCCCGGGTGCGACTCGAAGATCTTCGGCTCCAGGCCCACCTCGGCGAGCTTCTCGGCGACGTACTCGGCCGCCGCGCGCTCGCCGGGGCCCGAGTGGTCCCCGTAGTTGCTGGTGTCGATGCGGATCAGCTCGCGGCAGAGGTCCACGACCTCGTCCTCGCCGGTGACGCTCCTGGTCGTGTCCGTGTCGCTCACGCTGCTTCCTCCCGCGGTGTCACTGCTGGTGGGTCCCCCTCATCCTCTCTCTCCGCCCGGCACGGCCCAAGACCGGGCGCACCTCGTCACACGCCGTTCACGCCGCTCCGGGGGGTGATCGGGAGCCCTTCGAAAGCCTGGTAGTGTTTTCTCTGTCGCCGCGAGGGAGACCCGCGCGAAAGACACCTTGTCCGGGTGGCGGAATGGCAGACGCGCTAGCTTGAGGTGCTAGTGCCCTTTATCGGGCGTGGGGGTTCAAGTCCCCCCTCGGACACAGATCGGACAGCCCCTCCTGGTGAGGGGCTGTTCTCGTTGTGGGCGGGTTCGTCGCGCGCGGGCCGGCACCGGCACAATGGGGCCCATGTCCCGACGTGCCGCCCGTGCCACCTCCATGCCCAGGTCCTCGGACGGGTGCCCGTGCGGGCTGCCCGGTTCCTACGAGGCGTGCTGCGGGCGGTTCCACTCCGGGGCGGCGGCCGCGCCGACCGCCGAGGCGCTGATGCGGTCGCGGTACAGCGCGTTCGTCCGGGGCGAGGTGCCGTATCTGCTGCTCACCTGGCATCCGCGGACGCGGCCGGGCCGGCTGGAGCTGGATCCGGGGATGCGGTGGACGGGCCTGGAGATCCTCGGGACGGCGGACGGCTCGGCGTTCCACACCACGGGGACGGTGACCTTCCGGGCCTCGTTCCGCGGCGGATCGCTGCACGAGCGCAGCCGGTTCGAGCGGGTGGACGGCGCCTGGGTCTACGTCGACGGGGAGTTCCTGAGCTAGGGGGCCAGGATGTCGAGCTCCTGCAGGGCGCCGACCGCGATCTCGCGGGTGAGGTGCTCGGCGCGGACGGCGTCGCCGGCGCGGACCGCCTCGGCCACCTGGACGTGCAGGGTGACCGCCGCCGGGTCGGGGTCCTCGAACATGACCTCGTGATGGGTGCGACCGGCCAGGACCTCGGCGACGACGTCGCCGAGCCGGGCGAACATCTCGTTGCCCGAGGCGTTGAGGATGACGCGGTGGAAGGCGATGTCGTGCAGGAGGTAGCCCTCCAGCTGGTGGCCGCGTGAGTGGGCGACCATGCCGAGGGCGCACTCGGTGAGTTCGGCGCACTGCCCGGCCGTGGCGTGCTTGGCGGCCAGGCCCGCCGCCACCGGTTCCACGGCGGAGCGCAGCACGGTGAGCGAACGCAGCTGGTGCGGGCGGTCGGCACCGGCCAGCCGCCAGCGGATGACCTGGGGGTCGTAGACGTTCCACTCGGCCTTGGGGCGGACCGTGACACCGACGCGGCGGCGGGACTCGACCAGGTGCATGGACTCCAGGACGCGGACCGCCTCGCGCATCACCGAGCGTGAGACGTCGAAGCGCTGGGCGAGTTCGTCCGTGCGCAGCACGCTGCCCGGCGGGTACTCGCCCGCGGTGATCGCGGGGCCGAGGGAGTCCAGTACTCGGCCGTGCAGCCCCCGGCCCGTTGTGCTCATGCACTCAGCGTACGGGCCGGATCACGGGACAAAAAGTCAGACTTATATGTCACAGACTCTTGATTCGTCGTACCTAATGGGTTTCAGTGTCCGTCGACATCACGTGTCGACGAGGACAGACAGTGAGGCAGCGATGAACACCCCCCATGTCGTCGTGGTCATGGGCGTCGCGGGCACCGGGAAAACCACCATCGGTCCCCTGCTCGCGGCCCGCCTCGGCGTTCCCTACGCCGAGGGCGACGACTTCCACTCCGAGGCCAACATCGCCAAGATGTCGGCCGGCACCCCGCTCGACGACGACGACAGGTGGCCGTGGCTCGACGCCATCGGCGCCTGGGCGCACCGCCGGGCCGGGCTCGGCGGAGTGGTCAGCTGCTCCGCGCTGAAGCGCTCGTACCGCGACCGGTTGCGGGCCGCCGCGCCGGACGTCGTGTTCGTGCACCTCGCGGGTGACCGCGCGGTGATCGAGGACCGGATGTCCCACCGGCAGGGGCACTTCATGCCGACCGCGCTGCTCGATTCCCAGTTCGCCGCCCTCCAGCCGCTCCAGGAGGACGAGGCGGGCGTCGCCGTGGACGTGGCCGGCAGCCCCGAGGAGATCACCGAACGCGCCGTCACGGCCCTGACGGCGCTCCCCGAGCCGACCGTGTAACCCCCCTCCCCACCCCCGTACCTGCAAGGGAAACACCCGTGACCAGACTCAGCGTCGAGATGCTGGCAGCGGACCCCGTCGAGCCCATCACCTCGGCGGGACACGCTCAGCTCGGTGTCGCCGTCCTGGTGGGCATCGCCGTCATCGTGCTGCTCATCACCAAGTTCAAGCTCCACGCCTTCCTGTCCCTGACCCTCGGGTCGCTGGTGCTCGGCGCGATCGCCGGCGCACCGCTGGACAAGGTCATCGCCAGCTTCACCACCGGCCTCGGTTCCACGGTCGCGGGCGTCGGCGTACTGATCGCCCTGGGCGCCATCCTCGGCAAGATGCTCGCCGACTCCGGCGGCGCCGACCAGATCGTCGACACCATCCTCGCCAAGGCGGGCGGCCGCTCGATGCCGTGGGCGATGGTGCTGATCGCCTCCGTGATCGGACTGCCGCTCTTCTTCGAGGTCGGCGTCGTCCTGCTGATCCCGGTCGTGCTGATGGTCGCCAAGCGCGGCAACTACTCGCTCATGCGCGTCGGCATCCCGGCGCTGGCCGGTCTGTCCGTGATGCACGGTCTGGTCCCGCCGCACCCCGGCCCGCTGGTCGCGATCGACGCGGTCGGCGCCAACCTGGGCGTCACCCTGGCGCTCGGCGTCCTCGTCGCGATACCGACGGTGATCATCGCCGGCCCGGTGTTCTCGAAGTACGCCGCGCGCTGGGTGGACGTCCCGGCGCCGGAGCGGATGATCCCGCAGCGCGCCTCGGAGGTGCTGAAGAAGCGTCCCGGCTTCGGCGCCACCCTGGCGACGATCCTGCTGCCGGTCGTCCTGATGCTGTCCAAGGCGCTGGTCGACATCGTCGTGGACGACCCGGAGAACACCGTCCAGCGGGTCTTCGACGTCGTCGGCTCGCCGCTGATCGCCCTGCTCGCCTCCGTGCTCGTCGGCATCTTCACGCTGCTGCGGCCGGCCGGGTTCGGCAAGGAACGCGTCTCCCCGCTCGTCGAGAAGGGCCTCGCGCCGATCGCGGGCATCCTGCTGATCGTCGGCGCCGGCGGCGGCTTCAAGCAGACGCTGATCGACACCGGCGTGGGCCAGATGGTCCTGGACATCTCCAAGGACTGGTCGATCCCCGCGCTGCTGCTGGCCTGGCTGATCGCGGTGGCGATCCGGCTGGCGACGGGCTCGGCGACCGTGGCCACCGTCTCCGCGGCCGGTCTGGTCGCCCCGCTCGCGGCCGACATGTCGACCACGCACACGGCCCTGCTCGTCCTGGCCATCGGTGCCGGCTCGCTGTTCTTCAGCCATGTCAACGACGCCGGGTTCTGGCTGGTGAAGGAGTACTTCGGGCTGAACGTCGGGCAGACCATCAAGACCTGGTCCGTCATGGAGACGATCATCTCCGTGGTCGCCGGCGGCACGGTCCTGCTGCTGTCCCTGGTGTTGTAGGGGTACGGCGACGGCGGCCCACCCGCTCTTCGACATCTCCGGGCGCGCGGCCCTGGTCACCGGTTCCAGCCGGGCCATCGGACGCGCGCTCGCCCGTGGCCTGGCCGGGGCCGGCTGCACGGTCGTCCTCGACGGACGGTCGGCGAACGCCTCGCGCAGGCCGCCAAGGAACTGCCCGGGGACGTCCGTACGGCCGTGTGCGACGTGACCGACGGCCCGTCGGTGGCGGCGGGCATCGCGGACGTCGAGGAGCGGGTGGGCCCGCTGCACATCCTGGACACCACCCTCACCGGCGCGTTCCTGGTGGGCCGGGCGGCCGCCCGGCGGATGACGGAACGCGGCCACGGCAAGGTCGTCGACATCTGCTCGCCGCGGAGCGACGTCGTCCGGCCGGGCATCGCGCCCTACGCCGCCACCAAGGGCGCGCTGAAGACGCTCACCCAGGGCAGGTGCGCCGACTGGGGCCCGTACGGCGTCCAGGTCGGCGGACTCGGCCCCTGCCGCCTCGAGACCGAGCCGACCCGGCCCCCCGTCGACGTACAGCGCGTGCTGTGAGCGGAGCTCCGGCGAGCGGCCCGGTTCCGCCGGTCCTCCCGTCATCTTGTCCCGGATGCCCGGAAGGTTCCCTGTCGGCGCCCTGTCGATGTCCTCACGCCTTCCCCAGGAGCGCGCGGGGCCCGATGATGTGGTGATCCCCCGGAGGCCGCCGCGACCGTCGGGGGCACGGACGTCGGGGGGTCTCATGGCGGTTTCCCTCGGGATGCGCATCTCGGGGCTGCTGTTCGTCGGCGCGGTGGCGGTGGCCGCCGCCGCCTTCACCGGCCTGGAGGGCGGCGACCGCGCGGACGGCGGGGGCGGCGGCCCGGCGGTGACCGCCGGGCCCTCCACCGGGCCGGTGACGGCCTCGCCCTCCCCCTCCACTCGTCAGCGCCCGGACGGGCACATCGGCGCGCCCGCGGTCACCGGCGCGCCCGGTGCCGTCGCGGACGGCGCCCCGCCGCGCCGGTCCGCGAGCCCCGCGCCCTCGGAGAGCCGCGACCACTTCGTGGCACCCGCCTGGCTGCCGCCCGGTCCCGGCTCACCGGACCTCGACGGCACGGCCGACCCGGCGAGCGTGTACGACCGGCTCCGGGACCCCGGCGCGTGCGGGACCGCGCTGGACGGTGTGCCCGAGGCGGCGGACGGCGACGAGTGGACGCTGCTGCGGGCCCTGTCGTCGGCCTGTCTGGCCGTGCAGGGCGAGGGCGGCGACTGGGAGCAGGCGGACCGGGACCACGCGGCCCTGGCCGGCGAGGTGCGGTCCTGCAAGGGGCGTGCCGCCTACGCGGTGCTGGGCGGGCTGCTCGACTTCCACCGGCGCAGCCCCGGCGCGACCGTGCGGCTGCGGACGCCGGCCGGCGGGACCCCGGCGTGCGGGTACCGGATCGCGGGCGTGGACACGGGCGGCGACGGCACCGCGCGGCCCGCCGAGGTGATCGGCATCGAGCTGGCGGACACCTACTTCGACCCCGCCGAACTGCCGCGGGCCGCGACGGTGACGGTCGGGGGCCGGCAGGTGCCGGGCGTCCCCCTGCTGGGACCGCGCTCCGGCGACACGGTCGTCCTGTCCGTCGTGGTCCCGGCGCTCGGGCCGGGACCGGTGGACGTGTCCCTCCGGTACGGCGGCGACGAGGTGCGCCTGCCACAGGCCTTCACGGTCGCCCCGCCGGACGTGGTCCCCGACCCGGCACCCGAACAGGACACCGGCGGCGGTCAGGACGTGCAGGCGCCCTCGGCCGAGGTGCCGGCCGGGCTCATGTCGTTCGCTCGGCCAGGGGCGCCACAGGGAGGGCTGGAGCAGGTCACGGGCGCCACGCCGAGTGCTCCCGGTCGGCCCACTCGCGGCTGACAGTGCCGGTGCGCAGGCCGTGGCGGGATTCCGGGTCGGCCAGGGCCATGCCGATGTGACCGGCGACGACGACGCCGAGGGTGAGCGCGAGCCAGTCGTGCACGAAGGTGGCGCTGGTGCGCCAGCGCAGGGGGGTGAGGTGGGTGAACCACATCAGCAGGCCGGTGCCGAGCATCACCAGCGTCGCCCCGGCGAGCCAGGAGGCGTAGATCTTCTGCCCGGCGTTGAACTTGCCCGCCGGGCGGGAGCCGGGGCGCCGGTCGCGGCGCAGGACGGCCCGCAGCCAGATCCGGTCGTGCGGGCCGAAGCGGTTGAGGAGTCCCAGGTCGCGGCGGAAGGCGCGGGAGACCAGTCCGGCCAGGGCGGGCACGGGCAGGGCGAGGCCGGCCCACTCGTGGACGCGGACCACGAGTTCGCGGCGGCCCACCAGCTCGGCGAACTGCGGGATGTAGAGGCAGGCCGCCGTGACCACGCACACCCCCATCAGCGCGGCGGTGGCGCGGTGCACCCGGCGGGCGGCCGGGGTGAAGCGGCGGACCTCCGTGGCCGGGCGGCGCGCGTCAACTCGTGGGGGCATCGTCACGTCCGTTCGAGCGGCCGACCCAGGCGTCGACGTCGTAGCCCCGTTCCTCCCAGTAGCCCGGCCGCACGTCCCGGGTGACGGTGATGCCGGAGAGCCACTTGGCGGACTTGTAGAAGTACATGGGGGCGACGTAGAGGCGCGCGGGGCCGCCGTGGGCGTGGCCGAGGTCCTCGTCCCGCATGCGCAGGGCGACCATGACGTCGGAGCGGCGGGCCTGGTCGAGGGTGAGGCTCTCGGAGTAGGCGCCGTCGAAGCAGGTGAAGCGCACGGCGCCCGCGCCGGGGCGCATGCCGGCCGCGTCGAGCAGCCGGGACAGCCGTACGCCTTCGAAGGGGGTACCGGGGACCCGCCAGCCGGTGACGCACTGGACGTCGCGGACGAGCCGGGTCTGCGGGAGGGCTCGGAGATCGGCCAGCGTGTAGGAGTGTGGACGGTCGACGAGGCCGTCCACAGTCAGGCGGTAGGCGGTGGCGCTCTTCCGGGGGACGGAGGAGGTGACCGAGTAGTAGCGGAAGCCGCCGCCGTTGGGCAGCAGGTCGGCCAGGCCGGTGGGGTCCTTGTCGGACGCTCCGGCGAGGAAGGACTCCAGGCCGCGTTGCAGAGTGGGCGCGGTGACCACGCCGAGGACGCCGAGACCGAGGGTGCCGAGGAGGACGCGGCGGCCGACGGGCCTGCCCTGCTCCTCGCCCTCCGCCTCGGGGGCGCCGGGCTGTTCGGGGTTCACCCCCTCATTCGAACACCCGCGGCCCGGGCGGAGCCAGGGATCGCGGGTGTTCGTCAGACTTCCGTCATCTGTCGGGTGCCGGAGCGCCGGATCACGAGGTCTCCTCGGCGGCCTTGTCGAGCTGGAACGCCTCGTTGCCTAGGCCGAGGCGCGCGTGCCGTTCCGGGGCGCGCGAGCGCAGCAGCAGACCCTGGACGACCCCGGCGGCCAGGGCGAGGGCGATGACCGAGGGCAGGACCCAGCTCAGGGCGGAGCCCGGGCCGGCGCCGATCAGGACGTCGAAGTCCTTGACCGTGTAGACGACGATGAAGAGCAGTGCCAGGACGGACAGCGCGGAGGCGGCGAGCCGCCAGAACTGGGCCGCGGCGGCACCGCGCCGGACGAAGAAGGCGATCACGGAGACCGAGGCGGCGGCCATCAGGGCGGTGACGCCCAGCGCGCCGAGGCTGCCCATCCAGGTGAACAGGTGCAGGACGGGTGCGGTGGGGTCGCCGGCCGGCTTGTCGTCGGTGAGCGCGAAGGCGGCGACGGCGACCAGCGAGACGCCGGTCTGCAGGAGCGAGCCGGTGCTGGGGGCGCCGCTGACGCCGCTGGTGCGGCCGAAGGCGGCGGGCAGCAGGCCCTCGCGGCCCATGGCGAAGGCGTAGCGGGCGACGACGTTGTGGAAGCTGAGCATGGCCGCGAACATGCCGGTCACGAACAGCACGTGCAGGACGTCGGTGAAGGTCGCGCCGAGGAGGTCCTCGGTGAGGAAGAAGAGCATGCCGGCGCTCTGCTCCTGGGCGGTGCCGACGACGGCGGAGGGCCCGGTGGCGACGGTGTACGCCCAGCAGCTGATCGTGTAGAACACCGCGATACCGCCGATGGCCAGGAACATCACGCGGGGCACGAGGACGTGCGGGCGGCTGGTCTCCTCGGCGTAGACGGGTGCCTGTTCGAAGCCGAGGAAGGCGGCGACGCAGAAGCACAGGGCGGTGCCGATGCCCGCGCCGGTGAGGGTGTCGGGGTTGAAGGCGTGCAGCGACAGCCCCTCCTTCGCGGGACCGGAGATCGCGGCGACGTCGAAGATCACGACGAGGACGACCTCGATGACCAGCAGGACGCCGAGCACGCGCGCGTTCAGGTCGATCTTCAGCCAGCCGAGCGCGCCGACGGCGAGTGCCGCGAGCAGGGCCGGTATCCACCAGGCGATCTCCAGGTCGAGGTAGGTGGCGAACAGCCCGGAGACCTCGAAGCCGAAGATGCCGTAGATGCCGACCTGGAGGGCGTTGTAGGCGACGAGCGCGACCATCGCGGCGCCGGCGCCGGCCGTGCCGCCGAGGCCGCGGGAGATGTAGGCGTAGAAGGCGCCCGCGTTGTGGACGTGCCGGCTCATCTCGGCGTAGCCGACGCTGAAGAGGGCGAGGACGAGGCCGAGGATCACGAACAGCAGCGGCTGCCCGACCACGCCCATCACCCCGAAGGTCGTGGGCATGACACCCGCGACGACCATGAGGGGCGCGGTCGCCGCGAGCACGGACAGCAGCAGGCCCGCGGTGCCCAGCCGGTCGGCGCGCAGGGCGCGGTCCTGCCCCTTGAACGTATTGATCCCGCCGTCGCCGGCGGTGGCGCTGCTGATGCTGGAACTGCCCGTCGTCATCGAATGTCCGTCCTTCGTCGGGTCGGGTGGCGCTGGGGGTGTCCTGAGGGTCCGCCGCTCTCAGGCCGTGCCGAGCGCGGTGTCGCGGGCGGCGCGGAAAGCGGAGTACGGGTCGCGGTCCGGGTAGGACCACGGTGACGGGGTGGCGTGGTCGCCGATGCGGTGGAACAGTGCGGCGGCCTCGGCGCCCCGGCCCTCGCAGACCTTGGCGTGGGCGAGGAAGTTCAGGTCGATCAGCCGGCGGGGGTGCCCCTCCTGCTCCCACTCCAGCCACCAGTCGAAGGCGGAGCGCATCACCTGGCGGGCCCGGCGGCCGGTCCAGTGCCCGGAGGCGGCCGCGTCCCGGGGTTCGTGCCCCGCCGCCGCGAGGACGCGGTAGCGCTCGGTGTGGGCGACGACCGGCAGGACGGCGAGCGGCGAGTCGGCGGGGGCCCGCTGCGCGACGTCCAGGGCGAAGTCGTACACCTCGTGCATCGGGTCGGCGCCGGCCGCGGAGCGCTGTTCCGCGAGCCGGGCGACCACCAGGTGGTGGGCGTGGTGGTGGTCGGTGTACCGGGCGCGCACCTCGGCGAAGCAGTGCCACATCTCCGGCTCGGCGCCGAGAGCGCTCTCCAGCATGAGCAGGCCCAGCCAGGGGGTGGGGTCGGCGGGCAGGAGCGCGGCGGCCCGGTGGCAGGCGTCACGGGCGCGGAGCGGCTTCTCCTTGCCGCGCAGGGCGAGCCGCACCTGGGCCAGGGCGAGCAGGACGGTGGCGTCGCCCGAGTCGGGCTCGGCGAGCAGCCAGTCGCGGGTCCAGGCGGCGCAGTGCGGCTCCGCGGCGAGGACGGTGACGCGGTGCCCTCTGCGGTCCCAGTCGTCGCCCGTACGGGCGAGCAGGGAGCGGACCGTCTGCCAGCGCCCTTGGGAGAGGGCGGTGCGGGCGGCGGTGAGCTCGGCGTCGTCCAGTGCCGCGTCGAAGGGGTGGCCGCCGCGCTTGCGGCCGCGACCGAGAGGGGGTGGGGGTGGGGACACCGGTTCTGGGTCCTGGGAGCACATCGTGGGCTGTCATCAGGTGGTCACGCACAGCAAACCCCCCGCCAAGGGTCTTCGTCAAGGGCCGCCAGGGGTGCTACACGCGTCAACTTCCGTGATCGACGGGGTAGTTGTTGCTCAGGTGATGCCCGAAATGATACGAATTGTAGAGACTGTGTGGCGTAGGTCATGGCGACGGGGTACTCGGTGCCGCACACTCGTAGGACGCGCATGCCGGGCCTGAGGTCGCTACAGTCGGCCTTTACGCACCCCGTCCCCTCCCCCGGCAGGATGATCGAGGTACGCAGCGTGTCGCTCCAGGTCCTCATACTCGCCGTCGCCGCCGCATCGTGTCTGGGCTTCGGTTTCGTCCTCCAGCAGAACGTCGCCCAGCGGGCTCCGCTCAGCGACTACCTCTCCCCCCGGCTGCTGCTCGACCTGATGAAGGTCCCGCGCTGGCTCGGCGGCATCGGTCTCATGGTGGTCGGCATGGCCCTCGGCGCGATGGCGCTGGGCCAGGGCGAGGTCTCCCTGGTCGAACCGCTGCTGGCCACGAACCTGCTCTTCGCGCTGATGCTCTCGCGCCGCCAGACCAAGCAGCCCCTGGGCCGCCAGGGCTGGGCGGGCCTCGCGCTCCTCGCGGGCGGGGTGACGGCGTTCATCATGGCGGGGCAGCCCCAGGGCGGCTCGGCCGGGGGCGACTCGTTCCGGCAGTGGCTGATCATCGGCGTCATGGTCGGGGCGGCCCTGCTGCTGACGGGGTACGCCAGACGCTCACGGCTCAACGCCGGCCCGGCCCTGCTCGCCACGGCCGCCGGCCTCCTGTACGGCGTGCAGGACGCGCTGACGCGGATGACCGGGCAGCGCTTCGCGGACGGCGGCCTCACCGCGGTCATGACCAGCTGGCAGCCGTACGCCATCGTCGCGCTCGGCCTGACCGGGCTGGTGCTCGTCCAGAGCGCCTTCGAGACGGCGTCGCTGCGCATGTCGCTGCCCGCGCTGACCGCGGCCCAGCCGCTGGCGGGCATCCTGTGCGGGGTGGGCTTCCTCGGCGACCGGCTGCGCACCGACCCGGGCGCGCTGGCCTGGGAGTCCGCGGGCCTCGCGGGCATCGTCGTCGGCATCATCCTGCTCGGCACCCACCAGGCCATGCCCTGCGGCACCCGGCAGGCCGAGCGCGCCACGGCCGCGGTCCCGGCTCCGCTGAGCTGACTCGCCGCCCGCACGCACCGGGGCCCCTCCTGCTTGGATGGGCCCCATGAGCGCTGCTGACGAGATCCTGGACATCGTCGACGAGCAGGACCGGGTGGTCGGGCAGGCCCCGCGCGGCGAGGCGTACGCCCGGGGGCTGCGGCACCGCTGCGTCTTCATCGAGGCCCGGGACGCCGAGGGCCGTCTCTTCGTGCACCGGCGCACCCCCACCAAGCTGGTCTTCCCCTCGCACTACGACATGTTCGTCGGCGGGGTGGTCGGCGCGGGCGAGACGTACGACGCCGCGGCGCTGCGCGAGGCCGAGGAGGAGCTCGGCGTGAGCGGCCTGCCGCGGCCGGAGTTCCTGTTCAAGTTCCTCTACGACGACGGCGCCGGGCGGACCTGGTGGTCGGCGGTGTACGAGGTGCGCTGCACGCTGCCGGTGGAGCCCCAGGCCGAGGAGGTCGCCTGGCACGGCTTCCTGACCGACGGGGAACTGGAGCAAAGGCTCCCCGAGTGGCCGTGGGTGCCGGACGGAACGGCGGCGTACGAGCGGCTGCGGGCGCACCGGGCGGCCGGCTGACCGGCGGGCGGCACCGGCCGGGCCCTCCCGCCCGTGCCCGGTTAGGGTCGTGCGTGTGATCGAGATCGTGCGCAACGTCCGGCTGTGGTTCGCGCCGGAGCAGATCCGGCGGGAGGGAGCCACGCCCGACTACCGGTTCTCGCTGGCCAACGAGCGCACCTTCCTCGCCTGGCTGCGGACCGCGCTCGCGCTGGTCGGCGGCGGCTTCGCGGTGGACCAGTTCCTGCCCGACCTGCGCTGGGGATGGCGCGTCGGGCTCGCGCTCGCGCTGCTGGCGGCCGGTGTGCTGTGCGCGCTGCGCGCCGTCAACCACTGGGTGCGCTGCGAGCGGGCGATGCGCCGCGGCGAGGACCTTCCGGTGTCCCGGTTCCCGGCGCTGCTCGGCCTCGTCGTCGCGCTGGTGGCCGTGGCGATGGTCTTCCTGGTGCTCGTCGGGTGGGACACGTGAGTGCCGGGCCGGTACGGGACCCCGGGCTCCAGCCCGAGCGGACGCGTCTGGCGTGGCGGCGGACGACGCTGGCCGCCACGGTGGCCGCCGTCCTCGCCGCGAAGAGCGCGCTGCGGGGCGGGGTCTCGGTGACCGGTGCGGTCGTCTGCGCCCTGTGCTGCGTCCTGTGGCTGGGGTTCCTGGCGCTCGCCCACCGCAGGATCCGGCTGCTGGCCGCGTCGGCCGAACCCCGGGCGCTGACACCCCGGCACGCGACGGCCGCGGCCCTGGTCACCGTGGCCCTGGCGGTCTGCGGGGCGGGACTGCTCCTCTGAACCGGTCCGCGATCCGGTCAGTCCGTCTTCTCCCGGAGCCCCGGCGGGGTGGCGTCCTCCGTCTCCCCGTCCACGGTCACCACGATCTTGCCGGGTGTCCCGCCCTCCTCGCTCAGGCGGTGCGCCTCGGCCCCCTGTTCCAGGGGGAGCGTCCGCGCGACGCGGACCGTCACGACGCCCTGCTCCGCCAGCTCGGACAGCCGCAGCAGGTCCTCGGGGTCGGGGCGGGTGAAGTGGTAGCGGCCGCCGTAGGCGACGACGTCCGGGTCGGCGATCGAGAGCAGGCGCCCCTCCGGGGCCAGCAGGTTGGCCGAGACCTTCAGGGCGTCGCCGCCGACCGTGTCGAGAACGGCGGTCACCCCTTCCGGCGCGAGACCGCGCACCCGCTCCGCCAGCCCCTCGCCGTACTCGACCGGCTCGCCGCCGAGTCCGCGCACGAAGTCGTGGTTGCGGGCGCTCGCCGTGCCGATCACCCGGGCGCCCGCGTGCCGGGCGAGCTGGACGGCGAGGGAGCCGACCCCGCCGGACGCGCCGTGCACGAGGACGGTCTCGTCCCGTCTGACCTGGAGCGTCCTCGTGAGCGCCTGGTAGGCGGTCAGCCCCCCGAGGGGCAGCCCGGCCGCCTCCTCCCAGGTGAGGTTGCGGGGCTTGCGCGCGAGGGTGCGCACGGGCGCCGCGACGTACTCGGCGAAGGTGCCGTGCTCGAGGACGTCCTGGCGTACGTAGCCGATGACCTCGTCGCCGACGGCGAACTCCGTGACGGCCAGTCCGGGCTGGACGACGACCCCGCACACGTCCCAGCCCGGCACCACCGGGAAGACGGGCTCGATCAGCTGGTCCAGGTGACCCTCGCGACACTTCCAGTCCACCGGGTTCACCGCCGCCGCCCGCACCTTGACGAGCACGAAGTCGACACCGACCCGGGGGTCGTCGACCTCCCCGTAGGCGAGCACGTCGGGCCCGCCGTAGCGTGAGTAGCTGATGGCCTTCATGGGTCCGACCCTCCGGGGCGGGAGGACGCCGCGCAAGCGGAATACCCTGATATGCACCGTTCGCGTGGCAGCCTGGGCGCCGTCGGACTCCGCTCCTTCCGAAGGTGAGCACCATGACCACCCAGCATGTCGAACACTCCGCCCACACGCATGTCCACGGCCCAGGCTGCGGACACACCCCGGTGCCGCACGGCGACCACACCGACTACGCGCACGACGGGCATCTGCACCGCGAGCACGCGGGCCACTGGGACGAGTGCGTCAGCGAGCACCACGTCACCCACGACGACCACAGCCACCGGCACGGCGTGGGCTGCGGGCACGAGAGCGTCCCGCACGGCGACCACGTCGACTATCTGCACGACGGGCACCGGCACGCGGCGCACGACGGGCACTGGGACGACCACTGAGCCCACCGGGCCCGGCGGAACGCACCCCCGGACAGCTCCCTGGCGCTTCGCCCGGGAGCTGTCGCCGTATCGTGGGCCCGATCACGTTCGGGCGACCCTCTGGACTACATACCGACTGGTCGGCATCATAAGTCGGGTCACGTTCACCCGTCCCGAGGAGCACTGATGAGCCCCGACCATCCGCCCGGACTCGATCTCGACCGGCTGCACGGCCTGCTCGAGCGCGAGCTGCCCGGTCTGGCGCAGGGCCCGCTGACCGGCCGGCTCATCGAGGGCGGACGGTCCAACCTGACCTACACCGTCTCGGACGGCACCTCCCGCTGGGTCGTGCGCCGCCCGCCGCTGGGCCACGTCCTCGCCACCGCGCACGACATGAAGCGCGAGCACCGCGTCATCAGCGCGCTGCACCCGACCAGCGTGCCGGTTCCCCGGCCGCTGCTGCTGTGCGAGGACGAGGAGGTGCTCGGCGCGCCGTTCTACGTGATGGAGTTCGTCGAGGGCATCCCCTACCGCACCGCGGGCCAGCTCGCCCCGCTCGGCGCGCAGCGCACGCGGGA
The DNA here is from genome assembly GCF_042792555.1 of Streptomyces sp. NPDC056628. Lineage (NCBI taxonomy): Bacteria > Bacillati > Actinomycetota > Actinomycetes > Kitasatosporales > Streptomycetaceae > Streptomyces > Streptomyces sp. NPDC056628. Next base: position 63,328 of record NZ_JBHTWG010000011.1, read on the forward strand.
CGCGGTGCTGTCCCTGGTGGACACCCTCGTCGGACTGCACGCGGTGGACCCCGCCTCGGTCGGCCTCGAGGACTTCGGCCGCCCCGAGGGCTTCCTGGACCGGCAGCTGCGCCGCTGGGGCAAGCAGCTGGACGCCTCCCGCAACCGCGAGCTGGCCGGGATCGACGAGCTGCACGCGACGCTGGGCCGCCGGCTGCCGGACTCGCCCGCGCCGACCGTGATCCACGGCGACTACCGCCTGGACAACGTCCTGATCGGCCCGGACGACCGGATCAAGGCCATCCTCGACTGGGAGATGTCCACCCTCGGCGACCCGCTCACCGACCTGGGCCTGCTGGTGATGTACAGCATGCCGCTCGGGGCGTCCGACTCCCCGGTCTCCACGACCGCCGAGGCGGCCGGCCACCCCACGCCCACCGAGCTGATCCAGCGGTACGCCGAGCGGTCGGGCCGTGACGTCTCCGCGGTGTCCTGGTACACGGCGTTCGCCTGGTTCAAGCTCGCCGTGATCCTGGAGGGCATCCACTACCGCTACACGCTGGGCCAGACGGTCGGCCGCGGCTTCGACCGCATCGGCGACCTGGTCCCGGTCTTCATCCAGCACGGTCTGACCACGCTCCGCGACGGCATCCAGGAAGGCTGACGGACATGGACTTCGCGTTCGACGCGCGTACCGAGGAACTCCGCGCCAGGCTGCTCGCCTTCATGGACGAGCACGTCTACCCGGCCGAGGCGGTGGCCGAGGAGCAGCGCGCCCTGCTGGCCTCGCCGTGGGACACCCCGGCCGTGGTGGAGGAGCTGAAGGCCGAGGCGCGCAGCCAGGGCCTGTGGAACCTCTTCCTGCCCGACGCCGCGTACGGCGCCGGTCTCACCAACCTGCAGTACGCGCCGCTCGCCGAGATCACCGGCCGCTCCCCGCACCTGGCGCCCACCGCGACGAACTGCGCGGCGCCGGACACCGGGAACATGGAGGTGCTGGCCCAGTTCGGCGACGAGCGGCAGAAGAAGCAGTGGCTGGAGCCGCTGCTGGCGGGCGAGATCCGCTCGGCGTTCGCGATGACCGAGCCGGAGGTGGCGTCCTCCGACGCCACGAACATCACCACCCGGATCGAGCGGGACGGCGACGAGTACGTCATCACCGGCCGCAAGTGGTACATCTCCGGCGCGATGAACCCCGACTGCGCGATCTTCATCGTGATGGGCAAGACGGACCCGGACGGCGCGGACATCCGCCGCCAGCAGTCCATGGTCCTGGTCCCCCGGGACACCCCGGGCGTCACGATCCGGCGTGCCATGCGGGTGTTCGGCTACGAGGACCACTCCCACGGCGGCCACGCCGAGGTCGTCTTCGACCAGGCGCGCGTGCCCGTGGGCAACCTCATCGGTGAGGAGGGCGGCGGCTTCGCCATCGCCCAGGCACGGCTCGGCCCCGGCCGTATCCACCACTGCATGCGGCTGATCGGCATGGCCGAGCGGGCGATCGAGCTGATGTGCCGGCGCGCGGTGTCGCGTCAGGCGTTCGGCAAGGCGCTCGCCCAGCAGGGTGTGGTGCACAACTGGATCGCCGACGCCCGGGTGACCGTCGAGCAGCTGCGGCTGCTGGTGCTGAAGACGGCCTGGCTGATGGACACCGTCGGCAACAAGGGGGCCCACGCCGAGATCCAGGCCATCAAGATCGCGACACCGCGTGCGGTCGTCGGCATCATCGACCGGGCGATCCAGCTGTACGGCGCGGGCGGCGTCAGCCAGGACTTCCCGCTCGCGGAGCTGTACGCCTCGGCGCGGACGCTGATGATCGCCGACGGGCCGGACGAGGTGCACCAGCGGTCGCTGGCCCGGCGGGAACTGAAGAAGTACCTGTAGCGGGGCGCGTGCGGGGGCCCGGGCCCCCGCACGCCCTCAGGGGCGCAGGGCGCGCAGCAGCAGGTCGGCGAGGTGGTCGGCGACCTCCTGCGGGCTGAGCGGGCCGTCGGGCCGGTACCACGTGGACAGGTGGTGGACCGAGCCGAAGTGGTAGTCGACCACGAGGTCGGCCGGGGTCGCCGTCGAGAAGACGCCGGTGCGCTGCCCCTCCTCGACGAGCGCGCGGAAGCGTTCGTGGTAACGCCGGCGCTCGGCGCGCACCAGTTTGTTCTTATCGGGGCTCAGGTGGTGCATCGAGCGGAAGAAGATCGACGCGTCGTCGAGGTTCTCGATGGTCGTCACGACCACGTCGGCGGCGGCCCCGCGCAGCCGCTTCTCGACGGGCTCGTCGGCGTCCGCGAAGGCGTCCAGGCGCTCCTGCTGCACGCGCAGGACCCGCGCGTACACCTCGTGCAGGAGGTCGTCCTTGGAGCCGAAGTAGTGGTAGAGCGCGCCCTTGGTGACGCCGGCCGCCTCCACGATCTCCTGCACCGAGGTGCGGTCGTAGCCCTGCTCCGCGAAGAGCCGGGTGGCGGCGGCGAGCAGCCGCTGCGGGACGGGCGTACCGTCACCGTCCGTCGTTCTGGCCACTGTGCCGCCACCTGCCCTTCCGAGATGTCCGCTTGCTGTCTATCCGTCGTTCGTACGGGAACGAAGTTCCCGACGGAGGATCTTCCCACTTGCCGTCTTGGGCAAGTCGGGCAGGATCTCCACCTGACGTGGATATTTGTAGGCGGCCAGTCTCTCCTTGCAGTGCGCGACGAGTTCGCCGGGGTCGGTCTCGGCACCCGGACGGAGGCTGATGTACGCCTTGACGGTCTCACCGCGGTAGCCGTCGGGCACCCCGACCACGGCGGCCTCCCGGACGGCGGGGTGGGTGTGCAGGACGTCCTCGACCTCGCGCGGCCAGACCTTGAAGCCGGACGCGTTGATCATGTCCTTCTTGCGGTCGACGACGTACAGCCAGCCGTCGGCGTCCATGAACCCGATGTCCCCGGTGCGCAGTTCGCCGTCCGGGAAGGTCTCCGCGGTGGCCTCGGGCCGCCGCCAGTATCCGGGGACCACCTGCGGCCCACGGACGACGATCTCGCCCTGCTCGCCGAAGGGCACCTCCTCGCCCCGGTCGTCGACGATCCGGACGACCGTCTCGGGGCCCGGCAGGCCCACGGCGAGCGTCCCGGAGGCCGGGTCGACGGGGGCCTCCAGGCCGGGCGGCACGGAGGCGCAGGGGGCGGTGCACTCGGTGAGGCCGTAGCCGTTGCGGATGTACGGACCGAGGGCGGCCCGGAACCTCTCCACCAGGGCCGGCGGCAGCGGGGCGCCGCCGGAGGAGATCATGTGGAACGAGGCGAAGTGGTCGCGGGTGACGTCCGGGTGGGCGGCCAGCGCCATGAAGGCCGTGGAGGGGCCGACGGTGTAGTGCGGCCGGTGTTCCGCGAACGCGTCGAGGACGACGCCCGCCTCGAAGCGGTACGCGAGGACGAGGGTGCCCGCGCTGACCACGCAGGCGCCGAGCTGGCAGACCATGCCGGTGATGTGGAACAGCGGCGCGAGCCCGAAGTAGACGGGTGGGTCGGGCAGTTCGAGGCCGGTCCGCTGCCGCTCGGCGTTGTACAGGATGTTGCGATGCGTGTTGGTGGCGCCCTTCGGGACGCCGCTGGTGCCCGAGGTGTAGCTGATCAGCGCGATGTCCGACGGGTCCGGGTCGCGGCCCTCGGGCGCGGGATGCCCGGCGCGGGCCACGGCCGTCAGGTCGTCGGTGCCGGCGGGCGTGGGAAGGCGGTCGAGGCCGGTCACCCGGGGGTCGTCGCGGGTCTGGAGGTCCGCCTCGCAGGCGGTGAGCACGATCCGCACCGGCGAGCCGGCCGCCGTGTCGCGCAGATACGTCTCCCAGGCCCGGCCGGAGCAGACGAGGGCGGCGACCTCGCCGTCCTCGAGGACGTGGCCGACCTCGCCCGACTTGTACATCGGGTTGACGGGGGCGACGATCGCGCCCGCCTTCCAGGCGCCGAGCAGGGCGAGCACGAAGTGCGGGGAGTTCTGGAGCAGGATCGCCACCCGGTCGCCGCGCTCCAGGCCGCGGGCGGCGAGGTGTCCTGCGACCGAGTCGCTGAGCTCGTCGACCTGTCGGTACGTCAGACGAGCGTCGAAGTAGGCGAGGCAGACCCGGTCGGGGGTCTCCGCGGCGGCCCGGCGCAGGGCGTGCACGAGGGAGTCGTCCGGCGCGACGGGGGCGCGCTGGGCGTCGCTGAGCTGGGCCAGCCAGGGCATGGCGGCGTAGCGCGAGCCGGTCATCGGGTCTCCTCCCAGCGCTGCTGGAGGTGGTTCATCCCGGCGAGCCAGCGGTCGGGGGCGGCCGCCCGCGTCTCGTAGTAGCCGGCGACCTCGGGGTGCGGCAGGATCAGGAAGCGGTCCTCCTCCATGCCCTTGAACAGGGCGTCCGCCACGTCCTCGGGGGCGATGGCGGTGGGCTTGAGCACCAGGTCGCCGGCGCTGCCGGTGGCGTCCAGCATGTCGGTGCGCACGCCCTGCGGGCAGATGGCGTGGACCTTGATGCCGCGGTGCCGGTACGTCAGCGACAGGTACTCGGCGAAGGCGAGGGCGCCGTGCTTGGTGACGGCGTAGGGCGCGGCGCCGATCATGGTGAGCAGCCCGGCGGCGGAGACGGTGGAGACGAAGCGCCCGCTGCCGCGTTCCAGCCAGTCGGGCAGCAGGGCCTGGGCGGCCCGTACGTGCGCCATGACGTTGACGTCCCAGGACGTCGCCCACGTCTGCTCGTCGAGGGGTGCGCCGGGCTCGTCCCCGGCGAAGGCGACGCCCGCGTTCGCGCACCAGACGTCGATCGTGCCGCCGAGCGCCTCGCGGGCCTCGGGGAGGATCGAGGAGGCGTCGCCGGGGACGGCGAGGCCGCCGATCTCCTCCGCGACCGTCCGCGCCTTCGCGGCGTCCAGGTCGTTGACGGCGACCCGGGCCCCGGCGGCCGCGAACCGCCGGGCCAGCGCGGCCCCGATGCCCCCTCCGGCCCCGGTGACGACGACTGCGGCGTCCTGCACGGCTTGCACCATCGGTCTCCTTCGACTGCGGCTCTGGCACGGTCAGACTAACCGGTCGGTATGTGCCAGGGAAGGGCGCGCGCCACCCGCTCCGCCACCTTCCCTGCGCTCCGCACGGGCCATACGGTGCACCCCATGCGCCTCTCCAGACGAGCTCTTCTCGCAGCGACCACGGCGGCGACAGCGGCCTCCGTCTCCTCGCCGGCCTCGGCGGCACCGCGCCCCCCACGCCTGCGCACCGGTTTCGAACGGCTCTCGGCGGACGGCTACGCGCTCCTCGACGGGCAGAAGGTCGGGATCGTCACCAACCCTACCGGCGTGACCCGGGACGTCCGCCACATGGTGGACGTCATGCACGCCGACGACCGGGTGAACCTGACGGCCGTCTTCGGCCCCGAGCACGGTTTCCGCGGCACCGCGCAGGCGGGCGGCTCGGAGGGCCGCTACGACGACCCGGCCACCGGGCTGCCGGTGTACGACACCTACCTCAAGAGCGGCCGGCCGCTGGCCGACGTCTTCACCGCGTCCGGCGTCGACACGGTCGTCTTCGACATCCAGGACGCCGGCGCCCGCTTCTACACGTACATCTGGACCCTCTACGACTGCATGGAGGCGGCCCAGCTCACCGGGAAGCGCTTCGTCGTGCTGGACCGGCCCAACCCGGTCACCGGCCGGGCCGCCCTGGGGCCCGTCCTGCACGAGGAGTTCGCCACCTTCGTCGGCCGCCGGCCCATCGCGCAGGCGCACGGCATGACGGTCGCCGAGCTGGCGCTGCTGTTCAACGGGGAGTTCCTGGACACCCCCGTGCCGCTGGAGACCGTGCGGATGACGGGCTGGAAGCGCTCGGACTTCTACGACGCCTCGGGGCTGCCCTGGGTGCCGCCGAGCCCCAACATGCCCACCCCGGACACCGCGCTCGTGTACGCGGGCACCTGTCTGTTCGAGGGCACCAATCTGTCGGAGGGGCGCGGCACCACCCGCCCGTTCGAACTGCTCGGCGCGGACGGCGTCGACGGGCGCTGGGCGGCGGCCGTCAACGGACTCGGGCTGCCCGGCGTGCGGTTCAGGGAGGCGTATTTCGCGCCGACCTTCTCCAAGTTCCAGGGGAAGACCATCGGCGGTGTGCAGCTCCATGTGCACGACCGGGCCGCGTTCGACCCGGTGCGCACCGGCATCGCGCTGCTGGTGACGGCCAAGCGGACCTGGAGCGGCTTCGCCTGGCGTGCGGACAACTGGATCGACAAGCTCACCGGGTCCACCCAGGTGCGCACGATGATCGACGCGGGCGCGGACACCGACGAGGTGGTGGCGGGCTGGCAGCGGGAACTGGCGGCGTTCCGCCGGGTCCGCAAGGAGTATCTGCTGTACCGGTGAGACCTGGCGCTGGGGTCGCGGCCTCCGCGCCAGGTCTCCGCCGGGTCACCGGTGCGAGGTGAACTCCGCGACCTGCTGGTACGTCGGCCGGTTCTGCCAGCTGATCTTCCCGTGCCTGATGCCGCCCAGGGTGCGCTGGACGATCGCGTCGGCGCACCACTGGTCGCCCGCCGCGCATTGGTCGTCGCCGGGGTAGACCTGGGCCGCCGTGCGGCCGGCCGCCTCCTTCAGGGTGCCGATCAGCAGGTCCCGGCAGGCGGTCAGGCTGCCGCCGCCGCAGTACACGCGGTCGAGCGGCCCCCGGACCGGCTCACCGAGCACCGCCCGGATGTCCTTGTCGACATAGCTCCACCAGCCGTACTGGAAGGAGCTGCCGGCGTGCGATCCGGTGGGGCCGTGCCCGGCGGACGGGGCCTCGTCGACGGGCAGGTTGCGCTGCATCGCCGTGTACAGGGTGCTGCCGAGCCCGGGTTCGAACTCGGCCTTCACCAGCCGCGGCCACCAGGCGTCCAGGATGCGGATCGCGTCGGCGTCGGCGTACTTCTTGGAGCCGGCCGAGGTCTCGGTGCGCCGGGCGCCCCCCGCGACCCACGCCTGGAGCCTGGTCACCGCCGCGGCGGCCTGGGAGTCGGTCACCGGCGCGCTGGTGACGACCCTCAGCAGACCGGGCAGGACGTCCTCGGCGCGCAGGTCGGCGAGGCCGGCGTCGGCCATCGCCTTCACCAGCGCGGCCCGGGTCACACCGCCCTTGCCGACCAGCGCGCGCACCCGGTCGTCCAGCAGGTCGCCCCGGTGGACGGAGCCGTCGCCCCAGGGCGCGGTGCTGTAGTCGGCGGCCTGCTTGTTGTTCCAGGAGATGTAGTAGTCCTGGTCGACGGAGTTGGGGTGCTCGGACGGCGGGGTGTACTGCGCGGTGTTCCCCGCCGGGTTCCAGCCCCGCCACTCGTGGGCCGGGCGCGCCCAGACCGGGAAGTCCGCGTCGACGCCGGCCGCCCGGACCGGGTTGTCGCCGCTGTTGTGGTACGCGGTGTGCGCGGAGTCGGCGTAGAACCAGTTGAAGGTGAAGTTGATGTGCTGTGTGGCCCGCTGGAAGTCGGCAGGGCCCTTGACGTAGTCGGGGTCGTTCAGCATCTGGAAGCCGATGATCGAGTCGACCTCGTGCAGATACGACGAACGCAGACTGGTGTAGGCGACCTTCTTGCCGCCGACTGTCGCGCGGTGCGTCACCGGGCCGTACTCGGTGCGCCACACCCGCATCGTGTACGAGCCCGCGGCGGTGCCGTCGGCGGTGGTCGGCTTCCAGGCGTTCTTCCGCTCGACCTTGTCCATCGCCGTGCAGGTGCCGCGGTAGAGGTAGTGGTGATCGTCCTGGCAGAGCTCGACGGCGTAGGTGTCGATGATGTCCTGGCCGGAGGTCGTGGCGCTCCACGCGTAGTCCTGTCCGCGGCCGAGCTCGACGTACATGCTCAGGCCCGCGAAGGAGGCGCCGCGCGCGCTGATGCCCGGGCCCTGGATCTCCTGGAGCAGCAGCAGCTGGGGCGCGAAGTAGCCGGTCTGCGGCCCGAAGACGGCGATCGGGTGGCCGCTCGCGGTGTGCTCGCCGCTGACGACCAGCGCGTTGGACATGCCCCGCCGGGCCGAGCCGAGGGCGGCGGCGGCCGTCGCGGAGGCACCGCCCGCGGCGGCGCCGGCCGCGCTGCCGGTCCGGTCGTACACCAGTTGCTCGTCGGTCACCGAGCCGGCGTCGGGCAGGGCCGTGCCCTGCGGGTCGGCGGGCTTCGTGGCGTACGGGAAGCTCTTGCCGTGGACGGTGACGGCTGCCTCGGGGTCGTTGCGCTGCCGGAACGACTCCCACAGCCGGGTGCCCTCGACGACGCCGTACTTCTCCTGGGCGGCCAGCAGGGAGAGCGCGTTGTCGACCTCGCCGCCGCCCCCGGAGCCGAACAGGGCGCCGATGACGGAGGCGAGCGCGACCAGGTCCGTCAGCTTGAAGTGCTCGATGGTGCCGGCGTTGGTGATCGAGTCCTTGTGGCCGGTCAGGACGTACTCGCCGGGGAAGTAGCGGCCGCTGTCGGAGGCGTCGATGTAGCTGTTGACACCGTCGAGGTAGGCCGTGGCGTCGGCGAGGGCCTGCCGGCCGCGGTCGCCGCCCTTGGCGACGGCGCTGTCGATCTGCGCCTGCAGTTCGGCCTCGGTGTAGGGCGCGCTGCGCCAGAACTGCTGTTCAAGCCCCTGATTGGAGGGTGCCCCGCCGGCGAAGGAGGTCAACTGGCCGCGTCCGACGTGCCGGAAGACGTCCATCAGCCACAGCCGGTCCTGGGCGGCCGCGTAGCCCGCCCCGAACTCGGTGCCGTAGCGGGTGGTCCCCGTGATGTGCGGCACGCCCGTCTTCTTGTCCCGGACGATCGTCACGTCGGCGCGTCCGGCGGGCTTGAGGGTGGAGGCGACCTGGTCGGACGGGACGCCGAAGGAGGCGTCGCCGAAGAAGGTGCTGAGGGTGGCGTCGGTGAGTCCCGGGTGGCCCTTGGCCAGGGCGGCGTACGGGCCGAGCTGGTCGGACGCGTGCTCGGGCAGGGTGCCGAAGGCCTGGTTGAGCAGGATCTGGGCCAGGGTCGCGTTGCCGTTCTGGCCCGGCGGGAGGATGTCGGAGCAGCGTCCGCCGCAGTGGTCGGTCACGGCGGCCGGCTCGGCGGCGGCCTGGGACACGGGCACCGCCGGGGAAAGAGGTGACAAAAGACCGGCAATCAACATGCATACGGATGCGGCCTTCAGGAACCCGGGGAATCCGCCGGGAGTTCTCGGTACGGCTGGGGCGTTGCGTGGGGTACGCCGTGGCATGGCAGCTCCTACCGACGAGGGTGGGCCGGGACGTTACCGGCGGTATCCCCGGGATTGAAGATGAACATGCGTCAGGTTTCCGAGTCGGCAGGACTCGCTGGGGAGGTCGTCGGACAACGGATGGAGCCGAATCGCTTGTCGATACGTCTATTCGTCAACGCCGCGCGGGAAGGAGGCGCGGTGTCGCCGAAGTGACCGAAGTACAGGTGCAGATGTGACGGAGGTGCAGGGCGATGGCAGGTTTCCGGAGTCTGGCGAGACAGGTGCGCGATCCGCGGTGCGACCTGGCACTGCGGCGTTATTCACTGCGCAAGTGCCTGGAGCGGTTCGCACCGTACGGGCACAGGGCGACCTGGGACCACTTGTGCTCCCGGGCGGGATTCGGTCCGGAGGACCGGTCTCCTGAGCCGGCGCGGCTCGTGGCCGCGTTGGAGGAGCTGGAAGAGGCGCGTTCGGTCTGGCTGGCCTACGAGGTCGCGTTCGCCGAGCGGCGCAAGAAGGAGAAGCACGACGGACTGCGCAGGCCGGGCAGCGTGGACGACTGGCACCGGCTGACCTGGGGCGGGTTCGGCGTCGCCTGGTGCGACGACCCCCGGGTGCACCCGCGGGGGCCGCTGGCCGACGTGCTGCGCAAGCTGATCTCCGCGCTGGAGCGCGCGCCGGGCACGAACTGCCCGGTGTGCGACGGGGACCGGCTGGTCTGGAAGTACGACCTGGCCCATGAACCGTCGTCCGGCCCGGTCTGCACGGACTGCGGCATCGTGGTGCCGCGTCCGGTTCTCACACCGGAAGCGCTGGCGACGGCGCGGCGCGGACAGCGCATGCTCGTGTCCGCGTAGGGGGGGACGCCCCCTCCCAGGGGGATCCTCAAGCACGTCGGGGGTGCGCCGGGGATGCCGCACCCCCTCCCTCGGGCCCTCGGGACGCGCGGCCGCGTCCTGGCGCTGTCGGTGCCGCCTGGCACCATCGGCACATGGTCCAGGTCTGTCTGAACGGTTCCCGGGGCGCGGGCGACGGAGCGCATGTGCCGCTGACGCCTTCGGCCCTCGCGGAGTCGGCCGCCGACGCGGTCGCCGCCGGGGCCACGGACGTGCACGTCCACCCCAAGTCCCCCTGCGGGCAGGACACTCTGTCCGCGCGTGTACTGACCCCGGTGCTCACCGCGCTGAGGGACCGGGTGCGGGTGCCGGTCGGGGTGACGACGGGGGCCTGGGCGGAACCGGACCCGGCGGCGCGGGTGGCGCGCGTCCGCGGCTGGACGGTCCTGCCCGACCACGCCTCGGTCAACTGGCACGAACCGGGCGCCGAGGAGGTGGCCGCCGCGCTGCTGGAGCGGGGTGTGGGCGTGGAGGCGGGCATCTGGTCCGGCACGGACGGTGCGACCCGGTTCGCCGCGTCCCCGTTGGGCCCGAGGGTGCTGCGGGTGCTGGCCGAGGTGACCGACGCCGATCCCGGCAGCGCGGTGACGACGGCCCGGGCGCTGCTCGCCGACCTGGGGCCCGCCCACGACCGCCCGGTGCTGCTGCACGGGGAGGACGGGGGCGCGTGGCCGGTGCTGCGGCTGGCGGGCCGGCTGGGCCTGGCGACCCGCGTCGGCCTGGAGGACACGCTGTTCCTGCCGGACGGCGAACCGGCTGACTCCAACGCCCGCTTGGTGAGCGAGGCCCTGAAGTGGCTCCCGCACTCCGGTCCCGCGAAGACGATGTGACGTGCGGTCAGCGACGGTCGGCGTCCTGCCGCCGCCTGTTCCCCCTCTGCTCCGCCAGCAGGCGCGAGCCCGTCAGCCGTTCACCGGTGATGTCGTCCGGGTTGGACAGGACGCAGCCGTCGAGGGAGAGACAGCCGCAGCCGATGCAGTCGGTCAGGTGGTCGCGCAGGCGGTTGAGCCGGCTGATGCGTTCGTCGAGCTCCGAGCGCCACGCCTCCGACAGCCGCGCCCAGTCCTCGCGGGTGGGTGTGCGCTCCTCGGGGAGTTCGGCGAGCGCCTGCCGGATCGTGGCCAGCGGGATGCCGACGCGCTGCGCGGCCCGGACGAAGGCGACCCGGCGCAGGGTGTCACGGGTGTAGCGGCGCTGGTTCCCGGAGGTGCGGCGGCTGGTGATCAGGCCCTTGGACTCGTAGAAGTGCAGGGCGGACACCGCGGCACCGCTGCGGGCGGACAACTGGCCGACCGTGAGCTCGTGGATCTTCTCGGGGATCTGGGGCACGCCCCCAACCTACCCACCCGTGTCACTCCCCCGGTCCGTTGACAGGCATCCGGCCACCTAGCATGCTAAGCAGTTGCTTAGAGTTGCCCTTCCGAGACACGTGACGCGAGAGGCCTGGACATGGCAGAGCCGAGGATCTTCACCGGCGCCGACGACCTGAAGGCGGCGGTGGGCGAGCAGCTGGGGTACACGGACTGGCTGGACGTCGACCAGAAGCGGATCGACACGTTCGCGGAGGCCACCGGCGACCACCAGTGGATCCACGTCGACCCGGAGAAGGCCGCCTCCGGCCCGTTCGGGACGACGATCGCCCACGGCTACCTCACCCTGTCGCTGCTGCCGCTGTTCGGCCCCCAGCTGATCGCCGTCGAGGGCGTGAAGATGGGCGTCAACTACGGCACCAACAAGGTGCGTTTCCCCGCCCCGGTCCCGGTCGGCTCGCGGCTGCGCGCCACCGCCGTCATCACGGACGTCACGGACGTGGCGGGCGGTGTGCAGGTCAGCGTCGCCTTCACCGTGGAGCGCGAGGGCGGGGACAAGCCGGTCTGCGTGGCCGAGTCCGTGGCCCGGTACTACCTCTAGGGGATGTCCTGTCGATCAGGCCGGGCACCGGGAGCCCGGCATGATCGGCGAGACGCCCCCTGGGCGGCTACTTCGCCCCGACCATCCGCAGCACGAGGTCGGCGTACAGCGCGCCGACCTCGTCCGGCGTCCAGGGGCCGGACACGCTGAACCAGCGCGCCACGTCGATGCACAGGGACAGGACGGCGAGGGTGGTGCCCTTGACGTCCAGGACGTCGAAGTCGCCGGCCGCCACGCCGTCCTCGATGATCCCGCGCACCTCGGCGTCGCACTGCCGGCGCAGCGCGAGGATCTCGGCGCGGGCGTCGGGACCCAGCGAGTCGAGTTCGTACTGCACGACCCGGGCGGTGGTGCGCCCGCCCGCGTGCCAGCGGACGAAGGAACCGACCGCGTCGGCGAGCCGCTCGGCGGGGGTGCCCTCGCGCCGGGCCGCCGTGCGCAGGATGTCCAGCGCCTTCTCGTGGCCGATGCGGCTGATCCGGTGGAGGAGCTCCTCCTTGGTCTTGTAGTGGATGTAGAGCGCCGCGGGGCTCATGCCCGCCCGGCCCGCGATGTCCCGGGTCGTGGTGGCGTGGTAGCCGCGCTCGGCGAAGGCCTCCACGGCGGCGATCAGCAGCCGCCGGGCCGCGTCGGGCGTGACCTCACCCCACGCCGACGTCTCGCCGCCGGCCGTGTCCTCCGCCGTACTCATCGCTCACTCGCCCCTCTCGCTGACAGAGGCTCCACCATACCGCCCCAGGTGAGCGGGCGCTTAGCGCGCGGTACGGCCCCGGGGCCTCAGTGCTTGGGGAAGGGCGGGTAGGCGGGCGGTGCCGTCGCGTCCTGGCGGTCCCGGATCACCTTGGCGAGGGTGAACGCGGAGGTGACGAGGTAGAGCACGGCGATCGCCAGGAAGGCCCGCACCCAGGCGTCGGCGTTCAGCTTGAAGATGCCGATCGCGGTCGCGGCCATGGCGACCGCGAAGGAGGCGACGGCCTGGCCGTAGAAGGCCGCGGTGTTGTGGGGCTTGCCCGATGCGTCACTCATGGGCCCATGCTCGGGCCGCCGCGGCCGGTCCGGCATCCGTCGAAGTACCCAGAGGCACCCGGGAGGTACTCAGCCGGTACTCAGAACGCCTCAGCCGGTGCTCAGAACGCGGAGACCCCGGTGAGCGCCCGGCCGATGACCAGCTTCTGGATCTGGCTGGTGCCCTCGTAGAGGGTCATCACGCGGGCGTCGCGCAGCAGCTTGCCCACCGGGTACTCGTCGATGTAGCCGTAGCCGCCGAAGACCTGCAGGGCGTTGTTGGCGGCGCGGACGGCGGCCTCGGAGGCGAACAGCTTGGCCTTGGAGGACTCCACGGCGAACGGCTGCCCGCGGTCGATCAGGTCGGCCACCCGCCAGGTCAGCAACCGGGCCGCGTCCACGTCGACGGCGATGTCGCTGATCAGCTCCTGGACGAGCTGGTGCCCGGCGATGGGCTTGCCGAACTGCTCGCGCTCCCCCGCGTAGCGCACGGCGGCGTCGAGCGCGGCCTGGGCGATGCCCACGCAGCCCGCGGCGACCGACATCCGGCCCTTGGCCAGCGCCGACATGGCGACGGAGAATCCCTTGCCCTCCTCGCCCACCCGGGCCGACGCGGGCACACGCACCCCGTCGAGGACGAGTTCGGCGGTGGCCTGGCCGCGCAGACCGAGCTTGCCGTGGACGGTGCGGCGGGTCAGGCCGGGCGTGTCCGTGGGCACCAGGAACGCGGAGACGCCCTTGTGGCCGGGGGCGTCCGTGGAGCGGGCGAAGAGCAGGACGACGTCGGCCCAGGTGCCGTTGGTGATGAACATCTTGGTGCCGGAGATGACGTAGTCGTCGCCGTCGCGTACGGCCCGCGTGGCGAGGCTGCCCGCGTCGGAGCCGGTGCCCGGCTCGGTGAGGCCGAAGCAGCCGACCAGCTCGCCCGCGGTGAGCCCGGGCAGCCAGCGCCGCTTCTGCTCCTCGCTGCCCCAGGCCGCGATCGTCTTGGCGACCAGGCCCAGCGAGACGGACACGATGCCGCGCACGGACGAGTCGCCCCGCCCCAGCTCCTCGGTGACCAGGCAGTACGCGAGGTGGTCGCCGCCCGAGCCGCCGTACTCCTCGTCGATGGTCAGGCCCAGGAAGCCGACCTCGCCGAGCTTCTTGACGATCGAGCGGTCCACCTCCTCGGCGCGGTCCCAGGCGACGGCGTGCGGGGCGATCTCACGTGCGACGAAGTCCCCGGCGAGCCGGCGGACGGCGGCCTGCTCCTCGCTGAGCTCCAGGTTCATGCGGCGGACACCTCACCATTAAACTAACACTGCTAGTTTCCATCGGGCAGCCCTACTATGTGCGCCATGGCCCGACCGCGCAAGCCCCTCCTCAACTACGACCGGATCGTCGCGACGGCCCGCGAACTCGTGGACACGGAAGGCCTGTCGGCTCTCTCCACGCGTCGGCTCGCCGCCGAGCTGGGCGTCAGCGGCCCCTCCCTGTACAACCACTTCCGCACCAAGGACGAGATCCTGGAGGCGGTCGCCGACTCGGTGAGCGCCCAGGTCGACCTGTCGATGTTCGAGGACGGCCGCGACTGGCGGACCGCGCTGCACGACTGGGCCGTCTCCTACCGGGCGGCCCTGCGCGACCACCCCAACATCGTCCCGGTGCTGGCCCGCGGCCCCGGCCGCCGCCCGGCCGCGCTGCGGCTCGCGGACGCCGTCTACGGCGCGATGGTCGAGGCGGGCTGGCCCGCGTCCCAGGCCACCTCCATCGGCGCGCTGATGCGGTACTTCATCATGGGCTCGGCGCTCGGCTCCTTCGCGGGCGGTTTCGTGGACGACGCCAGCGCGTACGACCCCGCGGACTACCCCCACCTCGGCCAGGCCCACCTCCTCGCCGAGCAGCAGGAGAAGGTCGACGAGCGGGCCTTCGAGACGGGCCTCGCCGCCCTGCTGGACGGGCTGGCCCTGCAGTACGCGCGCCTGGCCGGCGAGAGCTGACGCGGGCGAACGGACCGTTCGGCGCCGGCCGAAACGTCCGTGCCCCGTCCTGGCAGGCATGGCCACCAGGGAACCCCAGGCACCGCGGCTCGCCCGGCTCGCGGCGCCCATCGCCGACGAGACAGCGGGCGTTCCTCGGCCTGCTCGGCGTCGAGGTGGGCGCCCTTCGCTGAAGGCCGCCGTCCGCAGCTGAAGGCCGCCGTCCGAAAACCACTTTCGCCGAGCCCCGTTCCCGGTCCACGATCCACCGGTCCCCACCCGACTCCTCCCGACGCCCGGAGCCTTGATGACCGCCTCCCTCGCCTCCCCGTCCCGCCGTACCGGGCTGCTCGCCGCGGGCGCCGCCACCGTCACCGTCGTGCTGTGGGCCTCGGCGTTCGTGTCGATCCGCCGCGCGGGCGAGGAGTACTCCCCGGGCGCGCTGGCGCTCGGACGGCTGCTCGTCGGCGCCGCGGTGCTGGGCGCCCTCTGCCTGATCCGGCGCGAGGGACCGCCGCCCCGGGCGGCCTGGCCCGGTGTCGCGATATCGGGCTTCCTCTGGTTCGGCCTCTACAGCGTGGTGCTGAACTGGGGCGAGCAGGAGGTCGACGCGGGCACGGCGGCCCTGGTGGTGAACGTCGGGCCCCTCCTCATCGCCCTGCTGGGCGCCCGGCTGCTCGGCGACCCGATGCCGCCGCGGCTGCTGGCCGGGATGGCGGTCTCCTTCGCCGGTGCGGTGACCGTGGGCGTGTCGATGTCGGGCGGGGGCGGTTCCTCGGTGCTGGGTGTGGGACTGTGCCTGCTGGCCGCCGTGGGGTACGCGGGCGGGGTCGTGGCGCAGAAGCCGGCGCTGGGCCACGCCAGCGCCCTCCAGGTGACGACGTACGGGTGCCTGGTGGGCGCGGTGCTGTGCCTGCCGTTCGCCGGCCGACTGGTCACGGAGGTGGGGGACGCCTCGCTGCCGGCCACGCTCCACATGGTCTACCTGGGGGTGTTCTCGCTCGCGGTGGCCTTCACCACCTGGGCGTACGCCCTGGCCCGCACGACCGCCAGCCGGATGGGCGCGACGACCTACGCGGTGCCCGCGCTGGTGGTCCTGATGTCGTGGCTGGCGCTGGACGAGGTGCCCGGGCCGTTCACGCTGGCGGGCGGGGCGTTGTGCCTGGCCGGCGTCGCCGTGTCGCGGTCGGGCTCGCGGGCCGCCCGGGTGGTGGCCGGGGCACCGCGCACCGGGCGGACCCACGAGTCGCTGTGACCGGGCCCTGAGCGCCGGGGCCGGTCAGAAGACGACCAGGGCCCGGCCTCCCTTGCCGGCGAGCATGTTCTCGAAGGCGGCCGGGATGCCGTCCAGGGCGATCCGCTCCGTCACCAGGGCGCCGAGGTCGAGGCGGCCCTCCCGGGCGTGTCCGGCGAGGACGGGCACGTCCCGCGCCGGGTCGGAGTTGCCGTAGACACAGCCCGCGAGGGTGCGGCCCCAGTGGAAGATCTCCAGAGCGTTGAAGGTGACCTGCTGGTCCTTGCCGCCGATGCCGACGACCGTGGTGCGGCCGCCGCGCCGGGTGGAGTCCCAGGCGGCGCGGATCGTGGTGGCGCGGCCCACGCACTCGACGGCGACGTCCACGCCCTGCCGGCCGGTCAGGCCGCGGATCTCCCGGGCGGTGTGCTCGGAGGCGACGACGTAGTCGGTGGCGCCCGCCGCGCGTGCCAGTTCCTCCTTCGCCGGGGAGACGTCGACGGCCACGATCCGTCCGGCGCCCGCGATCCGGGCGGACTGGAGCGCGGCCAGGCCCACGCCCCCGACGCCGAACACGGCGACGCTCTCGCCGGCCCGGACCCGCGCCGAGTGGTGCACGGCGCCGTAGCCGGTGAGGACGGCGCAGCCCAGCAGGGCGGCGTCGGTGAGCGGCACCCCGTCCGGCAGGGGCAGGACGCAGTTCACCGGGACGACCGTCTCCTCCGCGAACGCCGCGACGTTGAGGCCGGGGTGGAGCTCGGTGCCGTCGGCGGTCCGGGCGTGGACGTTCGCGGCGCCGTTCAGCGCGTTGGCGCACAGCCACACCTCGCCCAGCCCGCAGGCGTGGCAACTCCCGCAGGACGGAGCCCAGTTCAGGACGACCCGGTCGCCGGGGGCGACACCGGCGACGCCCTCGCCGACGGCGACGACGGTGCCCGCGCCCTCATGGCCGAGCACGGCGGGGACGGGGACGCGCATCGTCCCGTCGGACAGGGACAGGTCGGAGTGGCAGACACCGGCGGCGGCGAGCCGGACGCGGACCTGGCCGGGTCCGGGGTCGGGCAGGACGATCTCGGTGACCTCGAGCGGGGCCCCGACGGCGGGCAGGACGGCGGCGCGGACGGCCATGGCGGACGACTCCTCGGTCCTAGAAGGGCTGGTGGCGGGCCTCAGAACTGCAGGGACTTGGTCTGGAGGTACTCGGTCAGGCCGTGTGCGCCCAGTTCCCGGCCGACGCCCGACTGCTTGTAGCCGCCGAAGGGGGCCAGCGGGTTGAACCGGCCTCCGTTGATGTCGACCTGGCCGGTGTCCATGCGGCGCGCGAAGGCCACGGCCTGTGCGTCGTCAGCGGCCCAGACGGCACCCGCGAGACCGTACACGGTCCCGTTGGCGATCCGCAGGGCGTCCTCCTCGTCCTCGTAACGCAGGATCGACAGGACCGGCCCGAAGATCTCCTCCTGGGCGATCGTCATGTCGGGACCGACGTCGGCGAAGACGGTCGGGCTGACGAAGTAGCCCTTCTCGCGCGGCGCTTCCGGGCCGCCCGCCACCATCCGGGCCCCTTCGGCGACGCCCTTCTCGATGTAGCCGAGCACCCGCTCCTGCTGCCGGGCGCTGACCACGGGGCCGATGCGCTCGCCGTACTTCGCGGCGGCCTGCGCGGCCAGCTCCACGGCCTCGTCGTACCGGTCGCGGTGGACCAGCATGCGGGTCCAGGCGCTGCACGTCTGGCCGGAGTTGGACATCACGTTGGCGACACCGACGTTGACCGCCTTGGCCAGGTCGGCGCCCGGCAGGACGACGTTGGCCGACTTGCCGCCGAGCTCCAGGGCGACCTTCTTGACGGCGGCGCCGGCCACCGAGGCGATCCGCCGCCCGACGGCCGTGGAGCCGGTGAAGGAGACCAGGTCGACGCCCGGGTGCTCGGCGAGCGCCTGCCCGGCGACCGGGCCGAGCCCGGTGACCAGGTTGAAGACGCCCGCGGGGAGCCCGGCCTCGTGCACCGCCTCGGCGAACAGCTGGGCGACCAGCGGGGTGTTCTCGGCGGGCTTCACGACGATCGTGCAGCCCGCGGCGAGCGCCGGGGCGGCCTTGGCGACGATCTGGTGGAGCGGGTAGTTCCAGGGCGTGATGGCGCCGACCACGCCGATCGGCTCGTGGTACACGGTCGAGTTGCCGACCTTCTCCTCGAACGCGTACGTGCCCGCCAGCTCCGCGTACGAACCGGCCACCGCGATCGGCACGGCCGCGTGGACGGCCTGGGAGAACTTCAGCGGGGCGCCGAGTTCGGCGGTGACCGTCGTGGCGATCTCGTCCCGGCGGGCGTCGAGGACGTCCCGCAGCGCGGTCAGCCGCGCGGCGCGCTCGGCGGGCGGGGTGGCGGCCCACCCCGGCAGCGCGGCCCGGGCGGCCCGTACGGCGGCGTCGATGTCGGCGGCGGTGCCGGCCGGAACCGTCCCGATGACCTGCTCGTCGGCCGGGTTCACCACCTCGATGACGTCCTGGCCGGCGGCGGGGCGCCAGGCTCCGTCGATGTACATGCCGTCGTGTGCCTTCATGGCGGTTCCTCCCGGGGCGGGCCGTCGACCGGCCGCCGCCGCGTTCGTCGTTCCGGCTGTGGTCATCCGGTCCATAAACTAGCGGCGATAGTTTTAGCGCGCCAGGGACCCCGGGGGATCGGCCCGCTCCAGGAGCCACCTTCACGCCGTCACTCCTCCAGGTCCGGCAGCCGCGCCGGGGCGGGACAGATCCGGTCGCCGTGCTGGTCGAAGACGAACAGGTGGGCGATGTCCACGAGCAGCGGCACCTGCATCCCGTGCCGCAGCGCGAGGTCGGGGGTGGTGCGCACGATGAGGTCGCCCGGGAGCCGCCCCTCGGGCGGCGCCGGTTCGCCGGCCGGACCGGTGGGTTCCTCCACCGTCGCCACCGGGCCGGCCCGCAGGGCGCCCGCCCGGCCGCGCAGCCGCTCCAGCACGGTGCCGCCCCCGCGGCGGCGCCGCCGGTGCGGCGGGGCGGGACGCGGCGCCTCCAGGTAGGGGACGACGGCGGGCCGGGAGCCGGTGTTGAAGTGGACGAGCATCTCGTGCCCCTGGAACTCCAGATGCTCGACCAGTCCCGTGATGTGCGCCTCGCCGGGCCGGGCGGCGGCCCGGTCGCCGATCCGCACGGCCTCCGAGCGCAGGCCCACGATGACCTCGCGGCCCTGCTGCACCCGGAGCAACTGGTGGTCCAGGCTGAGGGGTTCGGGCAGCCGCAGGTACTGCTTGCCGAGGCTGATGGTCATGGCGCCGTCGAGCGGGGCGCGGACGACGCCGCGCAGCAGGTTGATGCGCGGGGTGCCGATGAAGGCGGCGACGAAGACGTTGCGGGGCAGCGCGTACACCGTGCGCGGGGTGCCGACCTGCTGGAGGACGCCGCCGCGCAGCACGGCGACCCGGTCGCCGAGCGACATGGCCTCGGCCTGGTCGTGGGTGACGTACACCGTGGTGACGCCGAGCGTGCGGGTCAGGCCCGATATCTCGGCGCGCAGATGGTTGCGGAGCTTGGCGTCGAGGTTGGACAGCGGCTCGTCCATCAGGAACGCGGTGGGGCGGCGGGCGATGGCCCGGCCCATGGCGACGCGCTGGCGCTCCCCGCCGGAGAGCTGGCCGGGGAAGCGGTCGAGCAGTTCCTCGATGCCGAGCAGGCGGGCGGTGGCCTCGACGCGCGGGCGGGGGTCGGCGCCGGGCGACTCGATGCGCAGCGGGAAGCCGATGTTGTCGCGGCTGGTCATGCTCGGGTAGAGCGCGAAGTTCTGGAAGACCATGGCCATCCGGCGGTCCGCGGGCAGCAGATCGTTGGCGTACTCGCCGTCCAGGAACAGTTCGCCGTCGTCGATCTCCTCCAGTCCGGCGATCATGCGGAGCACGGTGGACTTGCCGCATCCGGAGGGCCCGAGCAGGACGAGGAACTCACCGGGCCGGATGTCCAGCGAGAGCCGGTCGACGATGCGGGCGCCCCGCGTGTACGACTTGCTCACGGCGTGCAGAGAAATGGCGCGTGTCATGGCGGATGCCCCCGGGGGCTCACTCGATCGCCTCGTGCGGTCGTACGGGGCGTGTGAGTCACGGAAGTTAACGGAATGTGTGCGGCCGGGGGAAGGGAACGGGCGGGATCGGGCTGCGCGGTCCAGCACGTGAGAAAGCGGACGCTCCCGTTCAGCCCTTGCGCGCGGGTTCCCGGGTGCCGGTGAGATGCGCGAAGACGACCACGTTGCCCGAGTAGCCGGTCCTGCGGTCGTAGTTGCCGCCGCAGGTGATGAGCCGCAGCTCCGGACGGTTGCGCGTGCCGTAGACCAGCCGGTTGGGGAACTTGTCCTTCTCGTACGACTTGATGGCGTCGACCGTGTAGACGGCGGTGCGCCCGTCGGCGCGCCGGACCTCGACCCGCTTGCCGCGCTTGAGCTCACCGAGGCCGCCGAAGACGGCGGGGCCGGTGTTGGTGTCCAGGTGGCCCACGGCGACGGCGGTGCCCGGCTCCCCGGGGGACGGCCCGTCCGTATACCAGCCGGCCAGTTCGGGCTTGTCCTCGGGCGGTGTGGTCAGCCGGCGCTCGCTGTCCAGGCCCAGGTCCATGAGGTCGGCGTCGACGCCGATGTAGGGGATGACGATGCGGGTCGCCCGCGAGCGGGGCAGCGTGCGGGGCGCCGGGCGCCCGGACGCCGCCTCGGGGCGGGGCGCGGCGGACGTGCGCGCCGGACGCGGGGACGGGGTCCCGGGGCCGGCGGTCCCGGGGGGTGCGGAGGTGGACGGGTCGGGGGAGGCCCCGGGGCGCGCGTCACCGGCCTCGACGGCCCGGGGCTCCGGAGCCGGCGCGGCCGTGCCGGCTCCGGGGCCTTCCCGGTGGGCGATCCGGCTGCCGCCCACCGCCAGGACGACGGCCAGGACCGCCGTCCTGGCCAGCCGGTAGGCGCGCCTGCGGTACCAGGGCCGGCGCCGTCTACGCGCCATGCGACCGGCGACGGAGCCGGAACCACATCACCCCGCCCACGGCGGTCAGGCCGACGGCGGCGGCACCGGCGACCGTGGTGAAGGCCTGGTCACGGGCGATGCCGCCACCCCCGGCGGCCGGTCCGCCCTGCGGGGCGGGCGAGGGGGTCGACATGGAGGCCCGGCAGTCGACGGTGAAGGTCTTCTCCCGGTTGGGGGCGGTGGCACCCGTGAACTCCCAGGTGAGCCGGTACTGGCCGTCCGGCAGTGTCAGGTCCTCGCTGTGCCCGATGCCCCGGTTGAGGGTCACGGTGCCGTTGAGCGTGGCTCCGCTCGGGACCGTCGGCTGAGTCACGATGTTCCAGGTCACGGTCCCGACGGTCTCGAAGTTCGCCAGGTCGAGGTAGAAGCGGCAGACCCTGGGCTCGTCGATGGCGTCGCCGTAGTCCGTGCGCCGGACCCCGTCCCACGGCGCCGTGTGGATCTTGACGGTGCCGTTGTCCCCCGGGGCCATCGGAGCGGCGGCTCCGGCCGACGGCAGCCCGGTGAGCGGGGTCAGCGCGGCGGTGAGCGCCGTGACGGCGGCGATGCGCGCGGCTCGGCGTCGAAGAGGCGTGGTGGGCATGCGAGTCCTCCGAGTCAGACGATTTTCGTACAAATCGCTCGTCTCTGACTCTCTTTCACATCTGCCCTTCAAGATCGTGGAAGCAGGGCCTTACGGGCCATCAGATACCACTCTTTCGACGCAACACGGCCTCCGGTCCGCGTCGCGCGCCGTCGTCCCCCGCCTCTCCGGCCGGCCGCGCGGGCGAGCGCAGGGCCGTCCCCGCCGAGACCAGCAGCAGCGCCCCCAGCATCACGAACGGCGCCGCCACCCCGGCCAGTCCCGCCACCAGGCCCGCCGACGCCGGGGCGGCGACCTGCCCGAGGCGGTTGCCGGTCAGCCGCAGCGCGAGGGCGGTGGAGCGGGCACCCTCGGGGGCCGCCTGGACGACCGTCGTCATGGACAGCGGCTGGCCGACGCCGAGGCAGAACCCGAGCACCGTCAGCATCGCGGCGAGCGCCCACACCGGCACCGGCAGCGCGACACCCGCGCACAGCAGGGCGCCGAGCAGGCAGGTGACGGTCAGCAGCGCCGTGCGGCCGAGCAGCCGCAGCAGGGGCGTCAGGACCAGCCGGCAGGCGATGGTCGCGGCGGCGCGCAGGCTGAGCAGGACGCCGATCACGGAGGGCGCGATGCCCCGGTGCTCGCCGACCACCGGAAGGTAGGCGGTGAGGATGTCGGTGGCGGAGAGCACGGAGAGGCTGACGAAGATGCCCGCGGGGACGCCCCGTGCGCGCAGGATGCGCCGGACGGGCACCCGGTCCCCCGGCGTCGTCAGGGACCCGTCGGCCGTACGGCTCTCTATGCGCCACAGCGAGGAGAAGGCGACCGCGCATCCGGCGCCCGCCACCAGCAGGGCGAGCGCGCTGCCGTGCGCCCGGTCCGGGCCGCCGATCAGCGCGCCCGCCGCGATCGGCCCGACCAACTGGCCGAGGGAGGCGCCGATGGTGAAGTGCCCGAAGTTGCGGTCCTGTTCGTGCGGGGCGGACTGCCGGGCGACGAGGGACTGCGCGCCGATGACGAAGCAGAGGTGGCCGAGGCCCATCACACCGCTCCAGACGGCCATCGCGCCCAGCGAGCCGGCCAGGCCGCTGAGCGCGCAGCCGCCGGATATCAGCACGACTCCGGCCGGCAGCAGCGGCGCACAGCGCCCGTGGTCGGTGCGACGGCCCAGCGGGACCGCGGCGAACAGCGGGAGCAGGGCGTACACCCCCGCGATCACGCCGACCGCCCGCTCGTCGGCGCCGAGCGCGAGGGCCCGGTAGGAGACGGCGGGCCGGGCCATCGACACCGCCCCCTGCGCGAAGCTGAAGGCGATGACGAGGCGGAGCAGCCAGCCGCGGCTCCCACCGGGCTTCATGGTCGTCTCCTTCCGGGACGGGCCGAACGGGGCCTGGGGATCAGACGATTCCGAAGAGGACGCCCGCCGCGAGGACGACGAGGCAGGTGAGCGCGGCCCACTTCACCACGAACCGCGTGTGGTCGCCGAACTCGACCTTGGCCATGCCGACGAGGACGTAGACGGCCGGGACGAGCGGACTCGACATGTGCAGCGGCTGGCCGACCAGGGAGGCGCGGGCCATCTCCAGCGGGGTGACTCCGTGCGCGGCCCCGGCCTCGGCGAGGACGGGCAGGACACCGAAGTAGAAGCCGTCGTTGGACATGAAGTAGGTGAGCGGGAGGCTCAGCACCCCGGTGACCAGGGCCATGTGCGGGCCCATGCCCTCGGGGATGACGTCCACCATCCATGTGGCCATGTGGTCCACCATGCCCGTGCCCTGGAGGACACCGGTGAAGACGGCGGCGGCGAAGACCATGCCGGAGACGTTGAGGACGTTGTCGGCGTGGGCGGCCAGGCGGGCCTTCTGGTCCGGGATGTGCGGGAAGTTCACGGAGAGGGCGAGCGCGGCGCCGAGCAGGAACAGCACCGGGATGGGCAGCAGTTCCATGATCATGGCGGTCAGCAGGGCGACCGTGAGCAGCGCGTTGAACCAGTAGAGGCGGGGGCGCGGGGTGGGCCGGTCCGGGTCGAGCGCGGCGAAGCGCTCGTCGTCGGCGCCGTCCGAGCCGGTGCTGTCCGAGCCGGTGCCCTCGGCGCCGTCTGGGGCGGTGCCCTCGGCGCCGGTGCCCGAACTGTCGCCGACCGCCGGGGAGCCGGCCGTCGCGCCGCCGGCGCCCACGAGGACCGTCTCGGTCTCCTTCTCCGTCACCAGGACCTCGTCCAGGGCGAGCACGCCGAGGCGCCTGCGCTCGCGCACCCCGAGGACGTACGACAGGACGAGGACGGCCAGCAGGCCCACGGCGAGGGCCGGGATCATCGGGACGAAGACGTCGCCGGCGTCGACCTTGAGCGCGGTGGCGGCGCGGGCGGTCGGGCCGCCCCAAGGCAGCGTGTTCATCACACCGTTGGCCATCGCGGCGACGCCGGTCATCACGACCAGGCTCATCTTCAGGCGCTTGTACAGCGGGTACATCGCCGAGACCGTGATCATGAAGGTGGTCGAGCCGTCGCCGTCGAGCGAGACGACCGCGGCGAGGACCGCCGTGCCGACGACGATCCGCATCGGGTCGGCCTTGCAGAACCGCAGGATGCCCCGCACGATCGGGTCGAACAGGCCGACGTCGATCATCACCCCGAAGTAGACGATCGCGAACATGAGCATCGCCGCGGTGGGCGCGAGGCTGGTGACGCCGTCGATGACGTAGTCGCCGAGCTTCGCGCCCTTTCCGACGAAGACGCAGAACGCGGCCGGGATCAGCACGAGTGCCGCGATCGGTGACATCTTCTTCATCATGATCAGGACCAGGAAGGTCGCGATCATGGCGAAGCCGAGAATGGTCAGCATGAATGGATACCTAACGTTCGCCTTTGAACGACCCACCAGGGCCGGCGGTGCGTTGGACGTTAGGTCCCGCCGAACGGCGTTAACAAGACGTTGACATGCGAGCAATAAGCGCAGAACTCCAGGTCAGAGCTTTGCTCAGGTCAGCGCGCTGATCGTTTCGGCCACCGGTGACACCTCGACGGGCACGCCGTTGAGCACCGCGTTGCCGGACAGCGGGTCGAGCGCGCGGCCGTCGAGGAGCTGGTTGACGTTGACGCCGGGGTCGCCGGAGGCGTGGCCCAGCCGGGTGCCGGGGCGGTCGTGGCCCCAGCCGTGCGGCAGGCTCACCACGCCGGGGCGCACGGCGTCGGTGACCTCGGCGGGCGCGGTCACCTCTCCCCCGGCGCCCTTCAGGCGTACGGGTGCCCCGTCGCGGACGCCGAGGCGTTCGGCGTCGTCGGGGTGGATGTGCAGGGTGCAGCGGTTGGAACCGCCGGTGAGGGCGGGCACGTTGTGCATCCAGCTGTTGTTGGAGCGCAGGTGCCGGCGGCCGACCAGGACGAGTCCGTCGGGGCGTTCGCGCAGGGCCGCCCTGAGCCGGGGCAGGTCGCCCGCGAGGGGTTCGGGCAGCAGCTCCACCTGGCCGCTGACGGTCTTCAGCGGCTGCGGCAGCCGGGAGGCGAGGGGCCCCAGGTCGATGCCGTGCGGGTGGGCGAGGAGCCGGTCGAGGGTGAGCCCGTCCGGCCGGGCGCCGAAGCCGTCGCCGTAGGGGCCGAGGCGCAGCATCATGTCGAGGCGCCGCTCGGGGCCGCTGACGCCCGTGAGGAGGGCGGCGAGTTCGCGCGGGTCGCGGCCGTGCACCGGGGAGTGCGGTTCGGCGACGGCCTTGCCGAGGGTCTGCCCGATGACCATGTCGTCCACGGCGGAGGGGTCGGTGCCGTGCAGGCCGGTCGCGGCCAGGACGAGCCGGGCCATGATCTCGGTCTCGGCCATACGGCCCGGCTCCAGCGCGATCGCGGGCCGGGTGTAGCGGACCTGGTTGCGCACGGCGAGGGTGTTGAAGGCGAAGTCGTGGTGCGGGCTCTGCGACGGCGGGGGCGGCGGGAGGACCACGTGCGCGTGCCGGGAGGTCTCGTTGAGATAGGGGTCGACGCTGACCATGAACTCCAGGGAGTCCAGCGCCTTGTCGAGGCGGTCGCCGTCGGGCGCGGAGAGCACGGGGTTGGCGGCGACGGCGATCAGGGCGCGGACGGGCGTGCCCTCGTCGGTGGCGGTGTCGATCTCCTCGGCGAGCGCGGAGAGCGGCAGTTCGCCCTTGGCCTCGGGGTGGCCGCTCACCCGGGAGCGCCAGCGGCCCAGCGCGAAGCCGTGGCCGGGTCCGGCCGGGCGGGGCGTGCGGTCGGTGGCGGCCTGCGGGAAGAGGGCGCCGCCGGGGCGGTCGAGGTTGCCGGTGAGGATGGTGCAGACGTCCACGAGCCAGCTGGCCAGGGTGCCGTGCGGGACGGTGCAGCTGCCGATGCGCCCGTAGACGGCGGCGGTGGGGGCGGCGGCGAGCTCCCGGGCGAGGGTCCGGATGGTGCCGGCGTCCACGTCGCACGCCCCGGCGACGGCCTCGGGTGTGAAGTCCCGCAGCGCGTCCCGGAGTTCACCGAGACCCTGGAGGTGCGGGGCGAGCTCCCCCGGGTCGGTGAGGTCTTCCTCGAACAGCGTGTGCGCGATCGCCGCGAGGAGCAGCGCGTCCGTGCCGGGCCGGATGGCGATGTGCCGGTCGGCGAGCCGGGCGGTGCGGGTGCGGCGCGGGTCGACGACGGTGAGGGTGCCGCCGCGGGCCTTGAGGGCCTTCAGCCGGCCGGGGAAGTCGGGGGCGGTGCACAGACTGCCGTTGGAATCCAGCGGGTTGGCCCCGATCAGCAGCAGGTGCGCGGTGTGGTCGAGGTCCGGTACGGGGATCGCGTTGGCGTCGCCGTACAGGAGTCCGCTGGAGACGTGCTTGGGCATCTGGTCGACCGTGGAGGCGGTGAACAGGCTGCGGGTGCGCAGGCCGGCGAGGAGGACCGGCGGGTAGAGGGCGCCGGCCATGGTGTGCACGTTGGGGTTGCCGAGCACGATGCCCACCGCGTCCGGCCCGTCCCGCTCGACGACTGTGCGGAGGCCGGCGGCCACGGCGTCGAAGGCCTCCTCCCAGGTGGCCTCGCGCAGGACGCCGTCCCGGCGCACGAGCGGGGTGCGCAGCCGGTCGGGGTCCGCGTCGACGGCGCCGAAGGCGGCGCCCTTGGGGCAGATGAACCCCTTGCTGAAGACGTCGTCGCGGTCGCCGCGGGCGCCGGTGACCTTGGTCCCCTCGATGGTGAGCGTCAGGCCGCAGGTGGCCTCGCACAGGGGGCAGATGCGCAGTGCGGTGCGGGACACGGGTCCTCCCGGGGTGGGTGACGGCGGCGGTGCCCGCCGCCGTGCGCCGAGCATACCGACCGGTACGCATGGTGGGGAGTCCCCGGTCGGAGCGGCAGCCCTCAGTCGAGCACCCGGCCGAGATACGCCCGGAGCAGTTCCCGCGCCTCCTGAAGGATCCGCTCGTCGCCCTCCGGAGCCATCCGGAAGGCGAGGTGGACCAGGGTGTCGGCGGTCTCCACGGCGACGAGGAAGGTCCGGCGCAGGTCGTCGTCCGGTTCGTGGCCGAGGTGGCCGGCGAGCAGGTCGGTGAGCCGGTCGGCGACGCGGCGGTTGGGCTCGCCCCGGGTGCCGACCGGGATCTGGTTGCCGAAGTCGACGAGGGAGAACCCGGGCGCGGTGCGCTTCATGGCGACGTACTCGCCCAGGAGGGCGTCCAGCGCGACCCGCCAGCCGCCGCCGGCCTCCTTCAGCCGCTCGGTGACACGGGCGCCGTAGCGCTCCAGGTTGCGCTGGGCCAGGGCGTCGGCCATCTGGCGTTTGTTGCCGAAGAACCGGTAGACCGAGCCGATGGGGACGCCCGCGCGCTGCGCGACGGCCCGGGTGCTCAGTTCGTCGTAGCCGACCTCGTCGAGGAGGTCGGCGCAGGCGTCCAGGATCCTGGTGAGCCGTTCGGCGCTGCGCCGCTGCACGGGCGCCCGGCGGAGCGATGCGGGATGGGGCACGGTCTCATGATGCCCGTCGGCCGCACCCCGGTGAACGTCGGCCCCCGGGCGCCCGGCGCACCTCTTCACGGGGCCGGCCGGCCCGTCGCCTCCGCCTCGGAGGCGGTGATGTCGGCCGTCCGCTCGACGGGCTCGTCGCCCACGGCCCACACCGTGCCGTCGTCGGCGTAGAGCCGGACGGTGACCTGGTGCGTGCCGCGCGGGACGAGGGAGGCGGGGATGCGGTACCGGTCGGTGCGCAGCTCGGCGACGAGGCGGCCGTCCACGAGGAGGCGGGCGAGCCCCCGCCCGGGGGCCGGCTCCGCGCGCGTGTCCGCGGGCGAGAAGCGGAAGTTGCGGAGGCTGAGCCGGACGTCCCAGTCGCCGGCGCGGGCCGGGTCGGGCTGGACCTCGATGCCCACGCCGGGTGCGCCCTGCTCCCCGACCTCGCGGTAGTGCCGGCCCTCGCCGTCCGTGTCGTCCAGGACCTTGCCGACGGGCGAGGAGGCGACGCCGTCCCGGTCTCCGGGCGTGCCGGAGCCGCAGGCGGCCGATCCGGCCAGCAGGAGGGCGGCCGCGAGGGCCGCGGAAAGGGACCGTGTCCACGACATGTCCGGAGACTAGAACACGGGCCTGACAGCCGGGATCCCCCTTGAGTCGGGTCCGTGTCCGCCTCGCGGCGTAGGCGGGCCGGGGCCCGGCGGATCTTCCTGGACGAGTCGGGCGGATCTCTTGCGTGCGGGAAATCGCAATCCTACGGTGAAGCATAGGAATCGGATCGCAAGGGAGCGAGCATGAGCGGGGACGCGCGGAAGACCGCCGAGGGCCTGTCCTATCTGTCCGGGTTCGGCAACGAGCACAGCTCGGAGGCGGTGCCGGGCGCCCTCCCCGAGGGCCGCAACTCCCCCCAGCGCGCCCCGCTGGGTCTGTACGCGGAGCAGCTGAGCGGTTCGGCCTTCACCGAGCCGAGGGCGCACAACCGGCGCTCGTGGCTCTACCGCATCCGCCCCTCGGCCCAGCACCCGGCGTTCACCCGCACCGGCAACGGCGCGCTCCGCACGGCGCCCTTCACCGAGACGGTGCCGGACCCGAACCGGCTGCGCTGGAACCCCCTTCCCGAGCCGTCGCCCGGCACCGACTTCCTGGCCGGGCTGTGGACCCTGGGCGGCAACGGCGACGCCACCCAGCGCGCCGGGATGGCCGTGCACCTGTACCACGCCAACGCCTCGATGGACCGGGTGTTCAGCGACGCCGACGGCGAGCTGCTGATCGTCCCGGAGCGCGGCGGGCTGCTGCTGCGCACCGAGTTCGGACTGCTGCATGTGGAGCCGGGACACATCGCGCTGATCCCCCGTGGGGTGCGCTTCCGTGTGGAGCTCCTGGACGACTCCGCCCGGGGTTATGTGTGCGAGAACTATGGTGCGCCGTTCCGGCTGCCCGACCTCGGCCCGATCGGCGCCAACGGCCTCGCGAACGCCCGGGACTTCAGGGCGCCGGTGGCGGCGTACGAGGACACCGAGGGACCGGTGGAGGTGGTCAGCAAGTTCTGCGGCAACCTGTGGACCGCGACCTACGACCACTCCCCCCTCGACGTGGTCGCCTGGCACGGCAACCATGTGCCCTACATCTACGATCTGCACCGTTTCAATGTGATGGGCACCATTTCCTACGATCACCCCGACCCGTCGATCTTCACGGTGCTGACGTCCCCGTCCGACACCCCCGGACTGGCGGGCGTCGACTTCGTGGTCTTCGCGCCGCGCTGGCTGGTCGGCGAGGACACCTTCCGGCCCCCGTACTTCCACCGCAACGTGATGAGCGAGTACATGGGGCTCGTCGAGGGCGCCTACGACGCGAAGGCGGAGGGCTTCGTGCCCGGCGGCGGTTCGCTGCACAACATGATGTCCGCGCACGGCCCGGACCGGGAGACGTTCGACCGCGCGAGCGCCGCCGAGCTGAAGCCGCAGAAGATCGACGACGGGCTGGCGTTCATGTTCGAGACCCGCTGGCCGGTGACGCTCACCCCCCAGGCGGCCGGCGCCGAGCACCTGCAGCAGCGCTACGACGACGTCTGGGACGGCCTGGAGCGTCACTTCCGTCCGTTGCGCTGACCGATCCGCGGAAGGTACGGATAGCCCGTGACCCCCTTCGCCCCGGACTCCATCGTCCTCAACCGCAAACTGCCGCTCTGGTACCAGGTGTCGCAGTCGCTGCGCGCCTCCATACTGGGCCGCCGGCCGCAGGACCCGTTGCGCCTGCCCACCGAGGAGCAGCTCGCGGAGCACTACGGCGTGAGCGTGCTGACGATGCGCCAGGCGCTGAAGGAGCTGGAGGACGAGGGCCTGATCACGCGGCACCGCCGGCGCGGCACCTTCATCGAGCCGGACGCCCGCCGCGGCGCCCCCGTGCGGCTGCTCGGCTCGGTGGACGCGATCGTGGCCCAGCAGTCCGGCATGACGGCCGAACTGCTGGACCACGGCCCGGCGCCGGTGCCCGCCGAGGTCGCCGAGCACTTCCCGGACCTCGACGAGGTGGCGACGTACCACCGGCTGCGCAGCGACGGGACGACGGGCGAACCGACCAACCACGCCCGCAACTACGTCCGTCCCGAACTGGCCGCGCGCATCGACCCGGACGACCTGCTGCGCTGGCCGATGACCAAGGTGCTGCGGGACGTCGTCGGGGCGGGCATCAGCCGGATCACGGACACCGTGGAGGCCCGGCTCGCCGACCCGGAGACGGCGAGGCTGCTCCAGGTCCCGCTGCTGAGCCCGATCCTGCACTACACCGGCGTGACCTACGACGCGGGCGGCCGGGTGCTGGACGCGGCGGTCATCCACTACCGCGGCGACCGCTTCTCCTTCACGGTGACCCTGGAGGCCACCTGACCCCCGGGCGGCCCGCAGGCCGTACGATGCCGGGCGTGACGCACGACGACGCTCCGCCGCTGGCGGACCTCATGCCGTGGTCCGTCGCACCGCCGCGGCTCGGCCGGGGCTGGCCGGCGGGCCCCGACGCGGCGTCCCTGAGGGCCCGTTGGGACGCGTTCGTGAAGGCCGAGGGCCCGGACCGGGAGGCCCTGCTGGAGCCGACCCGCTCGCGCACCCTGCGCTCGGCGGCCGCGCAGCTGCCCGGCCAGGCCACCGGCACCGGGAAGCTGCTGCGGGCCTCGGGCCCCTGCCCGGAGCCGGTGCGTGTCCTGGCCGCCCCGTTCGACGAGCAGTGGCTGATCCCGGACCACCGGCTGATCGACGCCGCCCGGCCGGAGCTGTGGCGGGTGGCGGACGCACACCAGGTCTTCGTCGTGGAGACACCGGAGTCCGGGCTGCTGGCGACCTCGCTGCTCCCGCTGGTCCGGCCGGGCCGCGTCCGCCCGCTCTACCGGCGCCCACACGGCACGGAACCCAATCTGGCGCCGGGCCTGCTGCCCTATCTCGAAGGCCGCCTGGGCGTCCCGGTCGAACCGTTCGACGTGCTCGCGTGGACGTTCGCGGCCGTCCGCCCGGACCTGCGGGTGCCGCTCACCGACGACCCCGCGCTGTGGGCGCGCGGCGTGGAGGCGGGCCGGCGTGTCCTGTGGCTGATGCGCCGCGACGGCGACCGCCCCAAGCTGCCCGGCGGGCGCCGCCCCTACGTGCGCGCTCCCCTGCCGTCCCGGCCGCCGGCCCTGGAGTACGACCGCGACGAGGAGGTCCTGTCGCTCGGCGAGGGCCGCGTCTCGCCGGTGCCGGCGTCCGCCTGGGACCTCACGGTGGGCGGGGAGCGGGTGCTGGAGCAGTGGTTCGCGGCGCGCACGGCCGCCCCGCAACCGGGCACCCTGGCCGCGATCCGCCCGGCGGCCTGGCCGCAGGAGTGGACCTCGGAATTGCTGGAGCTCGTCACGGTCCTGGCCCTGCTGGCGGAGGCCGAGCCGCTGGGCGAAGACCTGCCGTCCACGGTCACGGCGGCGGATCTGCGGGCGGCGGGCGTGCTGCCGGTCCCGCACGCGGCCCGCCGGCCGGCGTCGGTGCTGGAGGGCCAGGAGGAGGGCCCGGAGGGCCAGCTCGCGCTGATCTGAGACGTCAGCGGGTGGGGTCGAAGGCGTCCAGCACCCGTTCGAGGGCCCGCCGGAACACTCCTTCCAGGTCGATCGGGCCGCTGCTCTCGGCGAAGGCGGCGGCCAGCCGGGGGTAGGCGCCGGTGGCGACCTGACTGCCCAGGTAGGCGATGCGGACCGCGTTCTCCTCCTCCTCGGACCACGGCATGGAGCGGGTGCGTTCGGACGTGGCGATCTCGTTCGCCGTGTAGGTCGTCACCACGCCGTTGAGGAGCGCGACCAGCTCCATCTTCTCGCTGTACGGGGCCTCCAGCGGCTCCAGGCAGTCCAGGCAGTGCTCCAGGTAGCGCAGGCTGTTGGGGCTGAAGCCGTAGACCCCGGACATCAGCCGGGGCGCCCAGGTGTGCCGGTGCAGGATCGCGCGGGTCTCCAGCGCGTTGCGGATCATGTCGGCCCGCCAGTCGCCCGAGGGGGCGCGGATCTCGTGCTCGGCGCCGATGGCGTCGAGCATCAGCTCGTACAGGTCCTCCTTGCGGGGGACGTAGTTGTAGAGCGACATCGTGCCGCAGCCGATCTCCGCGGCCACGTGCCGCATGGAGACGGCGTCCAGTCCGCCGTCGTCGGCGACGCGCACCGCCGCGGCCGCGATGTCCGCGCGGGTGAACGCGGGCCGGGGACCGCGTCCCGTCCGCTCGGGTCGCGCCCAGATCACGCTCGGTACGGACGCCTTGCCGGCCATGGATCACCACCTCGCCCTCCATCCTAGTTACGTACACCGTACGTAGTGCGCTATGGTCGGGCCATGACTTCTACGTACGCTGTACTTAGTGAAGGTCTGCGCAAACGGTTCGGTGAGGTCGAGGCCCTGCGCGGGCTGGATCTCGCCGTCGCGCGGGGCACGGTCTGCGGCCTGCTCGGGCCGAACGGCGCCGGCAAGACGACCGCCGTACGCCTTCTCGCCACGCTGCTGCGGCCGGACGCCGGTTCGGCCCGGGTCGCCGGGCACGACCTGCTCCGCGATCCGGCGGCCGTGCGCCGCCACATCGGGGTCACCGGTCAGTACGCCAGCGTCGACGGCGATCTGACCGGCCGCCAGAACCTCCGGCTGTTCGCCCGGCTGCACCGGGTGCGCGGGCCCGCCGGGCGCGCCGACGAGCTGCTGGACCGCTTCGGGCTGACCGAGGCCGCCGACCGGCCGGCGTCCACCTACTCCGGCGGGATGCGCCGCCGCCTCGACCTCGCGGCGAGCCTCGTCCGCCGTCCGGATGTGCTCTTCCTGGACGAGCCCACGACCGGGCTCGACCCGGCGGGCCGGGGCCGGATCCAAGAGGCGGTGCGGGAGCTGGCCGCGGACGGCACGGCCGTGCTGCTGACCACGCAGTATCTGGAGGAGGCCGACCAGCTCGCCGACGACATCGCGCTGCTGGACCGGGGGCGGATCGCGCACACGGGCTCACCGGCCCGGCTCAAGGCGGTGCTGGGCACCCAGGTCGAGGTGGTGGTCGGCGACGTGGGCGCGATGGTGGACGCCGCGGCGGTGCTGGACCGGCTCACCGGCGCCGAGCCCTCGCTCGATCCCGAGCGGCGGGCCGTGGGCGCCCGCACCCGGGACGCCACCCTCACCCTCCCCCGCCTCGTCCGCGAACTCGACGCGGCGGGCGTGCCGTTGGTCGACGCGAGCCTGCGGCCGCCGACTCTCGACGACGTCTTCCTCCGTCTCACCGAGGAGCGTGCGGCATGAGCGCACTGGTGTACGACGGCGGCGCGATGCTGGGCCGGCAGCTGCGGCGGGTCCGCAACAACCCGGGGCTGCTGATCCTCACCCAGACGATGCCGATCAGCATGCTGCTCTTCTTCGGGTACGTCTTCGGCAGCGCCCTCGCGATGCCGGGCGAGCGGTACCGGTCCTTCCTGCTGCCCGGTCTGCTGGTGGCGACCGCGGCGAACGGGATCATGACCGGCATGTTCCAGGCCGCGCAGGACACGCACCGGGGAGTGACGGACCGTTTCCGGACGCTGCCGATGAGCCGGGCGGCGGCTCCGCTCGGGCTGGCGGTCGCGGATCTGGTGGTGACGGCGGTGGGGACGGTGCCGCTGCTGCTGACCGGGCTCGCGGTGGGCTGGCGGATCGAGGGGTCGGCGCTCGGAGCGGGCGGCGCGCTGGGGCTGTTGCTGCTGTTCCGGTTCGCGATGACGTGGCTCGGGGTGTTCCTGGGGCTGCTCACCCGGAGCGAGGAGGCCGCGGGGCAGCTGGGCGGGGCGACGTTCCTGCTGCCCCTGCTGTCCAACGCCTACATCCCGGCCGACGGGCTGCCGGGGTGGCTGCGCACGGTCGCCGAGTGGAATCCGATCAGCGCGGTCACGACGGCGCTGCGGGAGCTGTTCGGCAACGCGCCGGTGCCGGACGGGGCGGCCTGGCCCGTCGCGCACCCGGTCGCCGGGTCGCTGGCCTGGTGCGCGGTGCTGCTCGCGGTGTTCGTGCCGCTCGCGGTGCGCCGGTACGCGCGCGGCGAGGGCTGAGCGGCCCCGCCGGGAGCACGGCGAAGGCCCCGTCGACATCCGTGGCGGAGCCAGGCCGTGACACGGAGAGGACGGGGCCGGTGAGCGCGGGGGTGGATTCCGGGGGAACCGCCCGCACCCGGGTGGCACTCCGGGACGCCGCTGCGGTGCCGTGGGGATGACGGCGGCGACAGCGCGGCGGCACCGGGACGGAAGGGCCGGCCGGGTACGGGCCTGGAGACGTCGCTCGGCGGTGACCCGTGGGTCAGCGTCCGCCGAACAGCGAGCGACGGAGCCTGCGCAGCGGGGCGAAGAGCGAGACGCGGCGTACGCGCGCGGTCCGGTCGCTGCGCTCGTGCACGGTGTCCCGCGTGGTCAGCTCACGCATCAGCGAAGTCGCCTCGGCAGCCTCCCGCTGGGGCACGGCGGGACCCGCCAGCACCGAGAGATGGCGGTCGAGGCGCGAACTGGTCGCGCTGCTCCCGCAGGTGATCGCAGGGACCCTGGCCCTGCTGCGCACTGTTATCTGATCCATGTCACTCCCCACCCGTACGAGTCCACCCGGCCCGGGCAGGTTAACCCTATCGTCCCGGTGGAGCACGCGTGTATCGCGGTCACAGGATTCACCTTCCCCGTAAGGGTGTTGACGACCCGTAGGCGATTACTCTCCGAATCCGACCGATTTCAGGGCGACTTGGACAATCGGTTGGCTGGTCGGTTGCGGAGATCCTCCGCCGGGCTCGACAGTGACGGCCAGTGACGTCGACGAGGTGCCCAGACCCGACGCGATCAGGGGCGTGTCGCCCTCGAAGAGCCCGAGGGAGCGTGGTTGCGCGCCGGAGCGCATGAGCCAGAGCTGATGCACCCGGCCGCCGGGGGGATCGCCGTACCCGCTCAGAGTGACGACCGCGCGCCCCTCCGATGCGGAAGCCACCACTCCGATCCGTCGGCCCTTCGCGTCCTCGCCGGTGCTCGCGCGGGCGTCGGGCGCGCCCAGAACGTCGGCGATCTCACTCGCCCGGGCCCGTTGGGCGGCCAGATCGTCCCGCGCCTCGTTCGCCTGGACGGCGAACAGGGAGGCGACGACGAGTGCCGCGGCGGCGGTGGCGGTGGCGAACGGCACGAACAGCGGGCGACGGCTCGCACGGCCGCGCGGCGGCGGCTGGCCGCCCCACACGTGCGGCGGCAACTGGGGAGCACGCGCGCGGGCCGGCCCCCCGGCGCTCTCCTGCGGCAGGGTCCGTACGGCGGACAGCACCCGCTCACGCAGCGCGGCCGGCGGGGCCGCGGCCGTCGACCAGGCCAGCCGGACGGCGTCCTCGGTCAGCGCGCGCACCTCGGCCGCACAGACCTCACACGTGCTCAGATGCTTCTCGAAGCGCTGCCGTTCGGCCCGTTCCAGGGCGTCCAGGGCGTAGGGGGCGGCGAGGGAGTGCAGGTCCTCGCGTCTCAGCAGGCGGGCGACGAAGCTCACGCGACTCCTCCCAGGCACTTGCGCAGCTGGGTGAGTCCGTCGCGCATCCGGGTCTTGACCGTGCCCAGCGGCAGGGACAGCCGCTCGGCGACCTCACGGTAGGTGTAGCCCTCGTAGTAGGCCAGGGTGACCGACTGGCGCTGGAGGGCGGTGAGGCGTTCCAGGCAGCGGCGCACCCACTCGCGCTCCAGCCCGGCCTCGACCTCCTCGGAGACGTGGTCGAAGGCGGGCTGCCCGGAGCGCAGGGCCTCGCGCTGCTCGCGTTCGCCGGCGGCGCGGGCGCTGCGCACCCGGTCGACGGCGCGGCGGTGCGCGAGGGTGAGGACCCACGACAGGGCGCTGCCCCGCCGCGGGTCGAACCGCCCGGCCGACCGCCACAGTTCGAGCAGCACCTCCTGCGCCACCTCCTCCGACTGGGCGGGGTCGCGCACGACCCGCCGTACGAGTCCGTAGACCGGTCCCGAGACCAGCCCGTACAGGTCTTCGAACGCCTTCTGGTCACCGCCCGCCACGAGCACCAGCAGCTCGTCCGCGTCCAACTCGCCTCCCCCTCCAGCCAGACCGCATCTCGGCCGTTCCGTCCCACGAGGTCTTCGCAACGAACACACCTCCGGATGGGGTTACGGATCGAGGAGCCGAAAAAGCGGGTCGGACGGGCACGGAAATTCTTTTCGGGATCGACCAATCCGGCC
Source organism: Streptomyces sp. NPDC056628 (assembly GCF_042792555.1). Taxonomy (NCBI): domain Bacteria; kingdom Bacillati; phylum Actinomycetota; class Actinomycetes; order Kitasatosporales; family Streptomycetaceae; genus Streptomyces; species Streptomyces sp. NPDC056628. Next base: position 99,673 of record NZ_JBHTWG010000011.1, read on the forward strand.
CCGCCCCCACTCCGAATCCCGGTGCGTCAGGCAAGTTGGCACTGAGGACGGACGGCATGACACCTACTTCCAGGAGCGGGGCGGGACGCAGGGGACTCGCGACCCTCGTATGCGGTGCGTTGGCCGCCGGCGGGCTCGCAGCCGCCGGTGTGACCGCGCTGGAACCGGGGGCGGCCTCCGCCTCCAGCCACCGCGAGGCCCCGCTGATCTCGGGGACACCGCAGTACGACAACACGGACGTGTACGCGTTCGTCAGCCCGGACAAGCCGGACACGACGACGATCGTGGCGAACTGGATCCCGTTCGAGGAGCCCGCGGGCGGACCGAACTTCTTCCCGTTCGCCGAGGACGCCCAGTACGACATCCACATCGACAACAACGGGGACGCGCAGGGCGAGCTGCTCTACCGCTTCACGTTCGACACGCACGTCAAGAACAAGAAGACGTTCCTCTACAACACGGGGCCCGTCGAGAGCCTCGACGACCCCGACCTCAACATCACGCAGACGTACGACATCGAGCTGCTGAAGCTGAAGGACCAGCACCTGGTCTCGAAGACGAAGGTCGCCAACGACGTCCCCGTGGCACCGTCGAACGTCGGCAAGGCCTCGATGCCCGACTACGCGAAGCTGCGCGAGGAGGCCGTGCACGAGCTCCACGGCGGCACCACGTCGTTCGCGGGCCAGGCCGACGACCCGTTCTTCCTGGACCTGCGGGTCTTCGACCTGCTGTACGGCGGGAACCTCTCCGAGGTCGGCAACGACACCCTCAAGGGCTACAACGTCAACTCCATAGCCCTGCAGGTCCCGAACCACATGCTCGCCGAGTCGGCTGACCAGCCGATCGTCGGCATCTGGTCGACGACCCAGCGCAAGAACGCCAAGGGCTACTTCGAGCAGGTCTCGCGCCTGGGCAGCCCCCTGGTCAACGAGGTCGTCAACCCGCTCAAGGACAAGGACCGGTTCAACGCGTCCGCGCCCTGGGACGACGCCAAGTTCCTGAAGAACGTCACCAACCCCGAACTGCCGAAGCTCATCGAGGCGATCTACAAGATCCCGGCGCCCGCCGAGCCGCGCAACGACCTGGTCGACGTCTTCCTCAAGGGTGTGAAGGGCCTCAACCAGCCGCCACACGTGACGCCTTCGGAGATGCTGCGTCTGAACACCTCGATCAAGCCGACCGACAAGCCCAAGCGGCTCGGCGTGCTCGACGGTGACAACGCGGGCTTCCCGAACGGCCGCCGGCTCACCGACGACGTGATCGACGCCTCCCTCCAGGTGGTCGAGGGCGAACTGCTGGGCTCGAAGAACGACCTGGGCGACGCGGTCGACAAGAACGACAAGGACTTCGAGAAGTCCTTCCCGTACGTCGCCCTGCCGACGGAGGGCTCGCGCGGACCGCTCGCCAAGGGCACGGACGGCGAGACCGACGTCCGCAGCCAGCTCGGCGACGCGCTCCAGCCGGCCGGGGCGTCCGGCGGCATGGGGAACACGGCGCTGATCGCCGGATCGGCGGGCGCCGGCGCCCTGGGCATCCTGCTGATCGGCGGCGCCCTGCTGTGGTGGCGCCGGATGCGGGACCGGGCGTACTAGCCGACCGCGTACCGGCCTTCGACCGGCGCGGCCCGTGACGTACCCATCCCCCACGGCGCGGGCCGCGCCACACCGGACGAGCACCACCGTTTCGAGACCCACGAGGAGGGGGCATGGCCCCGCCCACGCACGACACCCCGCAGGATCCCGGGCCCGACCGTGACGCGGGTCCGGACACGGCGGCCCCGGCCGGGGGCGAAGGGGCGGGGCCCCCGGAGGACGGGACCAGCGCGGACGGCCGGGCCGGGGCGCGGGACGGCAGCCGGGTCGCCGCGCTGCGCCGCTTCGCCGCCGCCCGCCGCCGCGCCCTGCACCTCACCGGCTGCGCGGCCCTGCTGGCCGTGGCCGTCACCGGCGGCTCGGTGGCACTCGGCGCCGGAGGCGAGGGAACCGCCCCGCGGACCGCCCCCGCCTCGGCGGCCGTCTCCCCCGGTCTGCTCGCCTCCAAGGACCTGGACGCGGGCATCACGGCCCTCCAGTCCCATCTGCGGGGCCAGCCACGGGACTTCGGCGGCTGGGCCACCCTGGGCCTGGCCTACGTCGAACAGGCCCGGACGAAGGGTGACCCCTCCCGCTATCCGCAGGCCGAGCGGGCGTTCGAGCGCTCCCTGGCGCTGGCGCCCGGCACCGACCAGGCCCTGGCGGGCCGCGCCGCCCTCGCGGCCGCCCGGCACGACTTCGAGGGCGCCCTGGCCGACGCCGACCGGGCCCTGAAGGTGAACCCCTACAGCGAACGCGCCCTGTGTGTACGGGTGGACGCGCTCGTCGAACTCGGCCGGTACCGCGACGCCGCCGAGGCGGCGGACACCGCCGACGACCGCCGCCCGGGCATCCCGGTGTTCACGCGCTACGCCTACGTCCACGAACTGCGCGGCGACGTCCGCACGGCCCGGCGCGTGCTGGAGCAGGCGCTGTCCTCGGCGTCCGCCCCCGGCGACATCGCCTACGTCGCCACCCAGCTCGGCCAGCTCGCCTGGAACCAGGGCGACTACGGCACGGCCCTCACCCACTACGCCCGCGCGCTCGCCGCCGACGAGGACTACGTCCCCGCGCTGGAGGGCCGGGCCCGCGCCCGGGCCGCGAGCGGGGACCGGGCCGGCGCGATCGCGGGCCTGAAGGACGTCGTCGCCCGCTTCCCCCTGCCCGGTCCGCTCGTCGCCCTGGGCGAGCTGTACGAGGCGGCCGGCGACCGGGCCGCGGCCGCCGACCAGTACGCCCTGGTCGATGCCTGGACGTCCCTGGCCCGCGCCAACGGCGTGGACGCCGACCTGGACACCGCGCTGGCGGCCGCCGACCACGGCGACAAGGCGGCGGCGCTGCGGGCGGCCCGCGCCGAGTGGGACCGCCGCCGCACCGTGCACACCGCGGACGCCCTCGCCTGGGCCCTGCACGTCAACGGCAAGGACGACGAGGCCCTGCCGTACGCCCGCCGGGCCACGGCCACCGGCTACCGCAACGCCGTGTTCCTCCATCACCGCGGGATCATCGAGCGCGCCACCGGCCGCGCGGACGACGCCCGCACACACCTGCGCGCCGCGCTGAAGCTGAACCCGGGCTTCGCACCGCTGGGCGCCCGCGACGCGCGTGCGGCGCTCAAGGCCCTGGAGGCGGACCAGTGACCCTTCGCCGGCTCGCCGCCACGGGCTCCGCCGTCCTCACGGCGGCCTGCGCGCTCGCCCTCGTGCCCTCGTCGCCCGCGAGCGCGCACCCCCTCGGCAACTTCACGGTCAACCGGTACGACGGCCTGGTGGTCGCCCCCGGAGAGCTGCGCGTCGACCATGTCGAGGACCTGGCCGAGATTCCGGCGACCCAGGCCGGGCCCGCGATCGAGAAGGCGGGTCCGACGGCCTGGGCCCGGCAGCGCTGCGCGAGCGCGGCGCGGGACAGCGCGGTCACCCTGGAGGGCCGCGAGACTCCCTTGACGGTGACGAGCAGTCATGTGCGCGTGCGGCCAGGCCAGGCGGGGCTCGACACGCTCCGGGTGGAGTGCGGGCTGACGGCACCGCTCCCCCGAGGGGCCCCGCTCGCGCTGGAGTTCAAGGGCGCGGGTGGCGGGACCGGGCCCGGCTGGCGGGAGATCACGGCGCGCGGCGACCGGACGACGCTGACCGCCTCGGACGTGCCGAAGGACTCGGCGTCCGCGAAACTGACCTCGTATCCACGGGAGTTGCTGTCCTCCCCCGCCGACACGAGGACGGCGTCCCTGCGGGTGCGGCCCGGCGGCCCGGCCCTCGCCGCCTCCGGCGAGGACGCCCCGGAGCCCTCCTCCGTCCTGCCGCGCGGCGCCGATCGCTGGACGCGGGCCCTGGACGACCTGGTCTCCCGCCGCGAGCTGACCGTGGGCTTCGCCGCGCTCGCCCTGCTCCTCGCGCTCTTCCTCGGCGCGCTGCACGCGCTCGCCCCGGGGCACGGCAAGACGATGATGGCGGCGGTGGCGACCGCGCGCGGCGGCCGGGCCCGGCTCCGGGACGTCCTGCCGCTGGCCGCCTCGGTGACGGTCACCCACACCCTGGGCGTGGTGGCGCTGGGGCTGCTGGTCACCGCGGGTTCGGCGGCGGCGCCCTCGGTGGTCACCTGGCTGGGGGTCGCGAGCGGCGCCCTGGTGACGGCGGCGGGCGTGACCCTGGCCCGCCGGGCCTGGCGGCTGCGCGGTCCCGGCCATCCGCACCCGCACGACCACGACAGCCACCCGCACCCGCATCCCGGTGAGCCCGCGCCCGGCCACGCCCCCGTGCGCCGGCCGGTGCTGGTCGGCGCTCCCGCCGGCGCCGCCCCGGAACCATCCGCCGCGCCGGTCACCCCCCATCCCCACGACCACGTCCGTCCGCACCCCCACGACCACGTCCATGAACACGCCGACCACGGTCACACCCACACCCACACCCACACCCACGGCGGCGTCCCCCACACGCACCCCACCGCCCCCACCCTCCGCGGCACGATCCTGCTCGGCTTCGCCGGGGGGCTCGTCCCCAGCCCGTCCGCCGTCGTCGTGCTGGTCGGCGCCGCCGCCCTCGGCAAGGCCTGGTTCGGGCTGCTGCTCGTCGTCGCCTACGGCGCCGGGCTGGCCCTCACGCTCACCGCGGCCGGGTTCGCCGTCGTCCGGCTGGGTACAGGGGCGATGCGGGTGCTGGACCGGCGTCCGCGCGCGCTGACCCATCCCGTGACGGTCCTCGTCCGCCGTACGGCGCCGCTGGCGTCCGCGGTGCTCGTCGTCCTGATCGGGGCGGGACTCGTGGTCCAGGGGGCGGCATCCGCACTCGGCTGAGCTACTTTTGTGGAGAATGCGCACGGATGCGAAGGGGGGACGCCCGTGTCCGACGACCATGGCGCTGACCGGATGATCGCGGGCCGCTACCGCCTGCTCTCCCCGCTCGGCGAGGGCGGCATGGGCACCGTGTGGCGGGCCCGCGACGAGCTGCTGCATCGCGAGGTGGCCGTCAAGGAGGTCCGCGCACCCGCCGGGCTGGCCGCCTCGGACGTCGAGCGGATGTACGCCCGGCTGGAGCGCGAGGCGTGGGCGGCGGCGCGGGTCGCCGACCGCAATGTCGTCACGGTGTACGACGTGGCCACCCAGGACGGGCGGCCGTGGATCGTGATGGAGCTGGTCCGGGGCATCTCCCTGGCGGAACTGCTGGACGCGGAAGGCCCGTTGAGTCCTCGGAGGGCCGCGCACATCGGCGCCGAGGTGCTGTCCGCGCTGCGGTCCGCGCACGGGGCGGGGGTGCTGCACCGGGACGTGAAACCGGCCAACGTGCTGCTGTCGAACGACGATCGCGTGGTGCTGACCGACTTCGGCATCGCCATGGTCGAGGGCAGCTCGGCGCTGACCATGACGGGCGAGGTCATCGGCTCCCCGGAGTTCCTCGCGCCGGAGCGGGCGCTGGGCCGTACGCCCGGCCCGGAGTCCGACCTGTGGTCGCTCGGCGTGCTGCTGTACGCGGCCGTGGAAGGCAACTCGCCGTTCCGTCAGGACACTCCGCTCAGCACCCTGCGCGCCATCGTCGACGAGGAGCTGCCGCCGCCGCGCCGCGCCGGTCCGCTGGCCCCGGTCATCGAGGGTCTGCTGCGCAAGGATCCGGCCGAGCGGCTGCCGGCGGCGCGGGCGCAGGAGGATCTGCGGGTCGTCGCGGCCGGGGGCACCCCTCGCGGCGGCGGTGCGGGCGCGGTCCCGTACGCCCCGACGATCGCCGCGTTCCCCGCGCCGTCCGGGACCGCCCCGACCGCTCCGGTCCCGCCGCCCGGCCCGACCCGGCCCGCCGGCGCCCAGGTGGCCGGCACGGCTCCGGTGCGCTCCGGACGCGACCGTCGTGCCGCGCCGGTGCTGATCGCGGGCGTCGTCGTGCTCGCCCTCGCGGTCGGGGGACTGACGTACGCGCTGCTCAACCGGGGCGACGACGGCAGGAAGAGCGCCGGCGGGAAGACCGCCACCGCGACAGGCGGGCGGACCGCGGCGACCGGCACGAAGGAGGAGCCCGCCACCAGGGAGCCGAGCACGACGCCGAGCCCGAGCCGGAGCGCGTCGCCGTCGGCCGCGCCGCAGTCGGTGCGGGTGTCGCTGACCGGCTCCCACACGGACTACTCGGGTGCCTGTCCGCCGCCTCGCGGCCAGGCCCCGTCGTTCACGGCGACGTTCACGGTGGGCAGGCTGCCCGCGCAGGTCACCTACCGCTGGGTGTCCGAGGACGGCGACGTCATGGACGAGGGCTGGAAGACCCTGTCCTTCCCGGCGGGCGGCGACCGGACCAGGCAGGACAGGGCGTTCCTGACGACGTACGACGAGAGCGGCACGTTCGCGAGCGAGATCGCCGTCGAGGTGCGCGATCCGGTGCGGACGAGGTCCGCCTCGGTGCCGTTCTCGGTGACCTGTGCGAGCGAGACCCCGTCGGGCGGGGCCTCGCCGTCGTCCGGCGGGTCACCGGACGCGTAGCCGCCGCGGGTGGCTCAACCGGCGGAGTTGAGCGCCGCCAGATATCCACCCGACTGGCCCGCGGCCGTCGGGTGGTACGACTCCGAGATGCTGAGCCAGTTCACGGAGTGCATCCACGGACTGCCGGAGCACAGTTCGTGGCCGGCGAACGTGGTCCGTACGTCGCCGAAGGCGAAGCCGTGGTCGCGGGCCCGCTTCTCGATGGCGGCGTCGATGTGGTCCGCGGCGTCGTTGAGCGCCCGGCGCTTGGTCTCGGACAGGCCGACGCAGCCCGAGGCGCCCAGCTTGTAGAAGCGGGGGTAGCCGAGCACGACGACCCGGGCGGCGGGTGCCCGGGAGCGGATGGCGTTGTACACGGCGTCCAGCCGGCCCGGCAGGGTCGAGTCGACGAACGCCTTGGCGGTGTTGATGCGTGAGACGCAGGCGCTGTCGCCCTGGAGCACACAGGTCGTCATGATGTCGGCGAACCCGGCGTCGTTGCCGCCGATGGACACGGACACCAGGGCGGTGGAGGCGCTGAGCGGGCCGAGCTGACTGGCGGTGACATCACCCGTCTGGGCGCCCGAGCACGCGGTGAAGTCGAACGACGAGGGTGAGTTGGCGGCGGCCCACAGGGCCGGGTACGCCTTCGAGCTGCGCTTGCAGTCCCCACTGTTGCTGAGGTAGCTGCCGGCGCCGAGGCCCGAGGAGTAGGAGTCGCCGAGTGCCACGTAACCGCCCGCGGCGGCGGTGTCGGCGGCCTGCGCCGTGGCAGCCCCGGTGAGGGCGGTGCCGACGGCGAGGAGGAGTGAGGCGACGTGTACGGAAAGTCGGGAACGTCTCATGGAACCTCCCTATAGCAGGATCTCTGCCGTAACCGTCGTACCAACTACGCGTGTTGAGTGGAAGTGTTCATGCCAAAACTTTTGCCGGGCGCCACCCGTCCGAGGGACCTCTTCGCGCCCGCGTTTCATTTCGTGTACATGGCAAGGTTGTTGACAGGTCGTCAACTCCCTTGTCGGCCGACCAGGTGTTGCGGAGCCTTGTCCTCGGCCCGGTACGGGACTCCCCGCACCGGGCCGTGCGTGCGACGACGCACGCACCCCCCACATGTGCGCGCACCACCCCTGCGCACCGCCTTGAGGAGGACTCCCCCGCAATGGCACCACTGCCTAACACCAAGCTCCGGTACGCCGCGATAGCCGGCCTGGCCGCCGCCGCCCTGGTCGGCGGGACCGGCTCGCTGCCCGCCCAGGCCGCCCCGGCCGAGGGCACGGTCCTGGCGGCCGGCTCCCCCACGGCCGTCAAGGACAGCTACCTCGTCACGCTCAAGGACACCGCCGGGCTGAAGGCCGCCTCCGGCACGGGCAAGAGCCTCGTCAAGCGGTACGGCGGCTCCGTGAAGAAGACGTTCGGCGCCGCGCTGAACGGCTACTCCGCCACCCTCTCGGCCACCGAGGCGAGGAGACTCGCGGCCGACCCGGCCGTCGCGTCGGTCGAACAGAACCAGACCGTCCGCCTGGCCGACACCACCCAGAGCAACGCCCCCTGGGGCCTGGACCGCGTCGACCAGAGCGCCCTGCCGCTCTCGGGCACCTACACCTACCCCGACAGCGCGGGCAGCGGGGTGACCGCGTACGTCATCGACACCGGCGTGCGCATCACCCACCAGCAGATCAGCGGCCGCGCCTCCTACGGCTACGACGCCGTCGACGGCGACACCACCGCCTCCGACGGCAACGGCCACGGCACCCATGTGGCCACCACCATCGCCGGCTCCACGTACGGCGTGGCCAAGAAGGCGAAGGTCGTCGCGGTCCGGGTGCTCGACAACAACGGCTCCGGCACCACGGCCGGTGTGATCGCGGGCATCGACTGGGTGACGGCGAACCACTCCGGTCCCTCGGTGGCCAACCTGTCCCTCGGCGGCGGCGCCTCCACCACCCTGGACACCGCCGTCCGCAACTCCATCTCCAGCGGCGTGACCTACGCCGTCGCGGCCGGCAACAGCAGCGCCAACGCCGCCTCGTACTCACCGGCCCGGGTCACCGAGGCGATCACCGTCGGCGCCACCACCAGCACGGACGCCCGCGCCGGCTACTCCAACTACGGCTCGGTGCTCGACCTGTTCGCACCGGGCTCCTCGATCACGGCGGGCTGGCACACCAGCGACACCGCGACCAACACCATCTCCGGTACGTCGATGGCGACCCCGCACGTCGCCGGAGCGGCCGCCGTCTACCTGGCGGGCCACCCCTCGGCCACCCCGGCCGCGGTCGCCTCGGCCCTGACCTCCGGCGCCACCGCCAACGTGGTCACGAGCCCGGGCAGCGGCTCCCCGAACCGGCTCCTGAGGCTCGTACGGTGAGACACCCCCGCACCCTGAACCACCGCACCACCTGAACCAGCGGCCCCCGGAGGCGTCACACCACCGGGGGCCGCCCCCGCGGGAACCGAGGACGAACCGTTGTCAAGGGGCCATCGGCATCTTGACGGCAGATATACCCCTGAGCCACATTGAAGCCCGGCATCCGGCGCTTCGGGGGGCAAAGTCGCCAATGCAGACCATCCATGGCACAACAGCTGTGTCCGACGACGCCGGGCGTGCGCGACCAGGTCCGGGGAGGGACCTGATCCCACTGCTCGCGGGCGCCGCGACGGCTGTGGGGGGAATCGGCGCGGTCCTCGCGCTCGCCGGCTCCGACTCGCCGCTGCGCGGCCCGTTCACCCTGTTCTTCCTGCTCGCGGCACCGGCCGCGGCGATCGCCGCCGCGCTGCGCGGGCTGGATCCCTTCGGCCGCGTCGTGACCTCGGTCGCGGGCGCCGTCGTCCTCGACATGCTCGTGGCCCAGGCCATGCTGGCCCTGCACCAGTGGTCGGTACGCGGCGGGATCGTGGCGGTGACCACGATCAGCGCGCTCATCCTCCTGCTGGTCACGGCACAGCGGCTGCGTGGCCGTACGACCCGAGAGCGGACGGTCTGACGTGGACATCAGCGTGTACCGCCCCGGCGAGCTCAGCGCCGCCGACCGGGCGGCCTGGACCTCCATCCAGTCCAAGGCCCATCTCCAGGGAGCGCCCGAGCTGGGCAACCCCTTCCTCTCACCGGAGTTCACGCTCGCCGTGGGCCGCTGCCGGCGCGGGGTGCGGATCGCGGTCGTCCGGGAGGGCGGGGAGCCGGCCGCGTTCCTCCCGTTCCAGCGGACCGCCACGGGCGTGGGCCGGGCCATCGGCCTCGGTGTCTCGGACGCCCAGGGTCTCGTGCACCGGCCGGGGTTCACCGTCGACACCCAAAAGCTGCTGAAGGCGTGCGGGCTCGCGGTGTGGGAGTTCGACCACCTGGTCGACGGCCAGGCGGCGTTCGCGCCGGCCGCCACCGGCAGCTATCCGTCGCCCGTGATGGACGTCGACCAGGGGTACGACGCCTATCTGGCCCATCTGCGGGAGCACGCGCCGAAGTTCACCCGCACGACCCTGGCCAAGGAGCGCAAGCTGGCCCGCGACCACGAGGGCGTGCGGTACGTGCACGACGAGCGTGATCCGGCCGCGCTGCGCACCCTGATGTCCTGGAAGTCGGCCCAGTACCGCAGGACGGGCCGCAGCGACCGCTTCGCGCAGGAGTGGATCACCCGGCTCGTGGAGCACCTGTTCCACACCCGCTCGGACTCGTTCGCGGGCGTCCTGTCGGTGCTGTACGCGGACGGCCGGCCGGTCGCCGCGCACTTCGGGCTGCGCAGCGAGCGGATCCTGGCCTGCTGGTTCCCGGCCTACGACCCGGCGTTCTCGAAGTACTCCCCGGGCCTGGTGCTGCATCTGCGCATGGCCGAGGCGGCGGCCGCCGACGGCATCGCGCACCTGGATCTCGGCCGGGGCCAGAAGGAGTACAAGGACTCCCTGAAGACACGCGAGCTCACGGTGTCCGAGGGGTGGGTGACTCGGCGTCACCCGGTCGCGTTCGGACACCGGGCACGGCGTGCCCCGGTCCGGGCGCTGCGCAACACCGTGCAGTCACGGCCGGAGCTCTTCGGACCGGCGGACCGGCTCCTGAAACGCATGGGGAAGATCCGTTCGAGCCGTACGTAACGGCCAAACCTACAAAAATGCGAGAACTGGTTCCAGCTCTTGCCATACAGGCGCAATCATCAATACCGTCGTACATCTCACCCGCATCGGACGGTCGGCCCGCGGCTCCAGGGGAGGGACCGAGGGACCGCAGGACGGCACCGGAGCGGGACGCGGTAGGGGGGTGCTCGGTGAAGGTGTCCGCACCGTCGACCGAGTCGTGCCGCGCGACCGGCCGCCGCTCTTCGGGGTGGCCGGCCAGACATGCCAGCTCACCGGACGCACGGGGAGAGACAGCCGCCGTGCTCGGGTGACACAACCCCCCTTTCGAACCGGACACTTCACCGGGCCGCCCAGGGGCGGGCGGTCCACCGGACGAGAGGGACCGACTCATGAGTTCTGTGCTGCGCCCGGCGGTCGCGGGCCACGATCCGTCACCGGCCGGGTACCGGCCCGTCTCCTCACACCTGGCCATCGCACCGCCGGTGAGCGTGGTGATCCCGGCCATGAACGAGGCGGAGAACCTTCCGTACGTCTTCAAGACCCTGCCGGACTGGATCCACGAAGTGGTGCTGGTGGACGGCAACTCCACCGACGGCACCGTCGAGGTAGCCCGTGAGCTGTGGCCCGAGGTCAAGGTCGTGCGCCAGCGCGGCAAAGGCAAGGGGGACGCCCTGATCACCGGGTTCGAGGCGGCCACCGGCGACATCATCGTCATGGTCGACGCGGACGGCTCCGCCGACGGCAACGAGATCCTCAGCTATGTCTCCGCCCTGGTCTCGGGCGCGGACTTCGCCAAGGGGTCCCGCTTCGCCAACGGCGGCGGAACCGACGACATGACGTTCATCCGCAAGCTGGGCAACTGGGCGCTGTGCACAGCCGTCAACCGCAAGTTCGGCGCCCGCTACACCGATCTCTGCTACGGATACAACGCGTTCTGGCGGCACTGCCTGGACAAGATCGACCTCGACTGCACCGGCTTCGAGGTCGAGACCCTGATGAACATCCGGGTCGTCAAGGCCGGGCTGAAGGTGCAGGAGATACCGAGCCACGAGTACCTCCGCATCCACGGCACCAGCAATCTGCGGGCCGTCCGCGACGGCCTGCGGGTGCTGAGGGTCATCCTCAAGGAGCGCTCCAACCGACGTGCGCTGCGCCGCCGCAGCGCCGCCGCGCACTCCCCCGTGCTGGCCTCGGTCGGCTCGCGCTCCCAGGCCCGGGGAGAGATGCCTTGAGCGGTCCCGGCATCTCCGTCGTGATCTGCGTCTACACCGAGGACCGCTGGGAGGACATCCTCGCCGCGGTCGCCTCGGTGCGGGCGCAGGCGTACCCGGCCCTGGAGACCCTGCTGGTCGTCGACCACAACGAGGCGCTGCTGGACCGGCTGGCCAAGGAGTACAAGGAGACGCCCGAGGTGCGGGTGCTGGCCAACGCGGGCCCGCGCGGCCTGTCGGCCGGCCGCAACACGGGCATCGCGGCGTGCCGCGGAGAGGTCGTCGCGTTCCTCGACGACGACGCCGTGGCCGAGCGGGACTGGCTGACGTACTTCGCGGCCGGGTACGGCGACCCGCGGGTCATGGCCGTGGGCGGGCGCACCGAGCCGATCTGGGCGTCCGGCCGCCGGCCGGACTGGTTCCCGGAGGAGTTCGACTGGGTCGTGGGCTGCACCTACCGGGGCCTGCCCGGCGGCCGGACGAAGGTCCGCAACGTCCTCGGCGGCAACGCCTCCTTCCGCCGTACGGCGTTCGACGCCGCGGGCGGTTTCGCGACCGGCATCGGCCGCGACGGCGACCGGCTGCCGCTGGGCTGCGAGGAGACGGAGCTGTGCATCCGGCTCACCCGGGCACGGCCCGACGCGGTGCTGCTGATCGACGACCGCGCGATCATCCACCACCGGGTGCCCGGTCCGCGGGAGCGCTTCCGGTACTTCCGCACCCGCACCTACGCGGAGGGTCTGTCCAAGGCCCTGGTGGCCCGCAGCGTCGGCGCGGACAAGGGACTGGAGTCCGAACGCCGGTACACCACACGGGTCCTGCCGGCCGGGGTGGCGCGCGGTCTGCGGGACGCACTGCTCGCCCGGCCCGGGGGCGCGGGGCGGGCGGGCGCGATCGTGGCGGGGGTGCTGACGGCGGCGGGCGGGTACGTCGTCGGGAGTGTCCGCGCGCGCCGGGGCGGCGCCACGTACGCGGTGGCCGGGATCGAGGGATCGCCGGGCGCCGGAGGGGGGACGGGATGAGCGGGTCGCGGGTGCCGATCCTGATGTACCACGCGGTGTCCACCGCGCCGAACGACGCCACCCGGGAGCTGTCGGTGGCGCCGGAGGCGTTCGCGGAGCAGATGGCCCTGATCGGCGACCTGGGCCTCACGCCGGTGCGTACGGCGCAGCTCGCCGAGCACTGGCGCTCCGGGAAGCCGCTGCCCGAGCGGCCGGTGCTGATCACCTTCGACGACGGCTACGCGGGCGTGCACCGGCACGCCCTGCCCGTGCTGCGCGCCCACGGTTTCACGGCCACGGTGTTCGTCTCCACGGGCTGGCTGAAGGGCCCGCACGACATGGGCGGCGGCCTGGACACCATGCTGGACTGGGAGCAGGTACGCGAACTGGCTGCCGCCGGCGTCGAGATCGGCGGTCACAGCCACACCCACCCGCAACTGGACCAGCTCCCGGACGACCGGCTCCGCTCGGAGCTGATCCTCTGCAGGGAGATCGTCTCGGACCACCTGGGCACCGCCCCGGCCTCGTTCGCCTATCCGTACGGCTACTCCAGCCGCCGGGTGCGTGAGGCGGTGCGGGAGACCGGGTACGCCCAGGCGCTCGCCGTCAACAACGGCCTCGCCCGGCGCCGGCAGGGGCCGTACGCGCTCACCCGGCTCACCGTGCGCCGCACCACCGGCATCGAGGAGTTCGGCCGGCTGGTCGAAGGCCGTGCCGTCGCCCGTACGTTCGCCAGGGACCGCGCCCTGACCAAGGGGTACGCCGTGGTCCGCAGAGCCCGTCAGGTCCGCCGGAAGGCCATCCGTACCCGTGTCTGACACGACGACCACGACCGAGCCCGCCTCGACCGACGCGCCGCCGCCCGGGCGGCCGGGGCGCCGCCTCCGCCTGCCCGGCCTGGGCAGGTCCTCCGGCGGCGGCAGCCAGCTGTTCCGCAACGCCTACGCCCTGATGATCAACACCGGTGTCTCGGCGGTGCTGGGACTGGGCTTCTGGCTGGCCGCCGCCCGCTACTACTCCGAGTCCGCGGTCGGCCAGGGGTCGGCCGCGATCGCGGCGATGAAGTTCCTCGCCGGGCTGACGGCGGTGACGCTGACCGGGGCGCTGGCCCGGTTCATCCCGGTGGCCGGGCGGTCGACGGGGCGCCTGATCCTCCGTACGTACGCCGGAAGCTGTGTGGTGGTGGCGCTGGCCGCCGGGGTCTTCCTGCTGACGCTGGACCTGTGGGGACCGTCGTACCGGTTCCTGCACGGGCCGCTGAACGGGCTGTTCTTCGTCGTCGCCGTCATCGCCTGGAACCTGCTCACCCTCCAGGACGGGGTGCTGACCGGACTGCGCAGCGCGCTGTGGGTGCCCGTCGGCAACACCGTGTTCTCGGCGGTGAAGCTGGGGCTGCTGGTGGCGTTCGCGGTGGCGATCCCGACCGCAGGCGTCTTCGTGTCGTGGGTGGCGGCGATCGCGGTGTCGGTGCTGCCGCTGGGCTGGCTGGTGTTCCGCCGACTGGTGCCCCGGCACATGGCGGCGACCGAGGACCACGCGCGGCCGCCGTCGCTGCGGGAGGTCGGCCGGTTCCTGGCCGGGGACTACACCGGCTCGCTGTTCTCGCTCGCCGTCGTCTACCTCGTCCCGGTGATCGTGGCGGCGCGGGTCTCCGCCGAGGACAACGCGTACTTCTACATCACCGCCACCATCGGCGGCACCGTCAACCTGCTCGCCATCAACATGGGCGCCTCCCTGACCGTGGAGGGCTCGCACGCCCCGGGGCGGCTGGCCGCCGACACCCGGGCGGCACTGACCCGCATGGCCCGCATCATGCTGCCGGTCTCGGCGGTCCTGTTCTTCGGGGCGCCCTGGATCCTGGGCGTCTTCGGCGCGGGCTACGCGGACGCGGCGACCCCGCTGCTGCGCTGGTTCGCGGTGGGCGGGCTGCTGCGGGTCGTCATGGAGACGTACTTCGCGGTCCTGCGGGCGCAGAGCCGGACGGCCGGGCTGGCGTGGCTGCAGGGGCTGTTGTGTGCCCTGGTGCTCGGGCTGACGCTGCTCCTGCTGCCCCGGATGGGCCTGACGGGCGCCGGGGTCGCCGAGATCGCCGCGCTCTCGGTGATCGTGGCGATCGCCGCGCCCCGGCTGTACCGGACGGTGCGGGGCTCCGGGGCGGACGTGCCCGAGGACGCGGCCCCCGACGGGGACCTGGCCGACCTGGGGACCCGGGAGGTGTCCGCCGGGGCGCGCAAGCGCGGGCCCGGCTGGGCGCTGGACAGCGACACCCTCGCGCTCGGCATCCACGTCGACTTCGACCATCTGGAACGCCGGCCCGACGTCCGGCCCGGACCGGGCACCCCGCCCACGGGCACGCCGCGCGTCCGCCCGGAGCACCGGCCCGCCTGGGCCCGCGCGGCGGAGGCCGGGCTGCCGGTGGAGTCGGGGCGCGAGCCGGGCTCGGAGGCGTCGGCGGGTCCCGCCGAGGTGGACGCGCCGTTCGATGACGCGTTCGACGCGGGCAGGGGCGAGGTGACCGCCGCCGTGGAGGAACCCGACGAGACCGCCGCGCCGCCGGAACCCGAAGCGGCACCGGAGCCGCCCGGTCCGGGGGAGCCGCACCGGCGGTCGGACGCGCCCGCGGGCGGCCGGCGCGAGCGGCTGCTGCCGACCCGGGTCGGCGTCGTGCTGGGCTGCCTGCTGGTCGCGGCGCTCCTGCTGTACTGGGTGCCCGCGCTGCGGCTCGGCGAGAGCGACCTGGACCGCATGGGCGGGCTCGGGCTGATCTCGGTGCTGCCGCCGCCGACGCTGCTGGGGGCGGCCCTGCTGGCCGTCGTGTTCGCCTCGCTGCTGTGGCTGAACCGCGAGCACCGGGCCCTGCTGCTGGTCACCCTGCTGGCGACGGTGGTGTCGCTGCACGCCCTGCCCGCGCTGATCGAGACCGAGCCGCGGTTCGCGACGGCCTGGCAGCACCTGGGCTTCCTCGACTACATCGACCGCACCGGCTCCGCCGTCCCGGATCTGGACGCGCGCTGGAGCTGGCCGGGATTCTTCGCGGTGGCCGCGTTCACCGCGCGGGCCTGCGGGGTCGACGATCTGACCGAGGTCGTCCGCTGGTGGCCGACGGCCGTCCAACTGCTGTACCTGGTCCCGATGTTCCTGCTGGTGCGCCATATGCGGGCGAGCTGGCGGGCGAAGTGGACCGGTGTCTGGGTCTTCGTGCTCGCCGGCTGGGTGGGCCAGGACTACTTCTCCCCGCAGGGCTTCACGTATCTGCTGTACCTGGTCTTCGCGGCGGTCCTGCTGGTCTGGTTCCGCGCGCCGCGCGTGATCTGGACGCGGCGCCGGCCCGGCGAGCTGGAGGTGGAACCGGCGAACCGGCGGCAGCGGGCCGTCCTGCTGGCCGTCGTGATGGGGCTGTTCGCGGCCAGTGTCCCGGCCCACCAGCTGACGCCGTTCGTGATGCTGGGCGTGGTGACGGCGCTGGTGCTGCTCGGCCGGTGCGAACTGCGCGGCCTGCCCGTCCTGTTCGGCGTGATGGTGACCGCCTGGATCGGCTTCCTGGCCGAGCCGTACTGGTCGGGGCACTTCGACGAACTGTTCGGCGGGGTCGGCGGGGTCGGCGGCAACGTCACCTCCTCCGTCTCCGGCCGGATCGAGGGCGGCAGCTCGACCCACCAGCTCGTGCTGTACGTCCGTGTCCTGCTGGCCGGCGGGGTGATGGCGTTCGCCTGCTGGGGCTGGTGGCGCCGGCGCTTCCACCACTACCGGGAGCGCTCGCTGCTCATCCTGACCTTCGTGCCGTTCCTCGGCTTCGGCATGCAGTCGTACGGCGGTGAGATGGCACTGCGGGTCTTCATGTTCGCCCTGCCCGGGGCGGCCCTGCTCACGGGGCTGGCCCTGTTCCCGCGGACCGGCGTCACCGCCGAGGAGCGTGAACGGGACCGGGTGAGTCTCGCCCCACTGGCCGCGCTCATGGCGGGGCTGGTGCTCATGGGCGGCTTCCTGGTGGCCCGGTGGGGCAACGAGCCGTTCGAGCGGGTGCGGCCGGGCGAGGTCGCCGCCATGGAGTACGTGTACGCCCACGACGATCCGAGTCTGCGTCTGCTGTGGCTGAGCAGCGACCCGGTCGAGGACGTGACGCCCGCGATGCCGTGGGGCGCCCGGGACATGGAGAAGGTCTCCTATCTGCCGACGCAGGCGCCGGCCGACCCGGTCCTGGTGTCGGGCCTGGTGAAGGCGCTGAAGGACGCGGGCCCGAACTCGTATCTGATGGTCAACCGCGGTCAGGTCACGTTCCTGCGGCTGGACGTGGGCTACTCGCCGACATGGGAGACCCGGCTGCTGCGGAACCTGGACCGGCGGCCGGAGCTGAAGCGGGTCTTCGCCAACGCGGACGTGACGATGTACGCGCTGCGCGAGCAGCCGGCGGGGGCGGTGCCGAAGGCCGATCCGGGTCCGGTCGGGCCGCAGGTGACATGGACGCCGTGGTCGGTGGTCGGCGGTCTCGCGGCCGTCGCGCTGATCCTGCTGCTGGCGGCCCGGGAGATCGTGCGGGTGGCGACCGCGCCGAGCGTGCGGCAGCTGAGCCGGCTGCAGAGCAGTTTCTGGTTCTCGCTGCCGCTGCTGGCGGTGCTGCTGGCCTCGCTGGTGCAGCGGTTCCTGACGATCGAGTGACGGGTGCCGGCTGGCTCAGCGCTCGAGCCACTCGACCTGGTAGGCGTGCAGGGTGACCTTCCTGCCGTCGACCCGGCCGCTGATCTGCCGGTCGCGGGTGTTGACGACCAGCACCGTCTCGTCGGTGGCCAGCACCCGCACGCCTGCCCCGTCCACGGGCACCCGCTCGAACCGGGTGCCCGGCCCGAACTCCTCGCCGAACCGGGAGAGCAGTGCGTACATGGGCAGCTCGGCGCCGCCGCGCGTGGTCGCGGTGGGCGTCCACAGACAGCCCGCGCAGGCGGTGCCCTTCTCGTTCTCCGGGTTCCAGTAGAACGCGGAGGTGGTGCCGCCCTCGGCCAGCGCGATCAGCCCGGTGGCGTGGACGGCGACCCGGCGGGCCTCGGACCAGCCCTCGCGTTCGTCGTCGCCGTCGGCCGGCTCGACGTAGTACTCGGCCCACCACAGCGGGAGGTCACCGGTCTGCTCGCGCACCCACCGGCTGACGTCGGTGAACTTGGCGGTGGCCGCGAACTCGTCGGGCAGCAGTTCGTCGTCGCGGGTGTAGCTGGAGCCGTCCACGACGACGAAGTCGGCGCCGGCCTTGTGCTCGTTCCAGTACCGGAAGGCGTCGACGGTCCGCTGGTCGAGGGCGCCCCACGGGCCCCTGAGGGCTTTGGACGCCTCGTGCGCGCGGGGGTCGACGCTGTCCATCACCAGGTAGGGGCCGCCCACCATGATGTCCCGGTCGACCTTCTTCAGCGCCCGGTAGACCAGGTTGTAGAGCTTCGTGTAGCCCTCGTGGTCCCAGCGGGCCTCGGCGTCGTTCCAGAACCCCTTGAACTCGTTCCAGACGACGAAGTGCCGTACGTCCGGGTAGCGTCTGGCGACCGTCACGGCCAGCGCCGCGTAGTCGTCGTAGTGCTCGGGCTCGGGCGCGGTCTCCAGGGCCGCCTGACTCCAGTCGGTGGCGTCGACGCCGGGCTCGCCGCCCTTCATCCAGTCCGGCGCGCAGCACAGGGTGACGACCGGGGTGCCGCCGGAGGCGCGCACGAAGTCGATGCGACGGTCCATCGCCTCGAAGTCGTAACGCCCGCGCACGGGCTCGGGGTTGTCGGCACCCCAGCCCATGACGTGCTGGATCTGCGGCAGTCCCCCGTCGTCGGCGATCCGGCGCTCGACGCGTGCGACGGCGGCCGGGGCTCCCTCGTCGGCGCTGTGCTGGGTGTGCGTGAACCCCCAGCCGACCTCGGGGTCGCGCGCGTGCGGCGCGGCCGTCGGGGTGCCGTGCACCTTGTCGCCGTCGCGTGTGGTGCCGTCGGCGTCCACGCCGTTGCCGGGAAGTGTGCTCAGGAGGGTCACGATCAGGGCCAGAGCCGCCGCGCCCACCCCGAGCAGCGCGGTGAACCGCCACCGCCGTGCCCCCGAATTCCACCCATGACGTCCCATCAAGGACAACGGTAACGGGGGCGTCGGCCCCCTGGGCAGGTTTCCGCGGCACACGGTGCCCCCACGGCACGGGACGGGGACGCGACGGGGAAACCGCGTGCACGGCGACCCGCTGTGACGGATCATGGCCGCATGTCTGCGAACCCACACGACGCTCTGCCGATCAGGCTCAACGTCGACGACAGCGACTCGCCGTCCGACGTCGTCGACGCGCTGTTCCTCGGCCGCTTCGCGACGGGCGAGCAGCCGTACGCGCACGCGGCGAACATCGACCGCGTCCGGTCCGGGGCGACCCTGCTGCCGGCGGGCGCGCGGGTGCTGCGCGCGGCCCGCGACGACGACCGCAGCGCGACGCTGGCGGAGGGCGACGGCTGGACGCTGCTCGTCTCCCGCTGGAACCGCGGCGCCGACGTCACCGTGACCGCCACCAGCGAGGAACTGGCGGCGCGCGTCCTGAGCGAGGCGACGGACGGCGCGGCGGACGAACCGGAACCGCAGCCGGAGAACGTGACCATGGGCTTCTGGTACGTCTCCCCGCGGCGCGGCCCGCACCGCACGACCCGGCAGATCTCCGCCGGCACCTGGGAGGAGGTGCGGCCCAACTACACGGCACCGGTGGCGGACGCGATGGACCGGCTGATGAAGACGACGCCGGAGGACATCGCGGGCCGTCTCCTGCTGCTGCACGGCCCGCCCGGCACCGGCAAGACGTCGGCGCTGCGGACCCTGGCCCGCTCGTGGCGCGACTGGTGCCAGGTGGACTGCGTACTGGACCCCGAGCGCCTGTTCGGCGACGTCGGGTACCTGATGGACATCGCGATCGGCGAGGACGACTCCACGGGCAAGGGCCGCTGGCGGCTGCTGCTCCTGGAGGACTGCGACGAACTGATCCGGGGCGAGGCGAAGCACACCGCGGGCCAGGCCCTGTCGCGGCTGCTGAACCTCACGGACGGCCTGCTGGGCCAGGGCCGCAACGTCCTGGTCGGCGTCACCACCAACGAGGACCTGGAGCGGCTGCACCCCGCCGTGGTCCGCCCGGGCCGCTGTCTGGCCCGGATCGAGGTGGGGCCGCTGACCCGCCCGGAGGCGATCGGCTGGCTCGGCACGGACGAGGGCGTGGGCCGTGAGGGCGCCACCCTGGCGGAGCTGTACGCGCTGAAGCGGGGCACCTCGCCGACGTCGCTCCCGGACCCGCGGGACGGCGCCGACGCGGGCCTGTACCTGTGACGGCGTTCCCGCCCCCGGCCACCCCGGATGCTTTGATGGATACATGACCCTGTTCGTCGGCACCTCGGGGTGGCAGTACCGGGACTGGCGGAACGTCCTGTACCCGGCGGACGTGCCCATGCGGCGGTGGCTGGAGGAGTACACGGCCCGGTTCGCCACGGTCGAGCTCAACAACGCCTTCTACCGGCTGCCGTCGCGCGAGAACTTCGAGGCGTGGCGCGAGCGGGTGCCGGACGACTTCGTGTTCGCGGTGAAGGCGAGCCGCTATCTGACCCACATCAAGCGGCTGAAGGATCCCGAGGAGCCGGTGCGCCGGCTGATGACCCACGCCGAGGGCCTCGGCGACCGGCTGGGCCCGGTCCTCCTGCAATTGCCGCCGACCCTGCGCGCGGACGCCGGGCTGCTGGACGCCTGCCTGGCGTGCTTCCCGTCCGGCGTCCGGGTCGCCGTCGAGCCCCGGCACGACAGCTGGTGGACGTCCGGCACGCGGGACGTCCTGGAGGCCCGGGGTGCCGCCCTGTGCTGGGCCGACGTGCAGTCGCGCCCGGTGACCCCGCTGTGGCGCACCGCGGGTTGGGGGTACGTCCGCTTCCACGTGGGCCGCGCCCGGCGCTGGCCGCACTACGGCCGGCAGGCGCTGGACACCTGGGTGCGGCGCATCGCCGGCACCTGGTCCGCCGGCGAGGACGTGTACGCGTACTTCAACAACGACCCGACGGGCGCGGCGGTCGAGGACGCCATGACGTTCGCGCGGGCGGCGCGCAGGGCGGGCCGGGAGCCGACCCGCACGCCGGAGCGCCTGCTGGGCCCGGCGCGGGACGCGGCTCAGTCCTCGTAGGCCGCCCGCAGCGCGTCCCGTACGGCCTCCAGCGCCGCGTCCTCGTCCAGGCCGAGCCGGCGGACCCGCTCGGCGTAGACCTGGGCGGCCGATGCCGCCTCCCGTTCCGCGGCCGATCCGGCGGCGGCCACGAACGTGCCGTTGCGTCCCCGGGTCTCGATCACCCCGTCGTTCTCCAGCGCCCGGTACGCCTTGGCGACGGTGTTGGCGGCCAGCCCCAGCGACTGGGCGAGCCCGCGCACGGTCGGCAGCCGGTAGCCCACCGGCAGCACCCCCGACCGTGCCTGCTCGGAGATCTGCGTCCGCACCTGTTCGTACGGCGCGACGGCACTGTCGTCGATGTGGATCTTCAAGGTCACAGGCCGATTGTCCCGTACCCGCCGGAAAATGAGAGGCACCACCGGCAGCTCCCCGATTAGCGTGCGCGCCATGACCGTGATCGTGCGCGACCTCCGCATCGAAGACCCCGACGACGTCGAGCGGTTCGTCCACAGCCGCCACCTCGGTCTTCCGTACATCCTGTGGAACGAGGACGCGGTGCGCCACCGCCAGGCGCATACACACCCCGGCGCGCACTACCGCTCCCTGGTGGCGGAGGAGGACGGCGAGACGATCGGCACGGCCCAGCTCGGACTGGCGCACGACAGCCCGGAGCCGGGCCAGGGCTACCTCAACGTCTATGTGCGGCCGGACCGCACGGGGCGCGGCGCGGGCAGGCTGCTGGTGCGGGCCGCCGAGGAGCATCTGGCGGCGCGGGGCGCGACCAGGCTGTTCTCGTGGGTCCTGGACGCGCCGGGGCACCGCGCGTTCGCCGAACGCCGCGGCTACCGGCCCAGCCGTTCCTCGCACTTCCTGCGTCTGGACCTGGCCGGTGCGGCACTGCCCCCGCTCCAGGACCCGCCGCCCGGCGTGGAACTGCGCACGGCCGCCGACTTCGCGGACGACCCCCGCCCGCTGTTCCTCCTGGACACCGAGGTGACGTCGGACGAACCGGGCGATGTGCAGGCCGAGTTCACCGACTACGAGGTCTGGCTGCGCGAGACCTGGCGGCACCCCCTCCTCGACCTCGACCTCACCTCGGTCGCGGTGGTCGACGGCCGCCCCGTCGCCTTCAGCGCCGCCCACGCGGACCGCGCCGGCCGCTACGCGACGGCCATGACCGGGACCGCGCGCGCCTTCCGCGGGCGGGGCCTGGCCAAACTCGCCAAGAACCACTCCCTGCACCGCGCCCGCGCCGCGGGGTACGAGGAGGCGCTGACCGGCAACGACAGCGAGAACGCACCCATGCTGGCGGTCAACCGCTGGTTCGGGTACGAGATCTGCGCGACGGAGGTGCGGCATGTCCGCGAACTCGGCTGACCGGCCCGGCCGGCTGGACGTGGTGCTCGTCAAGGGCGGGCGTACGAAGATCCGTTACGCGGCGGAGCTGCTGGACGACGACGGCGTCCGCATCGCCGTCCGCGCCCCGTGGGCGGGCTCCGGGGTCCGCGACTTCGGCTTCGTGCGCTTCGAGCCGGGCGACGTCTTCACCGAGTACTACTGGCGCGACCGCTGGTACGCGGTGAAGGAGGTCCGCGCCGCGTCGGGCGCCCGCAAGGGCTGGTACTGCGACGTCACCCGTCCGGCCACGCGGTCCGGCGGCGAGCTGGTGGTGGAGGACCTCGACCTGGACCTGTGGTGCTCGGCCGACGGCGCGCAGGTGCGCCGGCTCGACGAGGACGAGTTCGCCGAGAGCGGTCTGACCGAGGCGGACCCCGAGGCCGCCGCCGCGGCGGTCGCCGCCCTGGACGCGCTGGAGGCGTGCGCGAGGGGCGAGGGCGGCCTGGAGTCTCTGCTCGGCTAGGGGGTGTCCTGTCGGTCAGGCCGGATCAGCGCTGCCCAGCCCTCCAAGACGCCACGGACAGCCCCAACCTGTGTGCTACGGCACGGCGACGACCGCGTACCGCTCGTCGGTCACGGTCCTCCCCCACAGCCGGGCGTCGTCCGACAGATGCTCCACGCGGGCGTCCCCGGCGAGGGGGGCGAGCAGGCCGGTGAGCCGGTCCGCCGGTATGCCGACCGGGCTGACCGTGCCCCACACCCCTTCCACCAGCACCAGCCGCCCTCCGGGCCGCAGCAGGCCCGCCCAGCGCCGCAGCACGCGCGCGGGGTCCGCCAGCGTCCACAGGACGTGCCGGACGAGCACGGCGTCGAAGCGGTCCTCGCCGACCGGTGGCGCCGTCGCGTCACCGACGAGGAACACGGCGTCACGTCCGGCGAGCTTGGCGCGGGCGCGCTCCACCATCGCCGGGGACAGGTCCACGCCCGTCACCCGGTGTCCTTGCTCGGCCGCGAGCAGCGAGAGGCTGCCGGTGCCGCAGCCGACGTCGAGGACGTCGCCGGGACGGTCGGGCAGCCAGGAGCGCAGCCGGTCCGCCCACGCCTGCCGCACCTCGGGGTCGCGCAGGCCGTGGTCGGGCTCGTCGTCGAAGGCGGGCGCGGCGGCGTCCCAGTCCGTGTACGCGCTGCTGAGTGACTGTTCACCGTTGGTCATGGACCCAGCGTGACACCCGCCACTGACAGCGGGATTCGTGACGCCCGCCACTGACAGGACCTGCGGCGATGAGGAACTCTCCCCGGACCCGTCTACCTCCGCGCCGACGCGGAACACGGTAGGCACTGCACTGAAGGAGGCAGCCATGCACCGGACGACCGTGCAGAAGCCCCTGAAGAAGCCGGACGCCCGCAAGGTCCGCGAGGAGGCGGACCAGTCTCCGTCGGGACGGCCCGAGATCCGCAAGGACATCGCCCGCACCTGGTGGCCGGAAGGCTGAGACGCCACGCCGTCCGCCGGACCGGACCGAACCGGATCAGCCGAGCCGCTTGCGGTAGTGCAGACGGTCGTAGGGACCGCTCACGCGCCGCTCGACGAGTTCGTAGCCGTACCTCGGGTAGATCATCTGGTTCTCCCACATCAGGGCGTTGGTGAAGAGCCTGACCTCTGGCAGGCCGAGCGCACGCGCGTGCGTCTCCACGAACCGCAGCAGCCGTCCCCCGACGCCCTGCCCCTGGGCATCGGGGTGCACGGCGACGGTGTCGAGGTACAGGTGGTCGGGGTACGCCTCGACGACGACCAGCCCGGTGACGGGCCGGCCCGTCACATACACCTTCCCCGCCGCCACGTTCGCCGCGTGGTCGGCCTCCATGGGCACGGGGACGACCCCGATGCGCTCGATGTACGGCGTGAACGCCGCGTCGGTCACCGCCTTCACGGCCGGCACGTCGGCGGCCGTGGCCGGCCGGATCTGCTCGCTCGTCATGGGACGACGGTATCTACCTGATCCCAGGCTGAGCGGTTCCTTAAGGCGACCCTAAAGATCGCCATCACCCCTCTCCGGCAGGCGATTTCGTCGTCCGTTCGGGCTAACTTCTGATCGCCCCCACGGGATCACCCCCTGCACCAGGCCCCTGAGGAGATCCGCCATGCCCGCACGCCGCAAGGCCGCCGCCGTCGCCGCGCTCGGTCTGACGCCGCTCGCCCTGACCGCACTCGCCGCCGCGCCCGCCTCGGCGCACGGGTCGATGGGCGACCCGGTCAGCCGGGTCTCGCAGTGCTACGCGGAGGGCCCGGAGAGCCCGAAGTCCGCGGCGTGCGGGGCGGCCGTCGCGGCCGGCGGCACTCAGGCCCTGTACGACTGGAACGGCATCCGCATCGGCGACGCGGGCGGCCGGCACCAGGAGCTGATCCCGGACGGGAAGCTGTGCAGCGCGAACAACGAGGAGTTCAAGGGGCTCGACCTGGCCCGCGCGGACTGGCCGGCGACGAGCGTGAGCAGCGGGTCGTACACCTTCAAGTACCGGGTCACGGCCCCCCACAAGGGCACGTTCAAGGTGTACGTCACCAAGCCCGGCTACGACCCGTCGAAGCCGCTGGCCTGGGGTGACCTGGATCTGGCGAACCCGGTGGCGAGCGCCACCGACCCGGTGGCCGAGGGCGGCTTCTACACGTTCTCCGGCACGCTGCCCGAGCGGTCGGGCAAGCAGGTGCTGTACGCGGTCTGGCAGCGCTCGGACAGCCCGGAGGCGTTCTACTCCTGCTCGGACGTCACCTTCGGCGGCAGCGGCGGGGGCACCGCGGGCGGCGGTTCCCCCGCGGCTCCCGAGGCGTCGGCGGCGCCGAGCGCGTCCGCGCCCTCCGAGGAGCAGATCGAGGCCGGTACGGAGAAGTCGACGGTCGAGCACGGCGGGCACGGGGACCAGGACGCCCGCACGTCGGCGGAGCCGGCCGCGGCCGAGGACACGCCGTCCGTCGCGGCGAACCGGCCGAAGGCCGCGAGCGCCGGGGAGAACCTGGCGGAGACGGGAGGGGACGCCTCCACCGGGTATCTGGCGGTGGGCGGGGCCGCCACGCTCGCGCTGGGTTCGGCGGTCCTGTTCGCGTCGGTGCGCCGGCGGGCGGCGGGCGGCGCCCGGCACGGCGGCTGATCCCTCGGGTTCCGGGGCCTGAACGGCGGCTCAGGCCGGTCAGGCCCCGGCGGTGTGTCCGCGGTCAGCCGCTAACTGATCGCGGACGCGCAGGTGGTGGGGGTGGCGTGGGCCGGGTCGAGGGCGTTGGCCACCTCGTGGAAGGCGATGCGGTCGGTCAGGCCCACGAGGACGTGTTCGGACAGGTCGATCGCGCACTTGTCCTGGATGAGGACGTTCTTCACGGAGGAGCCGGACAGGAACTGGGTCCGGTACGGGGTGACCACCTCGTCGTACTTGGTGGCGATGACGGTGTAGCGCACCCCGGGGACGGTGTCGCCGCCCGCGTTGAGCCGGTTCATGAAGTCGGACCCGGCGACCTGCTGGGCGAGGGCGGGGGTGGCGGCGTTCAGCAGGTCGCCGGCGCCGGGGAAGTACGGCAGCAGGTTGGCGAGCCCGGACAGGGTGGTGCCGTGGTTGTTGGGCGCGATGCCGACGAGGGCGTTCACCTTGGGTGCGCCACCGAGGAACTTGAGGTAGTAGCGGGGCATCATGCCGCCCTGGGAGTGGCCGACGAGGTCGGCCTCGGCGGCGCCGGTGGCCGCGAGCACCTTGTCGACGAAGGCCGACAGCTGTTCGGCGGACTTGTCGATGGGGCCGAGGGCGTGGAAGAGCGGCACGCCGGACAGCTGGCCGTAGTCGAGGGAGAAGACGCAGTAGCCCCGGTCGGTCAGGTAGGGGGCGAGGACCAGCCAGTTGTCGACGGAGTTGGCGAAGGTGCCGTGCACCAGGACGACGGGGTGGGGGTGGGCGGCGGAGGGCTTGCAGGAGTAGTCGTTCCAGCCGCTGCTGGGTGCTGGCGCCGTCGGGGCGGCCTGGGCGGCGGTGGCGGGGACGACGGCGACCGCGGCGGTCAGCAGCAGCGCGGCCAGGGGTCTGAGCACTCGTTTCCAGGGCAGCATCGGGTGATCTCCTCGCGGCTCAGGGGGGAGGTACGACGGCCTTACGCCCTGTGATCCGGATCACGAAGGATGCTGTTCACTCGTCAAGTTACGGGCGAGTAGCGGTGGTGGGAAGTTACGTGTCGGTAAAAAACTTCCAGTGGTAACCGGGGGTTCTGATAATGGCCCTGACAGGCCGTCACCAACTGGGGCGAACCGGGCCGTGCGAGGCGATCCGCGTCAGCCCGTGCAGCAGGGCCCGCAGGTCGCCTTCGCCCAGCTCCTCGGCCCAGGTCCCCACGACCTCCGCCGCCGCCGCCTCGGCGGCGCGGGTGCAGGCCCACCCCCGCTCGGTGAGCACGACCAGCCGGGCGCGCGCGTCACCGGGGTGCGGACGGCGCTCGGCGTAGCCCTTGCGCACGATCTCGTCGACGAGCTGGCTCGCGGCCTGCTTGGTGACGCCGAGATGGGTGGCGAGCTCGGTGACCGTGGCGCCGTCCGGGGCGAGCCGGGCGAACGCGAACCCGTGCGCGGGCCGCAGCCCCTCGAAACCCCGGGCGACCACGCCGTCGTGAATGCGCCGGGTGAGGTCACCGGCGGCGGCGAGCAGGGCGGCGGACAGGGCCATGGCGTCGGAGTTCTGCACGCAGGCATTGAAACACCCTTGACCTGTCGGTCAAGCTGCTTGACCATATAGTCAAGTAGCTTGACCATTGTGAAGGAGTCCGTCATGCCCGTCGTCCGTCCGTCCGACGCCGTGGTGCACGAGATGCACGGCGCCCGTTTCGTCTCGTACGCCACCCCGCGCACCGGCAGCCGGGACCTGTGCGCCTGGCGCGGTGAGGTGCCGGCCGGTACCCGCGCGCCCGCGCACACCGTCAGCAAGGAGGAGATCCTGCACGTCCTCGACGGCGAACTACGCGTCACCCTCGACGGGGAGACGACCCGCGTCACCGCGGGCGACACGCTCATCGTCACCGCCGGTGCCACTCTCACCGTCGAGAACCCGGGCGCGCGTCCCGCGATCACCTGGGTGACCACGCTCGTCGGCCTGGAGGCGGAACTCGCGGACGGGACGCGCATCGTGCCCCCGTGGACCCGCTGAGGGTCACGCGGCCGGCGCCCCCGGCAGCACCGCGCGCGCCCCGAACTTCGCCCGCACACGGTCCGCGACCTCCTCGACGCGGCGCACCTTCTCGTCCACCGGGTCGAAGGTGAGCTGGTACGAGGCCCGTTCGGCCGGGTCGAGACCCTCGGCGCGCAGCGCGACCGCCCGGACGCGGGCGCGCTCGAGGCCCAGGGCGTCGTACAGGTGGTAGGCGGTCCTGGTGAGCGCCACCGAGTGGGCCGCGGGTTCGGCCAGGGTGCGGCTGCGCGTGGTGGAAAGGGAGTCGGCGGAGCGCACGGTGAGGGTCAGGGTGCGGCAGACCTTGTCCAGGGCGCGCAGCCGGGCGCCCAGTTCCTCGGCGGCGGAGAGCAGTGCGCGCCGGTGCCGTCCGGGGTTCGGTTCGTCGCGGGTGAAGGGGCGTTCGGTGGCCGGCGAGCGGGACTCGGCGTTCGGGACGACCCGGCCGCGGTCGATGCCGCTCGCCCTCTCGCGCAGTTCCCGGCCGGCCCGGGCGCCGATCAGCCGCTGAAGGGTGGACAAGGGCGCGGCGGCGACCTGGCCGAGGGTGTCGAGGCCGTACGCGCCCAGGGTGCGGACGGTGGCCGGGCCGACGCCGGGCAGCGTCGCGACGGGCCGCTCGGCCAGGAACTCCGCGAGGGCGTCCGGTTCGCCGGGTGCCACGCCGGTCACGCCGGGCCGGGCGTCCCGCAGGGCCACGCGGGCCGGCATCGGTCCGGGACCCGCGCCGATCGCGCAGTCGACCCCGAGGTGGGCGAGGGCCCGCACCCGGATCATCGCCGCCAGTTCGACGGCGTCCCGCCCGAAGTACCGCTCGGCGCCGCGCAGATCGGCCAGCGCCATGTCCGGGGGCAGCGCCTGGACGACGGGCGTGAAGTCCTCCAGCAGTCCGAGCAGCCCGGGCAGGGCCGTCTCGTCCCCGGTCGGCAGCTGGAAACGTACGCCGAGATGGTCATCCCGCACTCCCCGGACTCTGGTGCCACAACTTCCGTCCCCCCGCGGGCCCTTCGCCCGCGGGACGCAGATCGGCCCAGGGGTGCATCTCGTACCCCGTGGACATGCGGATCGTCCGCTGCCGCTCCATGCGGTCCTGGGCCGCGGAGCCGGCCGGCGCGGGCGCCCCCTCCGATCCGGCCAGCCGGCGGCGCGCCGCCCCCTCGCCGTCGGCGCCGGGGCCGCTCCCGGGGCCGCCGTCACCGGCCAGCCGGGCGGCGACGCCCTCCAGCCCCTCGCGCCGGCGCACCTCCAGCAGGTCCGCGAGGTTCCAGGCGGCGGAGCCCACGACGCTGAGGCTGCGCGGCCCGCGCCGCTGCACGACGCCCCGCACCAGCAGCAGCCAGGAGTGGAAGACGGTGTGGGCGCAGGCGTCGTGCGAGTCGTCGAAGAAGGCGAGGTCGACCAGGCCCGTCCCGTCGTCGAGCGTGCTGAAGATGACCCGCTTGCCGGACCGGATCGGCGGGGTCTGGGTGGCCGCCTTGGCGCCCGCGACCAGCACGGTCTCCCCGTGCCGCGCCTCCCGCAGCCGGCGCGCGCCGACCACGCCCAGCTCCTGGAGGAACTCCCGGTGGTCGTCCATCAGATTGCGCGAGGCGTCCATCGACAGCACTCCCAGCTCGGCGCTGAGGCGCTCCTCCGAGGTCAGGTCGGGCAGTCCGGCCGGGGCCGTCCGCCGGCCGCCGGCCAGCGGGAGCTGGTCCCCGCCGCCGCCCCGGGCGCCCCGGTGCAGTTCGGTCAGGTGCAGTTGCAGGTCCCGCCGGTTGGCGCCGAACGCGTCCAGCGCGCCGACCTGGGCGAGCCGCTGGGCGAGCGGGCGGCTGGGGCGGGCCCGCTCCCAGAAGTCGAGCAGGGAGGCGTACGGCTGCCCGGCCGCGATCCGGGCCGCCTCGGCCTCGCTGATGCCGTGCACGTCGGAGAGGGCGAGCCGCAGCCCCCAGGTGCCGCCGGACTCCCCCGAATCAGACACCAGTTCGGTCCGATGGGTGACGCCCGAGACGTTCACGTCCAGCGGCAGGATCGGCACCCCGCGCCGCCGCGCGTCCGCCAGTAGCAGCCGCTTCGGGTACATCCCGGGATCGTGGGTGAGCAGCCCGGCGTAGAAGGCGGCCGGGTGGTGGGCCTTCAGCCAGGCCGACTGGTAGGTCGGCACGGCGAAGGCGACCGCGTGCGCCTTGCAGAAGCCGTACGATCCGAACGCCTCGACGATCTCCCAGGTGCGCCCGATGGTCTCCGCGTCGTACCCCTTCGCGGCCGCGTGCTGGGCGAACCACACCCGGATCCGCCCCTGCGACTCCGGGTCGGAGAGCCCGCGCCGCACCCGGTCGGCCTCGTCCCGTCCGCAGCCGGTCATGAGGTGCACGATGTCGATGATCTGCTCGTGGAAGACGACGACCCCGTACGTGTCGCGCAGCGGTTCCGCCAGGTCCGGGTGCGGGTAGCGCACCGGCGCCCGCCCGTGCCGGGCCTCGATGAACGGCCGCACCATGTCGGCGGCGACCGGTCCGGGCCGGAAGAGCGAGATGTCCACGACCAGGTCGTGGAAGGTGGCCGGCTGGAGCCGTCCGACGAGGTCCCGCTGACCCGGCGACTCGATCTGGAAGCAGCCGAGCGTCTCGGCGGACCGGATCAGCCCGTAGGTCGCCGGGTCGCCGTCCGGCACCCCGTCCAGGTCGATCCGCTCGCCCGTGGCCCGCTCCACCTCGGCGACCGCGTGCGCCATCGCCGACTGCATCCGCACCCCGAGCACGTCGAGCTTGAGCAGCCCGAGGTCCTCCACGTCCTCCTTGTCGAACTGCGACATGGGCAGGCTCTCACCGCTGGTCGGCACGACGGGCGTCCGGGAGTGCAGGGAGGCGTCGGACAGGAGCACCCCGCACGGGTGCATGGCGATGCCGCGCGGCAGGGCGTCCAGTGCCTCCACCAGCTCCCACAGCCTGCCGTACCGCTCCCGCTCCCCGGCCAGCCGGCGCAGCTCGGGCAGTTCGTCCAGGGCCGCGCGGGCGTCCCGGGCCCGGATGTGCGGGAAGGACTTGGCGATGCGGTCGATGTCGGCCGGGTCCATGGACAGGGCCGCGCCCACGTCCCGGATCGCGTGCCGCACCCGGTAGGTCTCCGGCATCGAGACGGTCGCCACCCGCTCGCTCCCGAACCGGTCGATGATCGCGCGGTACACCTCCAGCCGCCGTGCGGACTCCACGTCGATGTCGATGTCCGGCAGCACCAGCCGCCGCTTGGACAGGAAGCGCTCCATCAGCAGCCCGTGCTCGACGGGGTCGGCGTGCGCGATGCCCAGCAGGTGGTTGACGA
The DNA here is from genome assembly GCF_042792555.1 of Streptomyces sp. NPDC056628. NCBI lineage: Bacteria > Bacillati > Actinomycetota > Actinomycetes > Kitasatosporales > Streptomycetaceae > Streptomyces > Streptomyces sp. NPDC056628. The sequence goes on from NZ_JBHTWG010000011.1 coordinate 130,413, forward strand.
GCGAGCCCGCGCCGGACCCCCGGGCGGCCACCCGGATCCCCATGGCCCGTACGTCGTCGACGACCTGGGCCACCGTGAGGAAGTAGGAGGCGAACCCGTGGTGGGCGATGATGTCCAGCTCGTGGTGCATCCGCTCCCAGTACGCCCGCCGCCCGTCGTAGCCGCGCCGCACCATTCCGGCCACCGCCCGGGAGGCGAGCGCCCGCTGGGCGGTGCGCCGGCCGGCGCCGACGAGATACGGCTCGGGGAAGTGGACGGTGCCGATGCCGAGATCGTCCTCGGGGTCGACGCGGCACTCGGCGGCGGTCGCCCCGGTCTGCTCCAGCAGCCGGCGCGCGGCGTCGCGCCGGAAGCCCGCCGCCTCCACGACCCCCTCGGCGACCCGCTCCATCTCCTCGGCGCCCTTGAGCCAGGCTTCCCCCGAGTCCCGTTCCCCGAGGGCGTCGACCGGCACGAGCCGGCGCGCGGCGTCCAGCACGTCGGCGACCGGTCCGAGGCCGGGGTCCGCGTACCGCACGGCGTTGCTCAGCACGGGCCGGACCCGCTGCTCGGCGGCGAAGCCCACGGTCCGGGCGGCGAGCCGCAGCGACCCCGGCCCGGTGCCCTGGCGCCCGTGCCACACGGCCTCCAGCCGCAGGGCGTCGCCGTAGAGCTCCCGCCAGGGCTCGAGCAGCCGGGCCGCCCGGTCGGGACGGCCGGCGGCGAGCGCGCGGCCCACGTCGGACGCGGGTCCGAGCAGGACGGTCAGCCCGTCCCCCCGGTTGTCCGCCCGGGGCAGCAGGGGCGGGCCGTCGCCGCGGTGGGCGGCGGAGACGAGCCGGCACAGGTCGGCCCAGCCGTGGGCCCCGTCCCGGGCGAGGAAGGTCACCCGCTGCGCGGGCTCCTCGACGAACGCGCCGCCGCGCACCGGGGTCCGCCGGCGCCCCGCCGCCTCCCCGCGCGGCGCGGACTCCTCCACCGCCAGCTCCACGCCGTACAGCGGGCGCACCCCGGCCGCGGCGCAGGCCTTGGTGAAGCGGACGGCGCCGGAGAGCGAGTCGCGGTCGGTGAGGGCCAGGGCGTCCATGCCCCGCTCGGCGGCCCGCTCGGCCAGCCGCTCCGGATGGGAGGCGCCGTGCCGCAGGGAGAAGCCGGAGACGGTGTGCAGATGCGTGAAGCCCGACACACGCACCTCCCTGGCGGGCCCGCGATCGACCCTCGAACATCAGTTCCCTACTCCCTCACCATAGACCATCTCCGCGCCCTTTATCGAACACCCGTACGACACTCATTCGGTCCTCCCCCACCTGCGCGAAGACCGCCGCCCACGGAGCGTGGAGGCATGACGCAGCCCAGCCCCTTCCTCGCCGAGGTGAAGGAGGCCGTCACCCCCCGGGCCACCCTGCTCGTGGCCGGCGTACTCGCCCTCAGCCTGCTCTTCATCACCTCCTACGTGGGTGCCCTCCACGACCCGAAGCCCAGGGACGTCCCCGTCGGCGTCGTGGCACCCCCGGCGGTCGCCGGGCATACGGTGGACCGGCTGGCCGGGCTGCCCGGCAGTCCCCTGGACCCCCGCGCACTCCCCGACGCGAAGACCGCCCGCGCCCGGATCCTGAACCGCGACATCTACGGCGCCCTGGTGATCGACCCGGCCGGCGCCCGGGACACCCTCCTGGTCGCCAGCGGCGGCGGAAGGGTCCTGGCCCTCGCGCTGGAGACCCTCTTCACCGATCTGGAGCGACCACAGGACCGCACCCTGCGCACCGTCGACGTGGTCCCGGCCGACCCGCAGGACGCCAACGGGCTCACGCCCTTCTATCTGACCGTGGGCTGGTGCGTGGGCGGCTACCTGTGCGCGTCGATCATGACGATCAGCTCCGGCGCCCGCCGCCCCACCCCGCGGCGCACCCTGATCCGCCTCTTCGCGATGGCCGTCGTCGCCGTCGTCGCGGGGCTCGGCGGCACCCTGATCGTCGGGCCGGTCCTCGGGGCGCTCCCGGGCAGCATCCCCGCCCTGTGGGGCCTGGGCACCCTGACCGTCTTCGCGGTCGGCGCGGCCACCCTCGCCTTCCAGTCCCTCATCGGCCTGGCCGGCATCGGCCTGGCCATCCTGATCATGGTGATCCTCGGCAACCCGAGCGCGGGCGGCGCCCTGCCGCCCCCGCTGCTCCCCCCGTTCTGGAAGGACATCGGCCCCGCCCTGCCCCCGGGCGCGGGCACCTGGGCGGCCCGCTCGATCGCCTACTTCAGGGGCAACGACTCCACGGGCTCCCTGCTGGTGCTGTCGGCGTGGGCGGCCGGCGGCGTGGCCGTCGCGCTCCTGACGGCGACACTGCGGGGCAGGGGCAGGGGCAGGGGCAGGGGCCAGGACCGGACCGGGACCGCGGCCGCCCCGCGAGGGGACGGCGAAGAGCCCCGCCCCCCGACAGCGGGGGCGGGGCTCTCCTGAAGAGGCGTCAGCCGATCTCGGTACCCGTGGCGGACAGCGCCTCGGTCACCGGCTGGAAGAAGGTCTCGCCGCCGGAGGCGCAGTCACCGCTGCCACCGGAGGTGAGGCCGACCGCCTTGTCGCCGGAGAACAGTGAGCCGCCGCTGTCGCCGGGCTCGGCGCAGACGTCGGTCTGGATCAGCCCGTTGACGATGTCGCCGTTGCCGTAGTTCACGGTGGCGTCCAGGCCGGTCACCTTGCCCTCGTGCACCTGGGTGGTCGAACCGCTCCGGGTGACCGCCATGCCCACGGTGGCCTCGGCGGCACCGCTGATGGCCTGCGAGGAACCGTTGTAGAGGTTGACCTCGCTCGGGTGGTCGACGCCGGCGGTGTACTCGACCAGGCCGTAGTCGTCGTCCGGGAAGCTCGAGTCCGCGTTGGTGCCGATCTGCCGGCCGCTGGAGTCGGACCAGGTCGAGATGGACTCGGTGCAGTGCCCGGCCGTCAGGAAGAACGGCTCGCCGCCCTTGACGACGTTGAAGCCGAGCGAGCACCGCCCGCCGCCGCCGGTGATCGCGTCACCGCCCGCGATGAAGGGCTTGAACTCCCCCTTCGACCGCTTCAGTTCGACCGTGGCGCCCAGCCCGTCGGCCACTTCGGTGAGCTTGGCCCACTCGGCCTTGGAGACCGTGCGGTCGGCGGTGACCACGACCTTGTTGGCGGTCGGGTCCGTCACCCAGGCGGTGCCCGGGATGGTGGCGTCCTTCTGCAGTGTGGTGCGGGCGCTTCTGAGCTCGGCGAGCGAGTTCCGGACGACCCGCGCCTCGGCGCCGGCGGCCTCCACGGCGTCGGCGGCGTCCTCGTCGAGGACGTTCACCACGAGGCTCCTGGCCTCGGCGTCGTAGTAGGTGCCCGCGGTGTCGGTGCCGAGGTCCTTCACGAGGGTCGAGGCGAGCTTTCCGGCCGCGCCGGCCGACAGGGTCTTCGGCGCGGACGCCTCCGGCGTCTCACTCGCGTTCGCAGACTGCAAGGCCACTCCCGCGGCGACCAGTGCGGCGATGCCCGCACCTGCCACGGCGACCCGGCGCCTGGGTATGCGTCGGTGCTTCAACTCACGTCCTCCTGTGGGGGGTCGGTCCGGGAGGTTGTGGGGACCTCGTCGGACCGGAAGGCGTACGGCGACGGGGACGACTCACAACAAAAGCCGCACCCGCGCCGGTTGAACACGCCTCACTATTCCTATGTTCGACAGAAGCACACAAGGTCGACTTCAGGACGCGCACAGAACACACGCACACACCCCCCACTCTTGACCATGCACAGTCACACCTGCCGCCTTCGCTCAGCAAACACCGCGAGCGAACGGGGCATCAGCAGCGGGTGAGGTCTACTCCTGTCTTGAAATCACCCCTGGCATGCCGGACATCGACGACCCCGGAAAAGCCCGGACGCACAACGACGAGCCCCCGCACGCGATCGCGTGCGGGGGCTCGGCCCGATGCCGTGCGGACCTCACGTGTGCCGTGCCGGCACGACGGTCAGTAGACGCTGACGCCGTAGGCGGACAGGGCCTCGGTGACCGGCTGGAAGAAGGTCGTGCCGCCGGAGGTGCAGTTGCCGCTGCCACCGGAGGTCAGACCGTAGGCCGTGCCGTTGCTGCCGTAGAGCGAACCGCCGGAGTCGCCGGGCTCGGCGCAGACCGTGGTCTGGATCAGGCCGGAGACGACGTCGCCGCCACCGTAGTTGACGGTCGCGTTGAGGGCGGTGACCTGGCCGCTGTGCGTACCGGTGGTCGAGCCGTCCCGGATGACCGTCGTGCCCACGCTCGGCGTGGCGGCGCGGGTGATGTCCACGCCGTTGGCGGTGCCGGGCCGGCTGACGGAGCCGGTGTAGCGCACGATGCCGTAGTCGTTGCCCGGGAAGCTGGAACCGGCGGTCGAGCCGATGACCGTGGTGCGCCCGGAGTTGGAGTACCAGGTCCCGGCGCCGTCGGTGCAGTGGCCGGCGGTCAGGAAGTACTGGTTGCCGCTGCTGTCCTGGACGTTGAAGCCGAGCGAGCAGCGCCAGCTGCTCGCGTAGATGGCGTCACCGCCCTGGATGAACTTCTGGAACTTGCCGGAGGTGCGCTTGATCGTGAGCGCGTCGGCGTCGGACCCGGCCTGCTCCTTGATCTTCGCTATCTCGGCCTGGGAGACCGTGCTGTCGACGGTCACCGTGACGCGGTTGGTCTTGCTGTCGACGGCCCAGGCGGTGCCCGGGACGTCGGCCTTCAGCACGGAGCCGCTGACGCTCTTGAGCTGGGCGGCGCTGAAGGCGGTGGGGGTTTCCGCGGCGGTCGCGTTGGGGATCGCGAAGGCCGCCGCAGCGACGAGTCCGGAGGACACGGCGATCAGCCGGGTCCGTCTGGTGATGCCGCTGCGGGGGGTGGTGCGCTTGATCCTCACGTTTCGTTCCCTCCAAGGGAAGTCGGGGGGCCCGCGTGGGGTCGGGGCCCGTGAGGCGCAGGCAGGGGGCCGATCGTCCGGATTCCGAACATGCCGTGCCCCTGACAAGCGCTGAGGGGAGTATTCGGCCGAACGACCGGTCGGCACAAGGGTGCCTTTCGGCCGTCAACATTTGAACTATGTGTGCCTGTTGGCCGAGGCTGTCCGCATCGGCGCCGGTCAGGGCAGGTTGCGCGCCCCCTCGCCCGGCGCGCCCCCGACGGCCCGGAAGGGAGCGGAGAGGTGCCCGCCGCCCGCACAAGAGGGGCGCGGGCCATGGTCACAGCAGGGACTTCGACCGGCGTCCGTCGCCGGAATCCGGCACACGGCGTACGCGCCCCGGACCTTCGCGCACCACGCGCCCCGACGCGCATCGGCCCGCCTGACCCGCGCTCCCGCGTACGCCTCCACCCTTCGCCGGGTGGCCGGAATTAGCCCCTCCGGATAGCGCCGCCGCCCTCCCGCCATCCGGACGACGCCCTGCCCGCGTTGCGGCGAACGGTTCTAGCAGCCGTCGCACGGGCAGCAGCAGTCGCACCCGTCGCAGTCGCAGTCGCGGCAGCAGCCTTCGCGCTTCTTCCGGGACCAGGGGCCCTCGTACTCCTCCGCGCAGCACAGCTTGCAGGTGCAGCACAGCAGCCAGAACATCCCGCAGCCGGCCCAGAATCCGCGCCGCCCCTTCGGGGGCTGTGGTGCCGGGCCACCGCCGAAGCCGCCGAAGCCGCCACCACCCCCGCCGGGCGCTCCCCCGCCACCGGCGAAGGGGTTGCCCCCGGCGTACGGATTCCCGCCACCGGCGTACGGGTTCTGCTGCGCGCCGTGCGGTCCCTGCTGCGGCGGCTGCCCGTAGGGGCCCGGCTGACCCGGCTGATGGGAGGAGCAGACCGGCGTCGTACCGAACGCCCGGTCCACGGAGCGCCGCAGTTCGTGCACGAGCAGCAGATGCGCGAGCCCGGGCTCGGTGAACTCCACCTCACGCAGCGCCAGCCGTACGCCGTGCACGGCGTCGTCGGCGAGCCGCCGCGCCTCCGCGAGCGAGGTCCCGGTCGCGGTCAGCGGGTTCCACGCACCGGCCTCGGCGTCGGCGGCCAGGTCCTCCACCGCGTCCAGGAGGTGTGCCAGCCGCCCGAAGAGCCGGCCGGCCTCGGCCAGCGGCCCGGCGTTGCCCGGCCGCCCGGCGAGGACCGCGGTGTGCGCGAAGGCGGCGGCGGTCGCGGTCTCCGTCGGCTCGGTGACGGTGAGGATCGGTGTGCCGGGTCCGGCGAGTGTCTCGATGCCGAGCTGCCGGTCGACGGCGTCGACAAGGACGGCCGTGTCGAAGCCGACGGCAGAGCCGGAGCGCAGCCCCGCCGCGCCCCAGCCGGCGGCCACCCGCCGCGCGGCGAGCGCCACCGGCCTGCGGGCCAGCAGCCCGTCCCCGTCGGCCACATGGTCGCGCACCTTCGCCGAGGCGAGCACCAGCGAGACGGCGGCGGCCAGCCGGGCGCCCTCGCCCTGAGCGACGGACGCGGTGCGCATTCCGCGCAACGGGCACGGCCCCGCCGTACGCCGCAGCGCACCGGAGCCGTCGGACTGAGCCTCCGTCAGGACGGATATCAGCAGCCCGTCGTAGTTCGTGACCACCCGGGCCAGCTGACCGTGGTCCCCGCGCAGCGCGAGGCACAGCCCGCACAGATGCGCCATCCATTCACTGGTGAACCGCTCCCCGAGCCGGTGACGGCAGGGCCTGACCATTCCGAACATGACGCTCCCCCGAGGTTGTTCCGCTGTGCCGAGCTGCCGCATCGTACCGGCCGTCCGTGCCTTTCCCCCGGGCGCGTCGTTCACCCGGACGCACCCCTCATCACCCGGACGCCGTGAAGAATCATATTTCACTCATAGTCAGCAGCCGTTTGTGGCACGCCCCTTGGGGGACACGGACTCTCGACGGATTCGCTGTGCACCAGTACCGTCACAAACCCCCCGCGCGGCGTCTATCCACTTGGCGCGACGTCCGCATCATGGATGACGATAGGGATGCGGAATGGAACGAAAGACCGCTGTGAGAGGAGGCGTCCATGGGATCGGTGCGCAAGGCGAGTGCCTGGCTGGGCCTCGTTGACGACAACGATGACGAGCGTTACTACGACGACGACTACTCCGAAGGGACCGAGTCCGGGGACGCCTGGGTCACCGATCCGCGGGTCAAGGTGGCCACGGACGTCGCCGAGGAGAAGGGCCGCCGTATCGGCACGGTCACCCCGGACAGCTTCCGGGACGCCCGCGCGATCGGCGAGCTGTTCCGGGACGGCGTCCCGGTCATCATGAACCTCACGGCCATGGAGCCCGCCGACGCCAAGCGTGTCGTCGACTTCGCGGCGGGGCTCATCTTCGGTCTGCGCGGTTCGATCGACCGCGTGTCCAACCGGGTGTTCCTGCTGTCCCCCGCCGACACCGAGATCGTCAGCGGCGAGCCGGCGGCGCACCGCGCGGACGGCTTCTACAACCAGAGCTGAGGCAGGGCCGCTCGCCGGCCCTGCCCGCTGGTGGTGTTCACCGGAAGGCGTCCAGCCCGGTGAGCGCCTTGCCCAGCACGAGCTGGTGCATCTCGACGGTGCCCTCGTAGGTGAGCACCGATTCGAGGTTGGTCGCGTGCCGCATCACGGGGTATTCGAGCGAGATCCCGTTGGCACCGAGGATCGTCCGGGACGTACGGCAGATGTCGATGGCCTCGCGGACGTTGTTGAGCTTGCCGAAGCTGACCTGCTCGGGACGCAGGCGGCCGGCGTCCATCCGCCGCCCGAGATGGTGGGCGAGCAGAATCCCCTTGTGCAGTTCGAGCGCCATGTCGGCGAGCTTGGCCTGGGTGAGCTGGAAGCCCCCGATCGGCCGGCCGAACTGCTCCCGCGTCTTCGCGTAGTCGACGGCGGCCTCGAAGCAGGACCGCGCCGCCCCCATGGCCCCCCACACGATCCCGTACCGGGCGTGCGAGAGACAGCTGAGCGGACCCTTCAGCCCGACCACCTCCGGCAGCACGGCGTCGGCCGGCAGCCGTACGTCGTCCAGCACCAGCTCGCTGGTGACGGAGGCCCGCAGCGACAGCTTGTGCTTGATCTCCGGCGCGGAGAACCCGGCGCTGTCGGTGGGCACGACGAATCCGCGGATGCCCTCGTCGGTCTGCGCCCACACGACGGCGACCCCGGAGACGGACCCGTTGGTGATCCACATCTTGCGTCCGCCGAGCACCCAGTCGGAGCCGTCCTTCTTGGCGTAGGTGCGCAGGGAGGCGGGGTCGGAACCGTGGTCGGGCTCGGTCAGGCCGAAGCACCCGATGACCTCGCCGGAGGCCATCCGGGGCAGCCAGGTCTGCTTCTGCTCCTCGCTGCCGAAGCGGTGGATGGCGTACATGGCGAGGGAGCCCTGCACGGAGACGAGGGAGCGGATACCGGAGTCGGCGGCCTCCAGCTCCAGGCACGCCAGCCCGTACTGCACGGCGGAGGCGCCGGCGCAGCCGTAGCCGGTGAGGGACATCCCGAGGGCGCCGATCGCGCCGAGCTCCCGCGCCAGCTCCCGGATCTGAGGCAGCTCGCCCTTCTCGTACCACTCCGCGACATGGGGCAGGACCCGGTCCGCCGCCCACTGCCGCACAGTCGCCCGGACCGCCAGGTCCTCGGGTTCGAGGAGGTCGTCGATGCCGAGGGGGTCGGCGGGGTCGAACGGGGGCAACTTCACGGACGCGGACATGGAACACCCTCCGGCAGCACGAAAACTAGCACCGCTCATCATCATCGACCGGCCCGACGCTACGACGCGCTCCCCCCGCACGTCCAGTGCGCACGGCACCGCGGGGCCCCCTCACGAGGGCCGGGTCAGGCGGAGACGCGGGGCTCCACGGCCTCGCGCGGCTTGGGCAGTTCCACGGGCGGGGCCTCGCACTGCATGACGCGGGGCAGGCGCAGCGCCATCGCGGCCCCGAGCAGCAGCAGCCCGGCGCTGACGAGGAGCGTCACATGCAGCCCGTGCACGAAGGAGTCCCGTGCCGCGTACCGCAGCGCCTGGCCCGCGCGTCCGCCGAGTTGCGTGGCGATCTCGTAGGCCTCGCCCAGCGAGTGCGAGGCGGATGAGGAGGAGGACGCCGGCACGCCCTCGACATGGGTGAGGCCGGGGGCGTAGGCCGCGTTCATCACGCTGCCGAGCAGCGCGATCCCGATGCCGGCGCCCAGCTGGTAGGACGTCTCGCCGATGGCCGCCGCGCCCCCGGACTGCTCCTGCGGCGCCTCGGAGAGCATCGACTCGTACGCCCCGAAGAGCGTGGTCTCCAGCCCGAAGCCGAGCAGCACGAATCCGGCGACCATGAGCGCGCAGTTGTCGGTCCGCCCCATGAACGTCAGCAGCACCACGGCGGCGGCCGTCAGGCAGAAGCCGAAGCACACCATCGCCCGCGGCCCGAACCGGCGCAGCATCCGCGCCCCCGCGAGCCCGGCCGCCATCGCGGCGAAGGTCAGCGGCAGCAGCCGCAGCCCGGTCTCCAGCGGGGACAGCCCGAGGACCAGCTGGAGGTACTGCGCGGCGATCAGTTCGAGGCCGACCAGGGCGAGCATGGCGAGCACGATGCACCCGACGGACGTGCTGAACGCGGGCCGCGCGAACATCCGGAGATCCACCAGCGGATACGTCCGACGCCGCTGCCGTCGTGCGAAGAGGACCAGCAGGGCCGCGCCGACCAGGAGCGGTGCCAGGGTGAGCGCGCTCACCACGGGCTCCCCGCCGCCGAGCCGCTTCACGCCCAGCACCACGCCGAACAGTCCGGCCGCCGCCATCAGGGCGCCGACGACGTCCCAGGGGCCTTGGCCGTCGCCCTTCGACTCGGGCAGCAGCAGACGTCCCACCGGCAGGCTGACCAGCATCAGCGGGATGTTGACGAGGAAGACCGAGCCCCACCAGAAGTGCTCCAGCAGGAAGCCGCCGAGCAGGGGCCCGACCGCCGCGCCCACGGCGGCGACGGCGCTCCAGATACCGATGGCGAGGGCGCGTTCGCGCCGGTCGGGGAAGACCTGGCGCAGGATGGACAGGGTGGCCGGCATGATCATGGCGCCGCCGACGCCGAGCAGCGCGCGGGCGAGGATCAGCACCTGTGGATCGTGGGCGAGGGCGGCCAGGCCCGAGGCGAGGCCGAAGAGGCCGTACCCCAGGAGCAGCACGCGTCTGCGGCCCACGCGGTCGCCGAGCGTGCCGAAGAGGATCAGCAGCGAGGCGCAGACGAGCGGGTAGACGTCGACGATCCAGAGCAGTTCTATCGCGCCGGGCCGGAGGTCCTCGGTGACGGCGGGTACCGCCACGTGCAGGACGGTGGCGTCGACGGCGACCAGCAGCAGGCTGACGCAGAGGACGACGAGGACGACCCAGCGGTTGGCACCGGCCCCGGCCGCCCGACGGCGCAGCGCAGCGGCGGCCGTGGTCGTCCCGGACATGTACGTACCTCCCAGATGTTCCCTCGCCCCGGCGGGCTCACGGGGTGGGGACTCCCCGAGACTCGGCCGGAGTAAGCGGTGTCTCCGGCCCGCGCGACGAAGGGCGAGTGACTCGTCAGAGTACGCGAGTCCGCGAGGGCGCCGAGTGGCGGACCTCTCAGAGCTCCGCCCGGCGCCTGTGGCGTATGCCACACCACCGGCCGTACCGGCCCCCGTCCGGCCCCACCCCGGAGGGTGATCGGCGGGCAAAGGTCACCCGAGGCTCCGATGAACGAATTCATAAGGCGGGAATAACAAAGAGCCGAGACGATCAATGGAATTGAAGGAACGGACGCCCGCTGATTAGCGATTCACAGGAATTTAAGGTCTCGCTGAGAGGAATGCCACATCACATCGTCATCACAAAGCCGTGGAATCGCCGATGCACCGCGCTCACTCGCTGTAGCGTCGATTGGGTGTGTACCGAACCAAAGCTGACCCGTCTGGACCGGGTCTTCGCCAGGCTGGACCGGGAGCCCGAACGCCCGGCCCACATCGATGTGCCGCGGATGACCCCGCACCGGGTCGTGCTGTTCGCGGCGGCCCTCGCCTTCTACGGGGCCATCGTGTGGGCCGTCGTCGTCACCTCGTGGCTGGTCCGGCTGGACTGGCAGGTCATGTTCTTCCGCCCGTACCAGCAGTGGGCCGAGATCCACGCCTTCGTCGACTACTACGTGGTGCTGGGCCAGCGCGGCCCCACCGCCGTGATGGTCGCCGCGTGGCTGGGCTGGCGCTCCTGGCGGCAGCACACCCTGCGTCCGCTGCTCGCGCTCGGCGTCTCCCTGCTGTTGCTGAACGTGACCGTCGGCGCCGCCAAGCTCGGCATGGGCCGTCTCGGACCGCACTACGCGACCGAGATCGGCTCGAACGAGATGTGGCTCGGCGGCGATATATTTCCGAGCGGTCACACCGCGAACGCCGTGGTCACGTGGGGGATCCTCGCCTACCTGGCCTCCACCCCGAGAGCCCGCCGCTGGCTGTCCGCCCTGTCGGCGGTGACCTCACTGGGCGTCGGCATGTCCACCGTCTACCTCGGCACGCACTGGCTGAGCGACGTGGTGCTCGGCTGGACCGCCGGCCTGCTGATCCTGCTCGCCCTGCCCTGGTTCGAGCCGCTGATCGCCCGCGCCGAGACCTGGCTGCTCGACCTGCGCGACCGCCGGCGGGAGCGCCGGGCCACCGGAGCGGCCGTGCCGGTCGCGCCGGTCGAGGCCCCGGTGCTGCTCTCCTCGCTCCCCACGGCCGTGGAGGACGAGGCCGCGGCCCGGGAGGCGAGCCCTCCGACCCGCTCCCCCAGGGCGCCGGTCTATCTGGCGCCCGGCCCGCACACCTCCCGCGCCGAGCGCGCCCCGGGGACACCGGCCGGCAGCCGCCGGCCGCCGCACACGGAGCGCACCGCACGCGGCGCCGCCTCCACGGCCCGCCCGGTGACGGGCGGCTGACACCCCGGCGGCGGGGTCCGGTACACACACATGAGGCCCCGCGGCACGCCGAAGGCCCCGGCCCCCTCCACGGGAGCCGGGGCCTTCGGCCTGCTCAGCCCTTCCAGGCCCGCACGACCTGGCCGTCCTTCACCTCGAAGTTCAGCCGTCCCGAGCGGTACTCCATCGTGATGATCGCCCCCGGCGGCAGCGCGCGCACCGTGGACCACCCCCGGGTCCGGGCGCGCCGCTCGGCCTCGTCGGCGTCGAGGCCGACGTAGGTGTCCGGGTCGTCCTGGGGTTCGGTGGGGGGATGCGGAATCGGTGCCATGCGGCCCACGCTAGGGCCTCGGCGCGGGATCGGGCCAGAGGGCCCGCGACCGTGCCCCACCATGCTCCTCCGCCGTCCGCGTCCCCTCGGGGTCACGCTTTTGTCACAGCATCACGACACGCGTTTCGGTCACCTGAACGGCTGTGGAAGACACGATGAGCCGTCACACGAACGAGTGATTTCCAAGGCCCGCTGCGGGCATTCGAACGTAATTCCCGCGTGTCGCCGAAGGCCCCCGGAAGTGGGGCGCGAGAGTTCCCGCACAAGCGCCTCGGCACTCCTTTTCCCGGGATTTCGCGCGGGCTCCGGCTGCCGATGCCGCACGAAAAGTACATGGTTCTACCACAGAACCTCCGTACGCCCTCTGTCGCCGCACCGCCGACGCGAGCATCATGGCGTGAGCTCGCGTCGGCGCGTGCGGCGCGGGTTCAGCGGGCCCGGGGCACGGCGAGCGAAGGGGCGAGCGAGCGATGGGGACGCAGACCGTACCGGCGACGGCACGACCCATACGGAGCGAGAGGCCCGGCGGCCGCGTGGTCGTCGACTGGCTGACCACGACCGACCACAAGAAGATCGGGCACCTCTACCTGATCACGTCGTTCGTGTTCTTCCTGGCCGGTGGTCTGATGGCGCTGCTGATGCGGGCGGAGCTGGCCCGGCCGGGCCTGCAGATCGTGAACAACGAGCAGTTCAACCAGCTCTTCACCCTGCACGGCACGATCATGCTGCTGCTGTTCGCGACGCCGACCTTCGCGGGGTTCGCCAACGAGCTGATGCCGCTGCAGATCGGCGCCCCGGACGTGGCCTTCCCCCGGCTGAACATGTTCTCGTACTGGCTGTTCCTCTTCGGCGGGCTGATCGTGATGGGCTCGCTGATCGTGCCGGACGGGCCGGCGTCCTTCGGCTGGTTCGCCTACGCGCCGCTCAACAGCCTCCAGCGCTCCCCCGGCATCGGCCCCGACCTGTGGATCATGGGCCTGGCCCTGGCCGGCTTCGGCACGATCCTGGGCGCCGTCAACTTCATCACCACGATCATCGGGATGCGCGCCCCCGGGATGACGATGTTCCGGATGCCGATCTTCACCTGGAACACGCTGTTCACGTCGATCCTCATCCTGATGGCGTTCCCGGTCCTGGCCGCCGCGCTGCTGGTGCTGGAGGCGGACCGCCGGTTCGGCTCGGTGGTGTTCGAGGCGGGCAACGGCGGGGCGCTGCTGTGGCAGCACCTGTTCTGGTTCTTCGGGCATCCCGAGGTCTACATCATCGCGCTGCCGTTCTTCGGCATCATCACGGAGATCATCCCGGTCTTCAGCCGGAAGCCGATCTTCGGCTATCTGACGCTGGTCGGCGCGACGATGGCGATCACCGGGCTGTCGATCGTGGTGTGGGCCCACCACATGTTCGTCACGGGCGCGGTGCTGCTGCCGTTCTTCTCCTTCATGAGCTTCCTGATCGCGGTCCCCACCGGGGTGAAGTTCTTCAACTGGACCGGGACCATGATCAAGGGCTCGCTGTCCTTCGAGACGCCGATGCTGTGGGCGACGGGCTTCCTGGTGACGTTCCTGTTCGGCGGTCTGACGGGGGTGATCCTCGCGTCGCCGCCGCTGGACTTCCACGTGTCCGACACGTACTTCGTGGTCGCCCACTTCCACTACGTCGTCTTCGGCACCGTGGTGTTCGCGATCTTCGCCGGATTCCACTTCTGGTGGCCCAAGTTCACCGGGAAGATGCTCGACGAGCGGCTCGGCAAGATCCACTTCTGGACGCTGTTCACCGGCTTCCACACGACGTTCCTGGTGCAGCACTGGCTGGGCGCGGAGGGCATGCCCCGCCGGTACGCCGACTACCTCGCCGCCGACGGCTTCACCGCCCTGAACACCGTCTCGACGATCGGCGCGTTCCTCCTCGGCCTGTCGACGCTGCCGTTCCTCTACAACGTCTGGAAGACGGCCCGGTACGGCGAGAAGGTCGAGGTCGACGACCCCTGGGGATACGGCCGCTCGCTGGAGTGGGCGACCTCCTGCCCGCCGCCGCGGCACAACTTCACGACGCTGCCGCGGATCCGCTCGGAGGCCCCGGCGTTCGACCTGCACCATCCACAGCACGCGCTGGAGGCGCCGCAGCCCGAACCGCCGTCCCACCAGGCGTCCTGAGCGCTAAGCGGCTCTCGACGCTCAGGTTGCCCTGCCGGGTCACGTACGGGACGCGGGAGGCCGACGGGTGGACGTCCATGGCGCCCGACGCCACCCGGTGGTCGGGGGCTTCCGCGGTCACGCTCGCGTAGGCGTCCCAGTGGCCCTCCGGCAGGACGACGCTGCTGGGCAGGGCCGCGCGCAGCCGGCCCCGGGCCGCCGGGGCGAGCGGCAGGGTGACCTCCTCGGGCCCCTCGCGGTGGCGCAGCACGAGATGGGCCGTGGCGTTCGCGTCGGGCGCGGTGACGTCGAACGTGAGCCCGCCGGCCGAGTCGGCGATGCAGTCGGCGCGCAGGGGCGCGGCCTGCGGCACGGTCGTCATGCGCTGCGGTTCCTCCTCGGCTCGGGGCTACGTCGGTTGGACCGGCGATGCCGCCGTTTGGTTGCCCCTCAGGGCCGGTACGGCAGCTGCGGCACCTCGAAGCACGTGCGGTTCATGTCTCCCTGGGAGACCCAGCCCCGGCGTCCTCCCGGCGGGCCACCGACAGACAGGTGCGGCGGCTCTTCGGCGGCTCGGGCAGCCGCTCGAACACGACGGGGAGCAGCAACCCGTCCGCGGTGAACCCTTGGCTGCGGTTCATTGGTCGTCCACGCACGCGCGGGTGACGCCCCGGCCGGCGCACGCCCGGGCCGCCTCGGTGAACCAGCGGGCCGCGGCCCGTCCCTCCCACTGCCACTGGGAGTGCGTCGGGAGTCCCTTCGTCGCGTCCCGGACTTTCACTGCCTGGCCGGCACCCGTCGCCCCGCCCGCGGGCGGGTGCTCCTGGGCGAACGGGACGTCACCCGGCTGCCCGCCCACGCCCGGACCCGGCTCGGCGTCGCCCGCACCTTCCAGCAACTGGCCGTCTTCCCCTCCCTGACCGTGGCGGAGAACGTCCGCGTGGGCACCGAGCAGGGCCGGGTCCGGGACCCGGCGGCCGTCGAGCGGGCCCTGCGGCTGCTGGGGCTGGACGGTCCCGTCCGCGCGCTGCCCGCCGCCGGACTCCCCACCGGCACCCTCCGGCGCGTCGAGCTCGCCCGGGCGCTCGCCGGCGACCCGCACGTCCTGCTGCTCGACGAACCCACCGCCGGACTCGACACGGCGGAGGTCGCCGCGCTCGCCCGGATCCTGCGGGCCCTCGCCGCCGACGGGACGGCCCTGCTGGTCGTCGAACACGATCTCGACCTGGTCGCGGACCTCGCCGACACGGTGCACGTCATGGCGGCCGGCCGCATCGTCGTCTCCGGCCCGCCCGGCCGGGTCCTGGACGCGGCCGGGGCCCTGGAGACGCCCGCGTGACGACCGTCTCCCTGCGCCACGCGCGCGTGCGCTACGGCCCCCTGGAGACCCTGCACGGCGTCACGCTCGCCGCCGCCGGTCCGGGCGTCACCGTGCTGGTGGGCCGCAACGGCAGCGGCCGTACGACGGTCCTGCGCGCCCTGGCCGGGGTCGTGCCCCTGGCGGCGGGCGCCGTGGTGTGGGACGGCGCCGACGTGACCCGGACGCCCGCGTACGAGCGGGCCCGCCGGGGGATGTGCCTGGTGCCCGAGCGCCAGGCCGTGTTCGGCTCCCTCACCGTGCGCGAGAACCTCGAACGCGTCGCCTCTCCCCTCGACATGGCGCTGGAGGCCTACCCCGCGCTCGCCCCGCTCCTGGCGCGCCGCGCCGGCACGCTCTCCGGGGCGAGCAGCGCATGCCGGCCCTGTCCCGCGCCCTGCCGGCCCGCGCGCGGGTCGTCCTGGTGGACGAGCCCGCGCAGGGCATGGCACCGGCGGTGGCAACCCGGACGTACGACCTGCCGGCCGGGCTCGACGCGTGCGTGGTCGTCGCCGAGCAACGACTGCCGCCCGCCCTGCGGGAGAGGCGGCGGTCGTCCACGAACTGCGGCGCGGGGCGGTCGTCCTCAGTGGTGAGAGCGCTGAGTACCGGCGCCGGGCCGCGGCACGGGCAGGAGGGTCGACCCCCTCGGCATGAGCAGCAGGGCACCGGGGATGAGCAGGTCCTCGAGCCTGTGGTCGGGGTAGGCGGGCTGGTCGGCGCCCGTGTCCCAGCCGGGGGCGGTGGCCTTCTCGGGCTCGGTCGCCGGCGCGGTCTCCGGGGACTCGCCGGCCCCGGTCGACGCACCGGTCCCGGAACCCGACCCGGACCCGGCGGGCTTGCCCTCCTTCTTCGGCTTGCCCTGCGTCGGCTCATCATCCTTCGCGGGCTTCTCGCCCTTGGCCGGCTTCTCGTTCTTCGCGGGCTTGTCCGGCTTGCTGGGCTTCGCCGGCTTGCTGGGCTTGTCCGGCTTCTCGGCGTCCGGCTTGCCGCCCTTGCCGGGCTCGGTGACGGCGGGCTTCTCCAGCTCCATCCGGCCGGCGAGCCCGTACCGGCGGGAGCACTGCGGCCAGGCGCCCCAGCCCTGGACCGCCACCACCTTGACGGCGATGGTGATCTGCTCCTCGCGGGTGGCGAGGTCCGCGCGCGGGGCGAACTTCAGCCCGCCGAAGCCCGCCCAGGTGGACTGCGAGAACTGCAGCCCGCCGTAATGGCCGTTGCCGGTGTTGATGTGCCAGTCGCCGCCGCTCTCGCACTGGGCGACGCAGCCCCAGGGCCACTGGTCCTTGGCACAGCTCAGGGACGCGGGTTTGGGCGGAGGCCCGGACATATATGGTGCGGAGGCCCCCCGGGGGGCATACGTGGCCTGCGACGTCCCCGGGGTGACGGCGGTCAGCAGGACGGCGGCCAGGACGATGGTCAGCGGTGCGTTCTTCATATGAGCACGCTAGGCAGCTCCTTGCGGCCGTCCCGGCGCGGCGCGTCCGACAACGGCCGGGCCCCACCCGGTCGGCGGACCGGGCGGGGCCCGCATCAGGCGTGCGCGGGTCAGAGTTCGAGTCGCTGCCCCGGCACGATCAGGTCGGGGTCGTCGCCGATGACGGCCCGGTTGGCGGTGTGCAGCCGCTGCCAGGTGGTGCCGTGCCGGGCGGCGATGCCGCTCAGCGTGTCGCCCGCGCGGACGGTGTAGTCACCCCGCGAGGAGCCGCGTGCGGGGTGTCCGGGCTGACGGTCCGGTGTCCGTGCGGGAGTCGACGGGGCCGCCTTCTTCGCCGTGGCGGACGAGGAGGCCGTCGAGCCGTACGTGGAGGCCTCGGGGGCGCTCCCGTTGGCGCCGGCCCGGGCCGAGCAGGTGGGCCAGGCGCCCCAACCCTGGGCGCGCTGGACCTTGGTGGCCACGGCGATCTGCTGCTCCCTGGACGCGCGGTCCGCCGTGGGCGCGTAGGCGGTGCCGCCGTAGGCCCGCCAGGTGGAGGAGGCGAACTGGAGCCCGCCGTAGTAGCCGTTGCCGGTGTTGATGTGCCAGTCTCCGCCGCTCTCGCAGTGCGCGATGCGGTCCCACACGCCGCTGTCCGCCGCCGCGGCGTCGCCGGTGGCGGCCAGGAGTCCGAGCGGAGCGAGCAGTGCCGCTCCGGCGAGGACGGCTCCCGCCCTGGTCCGGCTTCCGCCCGGGGCCTTCGGCGTCCTGCGGACGTCGCGGTGAGTGGTATCGGCACATTCGGACATATGGTTCCCTCTCCGAGGACCCGGGGTCCCCGGGCGGTACGCCGCCGTACGCGCCATGGGACGCGTGGCCGGCGCCCGCCCCGTCCGCCGGGAGGCTGGTACTGCGTTCCGGCGGGTGCTGCTTGCCGGTTGGCGGACGTACCCGGGCGGTGCTCGTTGCACACGGCGGAGGAATCTAAGGAGCCGGGCCGCCCGCATCAACCAACTCCTTGTCCTTCCAGGCCAGTTCGTCGTTACCTCGGGTATCGGCGATTTTCGGCCACCCACTTCATTCCGTGATTTCAGGATTTGTCGACTGTGGGCCGCCGCGATCTGTGACACACCCCACGCAACCAACTTCCGTACATCTCCCTTTACTTGACGGTGAGTAGGCGGTTCCGGACCGATGGTGACCGAGTGCGTCGGATGGTTCGATTCCGTTCGCCCTGATGCGTGACTCCCGCCACAGATCGTCCGTTGTCTTCTTCATGAGCCCGGGACCAGCCCGGTTCACGGGCCGGGAGCCACCCGGCCCCGCCACGCCACATCCCGAGGGAGCCATCCGTGCCGCGCATGCTCGACGTCAGCGACGAGGTACGTGCCGAGATCGGCGACGAGGAAGCCGACCGGCTGCTCGCCGGGGAGAACGCCCCGGGCAGCTACGACTGCACGTCCTGCCGCACCCCGGGCGACTCCGGACAGGAGCGCACCAGCACCGTCCTGTTCATCGGCGAGGAGACCGCCGTCCTCGCCTTCGCCCACGCCACCTGCCTGCCCTCGCAGGTCGTCCAGGTCACCGAGGACCAGCTGCGGGGAGCGGTGAAGTCCATCACCGGCGACCGCGTCGATCCGGAGCCCGAGCGGGTCGTGCCGGAGCAGGCGGTGCTGGGCGTGACCAGCGGGCTGATCCTGATCGCCGGGGAGCTGCACCCCGCCCTGGTCGTCGAGCCGACCGGCCCGATCGTGCGGCCCGGCGCGACCGGCACCGGCGACGACTTCCTGCCGCTGCTGATCGAGCAGGGGTTCATGCCGGCGACCGAACTGGCGGACGTCCCGCCGGTGCTGCACGGCTGGTCCGTGCTGCTGGCCATGGGGCAGCTGCACGCCGTCCTGCAGCCGGGGCCGAACGGCGGTCAGCCGGTGGCCTGGTGGCAGGCCCACCAGCCCCTCCAGGTGACCGACGGCTGGCGGGCCGCCGCCAACAAGCACCAGCAGGTGCTGATGTTCGCGGCCCCGGTGGGCTCCATCGGCCGCCAGCCCCGGGAGGACCTGCTGCGCGGCGCGCTGGACAAGGCGGCGGCCAACGGGCAGCTGGTGGCGGCCGCGCTGCCGCTCGCGGGGACCTGACCGCGCCCGTCCGGCGGGCCCGTCACCCGCGGGCGGACGGGCCGGGGCAGCCGCACACCGGGGGCGCCGCACGCCCCTTTGGTGCGCTCACCGGCCGCATCCCTTCCGGTGCCGGGTCGTTTGGACATACGTGCATGCATACGACGTTCCCCGCTTCCAGGGCGGCTCCTCGCCCACCCCGATCTACGACGCGCTCTACGCCGAATACGTCAAGTCCTTCCGCTCCCTGCCGGGAGACCGCAGCGGCGAGGAGGATCTGGGGTTCGTCGCCTTCGGCAACATCCAGCGCGGCACGGGCAGTTACTACGGCGGCCACCGCCCGGGGTCGTTCAGCGGCTCGTACAGCGCCTACAGCGCGGGGGCGCACAGCGCCCGGCAGCACGGCGGGCAGCAGCCGCAGTGGCAGCGTGTCGGGCACATCGGGCCCCAGGGCTCCGGGATGCAGCACGTGCCGGCGGCGCTGCCACCGGCACGCAGAGGCTGAAGGACAGGGCGAAGGGGCGGTCCCGAGTGGGACCGCCCCTTCGCCCTGTCGTCACTTCTTCTTGCCGCGCTTCTCGCGCACGCGCACGGAGATGTGGATCGGCGTGCCCTCGAAGCCGAACTCCTCCCGCAGCCGGCGCTCGATGAAGCGGCGGTAGCCCGCCTCGATGAAGCCGGAGGCGAACAGCACGAACCGCGGGGGCTTGGTGCCGGCCTGGGTGCCGAAGAGGATGCGGGGCTGCTTGCCGCCGCGGACCGGGTGCGGGTGGGCGGCGACCAGCTCACCGAGGAAGGCGTTCAGACGGCCGGTGGGGACCCGGGTCTCCCAGCCCGCGAGCGCCGTCTCGATCGCCGGGACCAGCTTCTCCATGTGCCGCCCGGTGCGGGCCGACACGTTCACCCGGGGCGCCCAGGAGACCTGGCCGAACTCGGTCTCGATCTCCCGCTCCAGGTAGTAGCGGCGCTCCTCGTCGAGGTTGTCCCACTTGTTGTAGGCGATGACCATGGCGCGGCCGGCCTCGACGGCCATCGTCACGATCCGCTGGTCCTGGACCGAGATGGACTCCGAGGCGTCGATCAGGATGACCGCCACCTCGGCCTTCTCCACGGCGGCCGCGGTGCGCAGCGAGGCGTAGTAGTCGGCGCCCTGCTGCAGGTGGACCCGCTTGCGGATGCCGGCGGTGTCGACGAACTTCCAGGTGACGCCGCCGAGTTCGATCAGCTCGTCGACCGGGTCGCGGGTGGTGCCGGCGAGTTCGTTGACGACGACGCGCTCCTCGTTCGCGACCTTGTTCAGCAGGGAGGACTTGCCGACGTTGGGGCGCCCGATGAGGGCGATGCGGCGCGGGCCGCCGACGGCCGTGCCGCCGAAGGTCTGCGCGGGCGCGGTGGGCAGGACCTCCAGGACGGCGTCCAGCATGTCGCCGGTGCCGCGGCCGTGCAGCGCGGAGACCGGGTGCGGCTCGCCGAGCCCGAGGGACCACAGGTAGGCCGCGTCGGCCTCGCCGCTGGGGCCGTCCACCTTGTTGGCGGCCAGCACGACGGGCTTGCCGGCCTTGCGCAGCAGCCGGACGACCGCCTCGTCGGTGTCGGTGGCGCCGACCTTGGCGTCGACGACGAACACGACGGCGTCGGCGGCCTCGATCGCGTACTCGGCCTGGGCGGCCACGGAGGCGTCGATGCCGAGGACGTCCTGCTCCCAGCCGCCGGTGTCGACGACCTTGAAGCGGCGGCCCGCCCACTCGGCCTCGTAGGTCACGCGGTCGCGGGTGACGCCGGGCTTGTCCTCGACGACGGCCTCGCGGCGCCCGATGATCCGGTTGACGAGGGTCGACTTGCCGACATTGGGCCGGCCGACGACGGCGAGGACGGGCAGCGGGCCGTGCCCGGCCGCCTCGATCGCCCCCTCGACGTCCTCGAGGTCGAAGCCCTCTTCCGCGGCGAGCTCCATGAACTCCGCGTACTCGGCGTCGCCAAGCTCTCCGTGGTCGTGCTCCTCGCCCGAGCCCTCGGAGTGGATGTGGTCGTTCATGAAGTCCGTACCTTCGTTCATCGTGGTGATCGGTGGATCGGCCGGTGGTCCACCCGCTGATCCACTACTCAGTGTCGCCTAGCGACCGGTCAGCCGCCTGGCGTTTTCCAGGTGTGCGGTGAGCTCCTTCTGGATGCGCTCCGTCGCCTCGTCGAGCGCGCGACGAGTGCGCCGCCCGCTGCCGTCGCCCGCGTCGAACGGGTCGCCGAAGACGACGTCCACGCGGTGCCGCAGCGGGGGCAGCCCCTTGATCAACCGTCCGCGCCTCTCGGAACTTCCCAGCACCGCGACCGGGACGATAGGGGCGCCGCCGCGCACGGCGAAGTACGCGAGTCCGGCGCGCAGCGACGCGAAGTCGCCCTCGCCCCGGGTGCCCTCGGGGAATATGCCGAGGACGCCGCCCTGGTCCAGCACCCCGAGCGCCCGGGTGATGGCCGTGCGGTCGGCGGCGTGCCGGTCCACCTTCAGCTGCCCGATGCCGGTCAGGAAGGGGTCGAGCGGGCCGACGAAGGCTTCCTTCTTGATCAGGAAGTGCACGGGCCGGGGAGCGACGCCCATCACCATGGGCCCGTCGATGTTGTGGCTGTGGTTGACCGCGATGATCAGCGGCCCGGCGGCGGGCACTTTCCAGGCGCCCAGGACCCGCGGTCGCCACAGCCCGTACATCAGGCCGACGCCGATCCGCCGCCCGATGTCGGCACCCCGCTCGGATGGAGCTGTCACTTCGCGGCCCGCTTCTCCTCGACGAGCGTGACGACGCACTCGATGACCTGCTGGAGCGTGAGCGCGGTGGTGTCCACCTCGACCGCGTCGTCCGCCTTGGCCAGCGGGGAGGTCTTGCGGCTGGAGTCGGCCGCGTCCCGCTTCAGCAGCGCCTCGCGGGTGGAGTGCACGTCGGCGCCCTTGAGCTCACCGCTGCGGCGGGCGGCGCGGGCCTCCGCGGAGGCGGTGAGGAAGATCTTCAGGTCGGCGTCGGGAAGGACGGTGGTGCCGATGTCGCGTCCCTCGACGACGATGCCGCGCTCGGCGGAGGTGGCGGTCATGCGCTGCAGCTCGGTGATCCGGGCGCGCACCTCGGGCACCGCGCTGACCGCGCTGACCTGGGAGGTGACCTCCTGGGTGCGGATCGGGCCGGCCACGTCGACGCCGTCCACGGTGATCGTCGGGGCCGACGGGTCGGTGCCGGAGACGATCTCGGGCTTGCCCGCCACGGCGGCGATCGCGGACGGGTCCCCTATGTCGATGCCGTTGGTCACCATCCACCAGGTGATCGCCCGGTACTGGGCCCCGGTGTCCAGGTAGCGCAGTCCGAGCTGCGCGGCGACGGCCTTCGAGGTGCTCGACTTGCCTGTGCCGGAGGGGCCGTCGATGGCGACAATCACGGGCTTGGCGGCACCGTTTTCCACGGGAGGACACCTTCCTGGTGCTGTGGGGCGTGAGTGGGGGAACGCGAGGGCGCCCCGCACAAGGTTACTGGGTGCGCGTCACTCGTCCGGCCGCGCCCGGAACGGACGGCCGGCGCCGGCCGCGGGGCCGCCTACTGCCGGATCGCCCAGCCCCGCTCCCGCAGGGCCGCGGTGAGCACCGGGGCCGCCTTGGGCTCCACCATGAGCTGCACCAGACCGGCCTGCTGCCCGGTGGCGTGCTCGATGCGGACGTCCTCGATGTTGACGCCGGCCCGGTCGGCGTCGGCGAAGATCCGCGCCAGCTGTCCGGGCTGGTCGTCGATGAGCACGGCCACGACGTCGTAGACCCGCGGGGCCGTGCCGTGCTTGCCGGGGACCCGCACCTGGCCGGCGTTCCCCCGGCGCAGGACGTCCTCGATGCCGGCCACGCCCTCGAGCCGCTTGTCCTCGTCGGAGGACTGCAGTGCCCGCAGCGCCCGGACGGTCTCCTCCAGGTCGGCTGCGACGTCCGTGAGCAGGTCCGCGACCGGTCCGGGGTTCGCGGAGAGGATGTCGATCCACATCCGGGGGTCGGAGGCCGCGATCCGGGTCACGTCCCGTACGCCCTGGCCGCACAGCCGGACGGCCGCCTCCTCGGCGCCCTCCAGGCGGGCGGCGACCATGCTGGACACCAGGTGGGGCATGTGGGAGACCAGGGCGACCGCGCGGTCGTGGGCGTCGGCGTCCATCACGACCGGGACCGCGCGGCAGTGCGAGACCAGTTCCAGGGCGAGGTTCAGCACCTCGGTGTCGGTGTCCCGGGTGGGGGTGAGTACCCAGGGGCGGCCCTCGAAGAGGTCGCCGGTGGCGGCCAGCGGCCCGGACTTCTCACGGCCCGACATCGGGTGGGTGCCGAGGTAGGCGGACAGGTCGAGGCCCAGCGCCTCCAGCTCGCGGCGCGGTCCGCCCTTGACGCTGGCGACGTCGAGGTAGCCGCGGGCGACGCCCCGGCGCATCGCGTCGGCGAGGACGGCCGCCACGTGCGCGGGGGGCGCGGCGACGATCGCGAGGTCGACGGGGCCGTCGGGCGCCTCGTCCGTGCCGGCGCCGAGCGCGGCGGCTGTGCGGGCCTGCTCGGGATCGTGGTCGGCGAGGTGGACGGTGACGCCCCGCTGGGACAGGGCGAGGGCGGCGGAGGTGCCGATGAGTCCGGTGCCGATGACGAGTGCGGTTCTCACTGGGCGATGTCCTTGCGCAGGGCGGCCGCGGCACCGAGGTAGACGTGGGCGATGCCGGCGCGGGGCCGGTCGGACTCGATGTGCGCGAGGATCCGGACGACCCGGGGCATGGCGCCCTCGACGTCGAGTTCCTGGGCGCAGATCAGCGGGACGTCCACGATCCCGAGCTTGCGGGCGGCGGCCGCGGGGAAGTCGCTGTGCAGGTCGGGGGTGGCCGTGAACCAGATGCTGATCAGGTCGTCCGCGGTGAGGTCGTTGCGTTCGAGGACGGCGGTGAGCAGGGCTCCGACCCGCTCCTCCATGTGCCCGGCCTCGTCCCGCTCCAGCTGGACGGCCCCCCGGACCGCTCGTACCGCCACGGCGCTGCTCCTCGCTGACGTACCGATCGCCTCTACGCCGGTCCAGCCTAGTCAGCCCGCACGCCGCCCACGCACCGCGCCCGTACGCTGAGACACCGCCCGGGACGGGCCGAATGCTCGATTTGCGGTGTGGTTCCCGAATTACCACTTCTTGGGCTCTTTGGATGCGAAGATGCTGCTGCTCCTGTCCGGAGCGGGTCGCCCCCGACCTCTTCGCCCCTTCCGCGCACCCCCGGAGTGACGACATGACCAACCGTCCGACGCGACGCGACCTCCTCATCGCGACGGGCACGGCGGGCGCCGCGGCGCTCACCGTCAGCTGCGGCGACTCCGGCGGCGACTCGTCGTCGAGCACCTCCCCCGGCCGGTCGGGCGCTACGCCCGGCCAGGAGCTCACCACGACCGACGACATCCCGGTGGGCGGCGGCAAGATCTTCGCCGACGAGAAGGTGGTGGTGACCCAGCCGGAGGCCGGCGAGTTCAAGGCGTTCTCCGCCGTCTGCACGCATCAGCAGTGCCTGGTCACCACCGTCGCCGACGGCACGATCGACTGCCCGTGCCACGGCAGCAAATTCAAGATCACGGACGGTGCGGTGGCGCACCCGCCGGCCACCCAGCCGCTGCCGCCGAAGGACATCGTGGTGGAGGGAAAATCGATCCGCCTTGTGTGACCGGCCCCGTACGCTGCCGGGCATGCGCCCCGAGACCCTGGTCCGCGACCACACGATCTACTCCTGTGTCATGGGGTCGCGCGCCTTCGGTCTGGCGACGGACGGCAGCGACACCGACCGCCGGGGCGTGTTCCTCGCCCCCACCGCCCTGTTCTGGCGCTTCGACAAGCCGCCCACGCATGTCGAGGGACCGCTGCCCGAGCAGTTCGGCTGGGAGCTGGAACGCTTCTGCGAGCTGGCCCTGCGCGCCAACCCGAACATCCTGGAGTGCCTGCACTCCCCGCTCGTCGAGTACGCCGACACCACCGGGCACGAGCTCCTCGCCCTGCGTGAGGCGTTCCTGTCCCGGCAGGCGTACGAGACGTTCACGCGGTACGCGCTCGGCCAGCGCGGAAAGCTGGAGGCGGCCCTGCGCGCGCACGGCACCCCGCGCTGGAAGCACGCCATGCACATGCTGCGCCTCCTGGCGAGCGCCCGCGATCTGCTGCGCACCGGCCGCATGACGGTCGACGTGGGCGACGCGCGCGCGTCCCTGCTGGAGGTCAAGCGCGGCGAGGTCCCCTGGCCGGAGGTGGAGTCCCGGATGACCCGCCTCGCCGCACAGGCGGAGGAGGCGCTGCACCGCAGTCCGCTGCCGGCCGAGCCCGACCGGCGCCGGGTGGAGGACTTCCTGGTCCGGGTCCGGCGCGCCTCAGCCCTCGAGCCGTACGCGGACGACGAAGGCGTGCAGGGCGTCGTGGCCGCTCGGGGCGTCGGGCAGCGCTGAGGCGGCCTGCGCCTCGTCGAGCACGGCGTGCAGACGCTCCACGTCGGCCGCCACGCGCGCGTGGTCGACGCCCGCCTCCCCGTGCTCGCGTTCGGCCTTCGCGGCGATCAGCTCGGGCAGGTAGGCGGGCGCGTCGACCGCCTGGAGCAGGGTGGGCAGGTGGGGCTCGACCTCGCCGCTGCGCATCAGGTGGATGCCGGTGAGCAGCACACGGAAGGTGTACAGCAGCGGTTTGAGCTCCCCGGTCCGCTCGAACAGCCGCCACTGCGTGGTGGCGAACCCCCGGTAGTGGTGGGCGTGGTGCGCGGTCAGCACGCCCGGCGCGAGCTCGGCCAGCTCGCGGTGGGCGTCGGTGGTGTGCACGACCAGCGGCGAGAGCAGCTGCTCCAGCACATAGCCGTTGCGGCGCAGCATCAGCCGTACGAACTTGCGCAGGTCGTGGGTGACCAGGTCCATCTCCACGCCGTCGCGCACCCACATCCGTGAGCGTGTCTCGTCCGGCTCCCGCAGCCCGACGAGGTCGGCGGCCGGCAGCAGGTGCACCCCGCGCAGGTCGACGTCCGAGTCACGTGACGGGAAGCCGTACAGGTGGGCGCCGGAGACGGTCGCGAACAGCACGGGGTCGGGCTGTTCCGCGACGACGGGGGCGAGGTCGAGGGCGTCGAGCATCGGTCAAGCGTCCCAGAGCGCTCCGAGGGCCATCAGGTCGCCCCGGTACTCGATCCGTCCGGCCCAGTCGGCGGGCCAGGCGTCCGCGCCGAGGTGGGCTCCGGCGAACGCCCCGGCCAGGCAGGCGATCGAGTCGGAGTCCCCGGCCGTGCAGGCGGCCCGGCGCAGGGCGGTCAGCGGCTCGTCGACGAACCAGAGGAAGCACAGCAGACCGGTGGCCAGCGCCTCCTCGGCGATCCAGCCCTCGCCGGTGGCCAGGCAGGGGTCGGTCTCCGGCGACACGGACCGGACGGCCTCCTGGAGCCGGTCCAGCACGGCCAGGCAGTCGTCCCAGCCGCGCGCGATGAAGTGCTCGGGGGTGGGGTCCTGGGAGCGGGTCCACAGGTCGCCGAGCCAGCGCTCGTGGTAGCGCGTGCGGTTGTCGTAGGCGTACGACCGCAGCAGCCCGACCAGTCCGGCCGGGTCGGCGCCGTGCGCGAGGAGGTGTACGGCGTGCGCGGTCAGGTCGGAGGCGGCGAGCGCCGTGGGGTGCCCGTGGGTGAGCCCGGACTGCAGCTGTGCGGCGCCGGCGCGCTGTTCGTCGCCGAGTCCCGGGACGAGGCCGAGGGGGGCGACACGCATGTTGGCGCCGCAGCCCTTGGAGCCGATCTGTGAGGCGTCCTGCCAGGGCCTGCTGTCGTCCTTCAGCAGATTGCAGGCGACCAGGCAGGTCCTGCCCGGCGCCCGGTTGTTCTCCGGTGACCGGTACCAGTCCACGAATTCCTCACGTAGGGGCCGCTCCAGCCGCTTGGGCCCGAGCAGACCCCGGTCCATCGCCGTCCGCAGCCCCTTCCCCAGCGCCAGGGTCATCTGGGTGTCGTCGGTGACGATCGCCGGCGCCGGCAGGGCCATCTGCCGCCACGGCCCGCACTTGGCGAGGATCGACGGCACGTCGTTGAACTCCGTGGGGAAGCCGAGCGCGTCACCGAGGGCGAGGCCGAGCAGGGAGCCGGTGGCGGCGCGCTTGCGGACGGTGGTGGCGGTCATGCGGGGCGTCCTTCCGGGGTGGGCCTGAGCAGGGGCGGGTGGAGGGTGGTCGCGGTGCCCGCGCGGTACAGCGCGGCGGGTTTGCCGCGGCCGCCGGTGAGCCGGGCCGCGCCGGGGACGGGTTCGACGAAGCCGGGGGTGGCGAGCACCTTGCGCCGGAAGTTGGGCCGGTCCAGGGCGGTGCCCCACACCACCTCGTAGACCTTCTGGAGCTCGCCGAGCGTGAACTCGGGCGGGCAGAAGGCGGTGGCGAGACCGGAGTACTCCAGCTGGGCGCCGATCCGCTCGTGGGCGTCGGCCAGGATCCGGTCGTGGTCGAAGGCGAGCGGCCGGGCCTCGTCGTACGGCACCCAGCGGGCCTGTGCCGCGTCGCTGCCGCCGTGCGGTTCGGGCGGGTCGGGCAGCAGGGCGGTGAAGGCGACGGTCACGACCCGCATGCGGGGGTCGCGGTCCGGCTCGCTGTAGGTGCGCAGCTGCTCGAGGTGGAGGCCGCTGACGTCCGACAGGCCGGTCTCCTCGGCGAGTTCGCGCCGGGCGGCCGTCTCGGCGGACTCGTCGGGCTGCACGAAGCCGCCAGGCAGGGCCCAGTGGCCCCGGTACGGCTCCTGTCCGCGCTCGACGAGCAGGACGTGCAGGGCTCCGTCGCGCAGGGTGAGGACGGCGAGGTCGGCGGTGACGGCGAAGGGCTCGTGGGCGTGCTTGTCGTAGCCGTCGGGCACGACGGGTCCGGGCATACCGGGCCACCCCCTTAATGGTCAGCACGACTATTAGTCACTCTGACCCTAAAGGCTCGGCGCACGCTTCCACAACACCCGCGGCCCGCGCATCGGCGGCAAAGGCCCCGCAGGGCCCCCTGGCGGCCTTCTGCGGCCCTCCGGAGCCGGAGCCCGCCCCTGAGGCCTCTCGCCCCTTCCCGGCCCCCCACAGGCCCACGGGGGGCGGGAAACGCGACGGCCGGCCCGGGGAGTCCCGGACCGGCCGTCGCCACGCACACACGCGCGTCTACAGATCGACTTCGTTCATCAGCATGCCGACCTCGGTGTTCGACAGCCGGCGCAGCCAGCCGGACTTCTGGTCGCCGAGGGTGATCGGGCCGAAGGCGACCCGCACCAGCTTGTCGACCGGGAACCCGGCCTCGGCCAGCATGCGGCGCACGATGTGCTTGCGGCCCTCGTGCAGGGTGACCTCGACCAGGTAGTTCTTGCCGGTCTGCTCGACGACCCGGAAGTGGTCGGCGCGCGCGTAGCCGTCCTCCAGCTGGATGCCGTCCTTGAGCCGCTTGCCCAGGTCGCGCGGGATCGGGCCGACGATGTGCGCGAGGTAGGTCTTGCGCACGCCGTACTTGGGGTGGGTGAGGCGGTGGGCCAGCTCGCCGTGGTTGGTGAGCAGGATGACGCCCTCGGTCTCGGTGTCGAGCCGCCCGACGTGGAACAGCCGGGTCTCCCGGTTGGTGACGTAGTCGCCGAGGCACTGCCGGCCCTCGGGGTCCTCCATCGTGGAGACGACGCCGGCGGGCTTGTTGAGCGAGAAGAACTGGTACGACTGCGTGGCGACGGTCAGCCCGTCGACCTTGATCTCGTCCTTCTCGGGGTCGACCCGCAGGCCCTGCTCGACGACGATCTCGCCGTTGACCTCGACGCGCGACTCGTCGATCAGCTCCTCGCAGGCGCGCCGCGAGCCGTAGCCGGCGCGCGCGAGCACCTTCTGCAGCCGCTCGCCCTCCTGCTCGGCGCCCGGGAACGTCTTGGGCGGCTTGACGTCCTTCTTGCCCGCGTACCGCTCGCGGTTGCGCTCCTCGGCACGCGCCTCGTACTCGCGGGACGTGGCCGGGACCGAGCGGCCCCGCTGCAGGGGCTTCTTCGGCCCGCCCTTGGCACCTCCGCGGGCCGTGGGGCCGCGACCCGACTTGGGGCCCTCCTGGGTGGCGCCGGGACCCACGTCGTAGCGTCGCTCCTCCGGGCGCGGCTTCTTCGGACGACCGCCCTGCCGGTCGTCGCGGTCGTTGCCGGCACCGCGGTGATGACCGCGGCCACCGCCGCTCCCGCCGCGGCCGCCGCTGTTGCCACCACGGCTCCCGCCGTTGTTTCCGCTGCTGTTCCTGCCGCTGCTGCTTCGCATCAAAGTTCCGTCTTGTCGTCTGCGTCCTCGGAATCCGGGGCGTCCGGATCGAACGACGGGACCGCTTCCAGTGTCTCGGCCTCGATCGCCTCCGCCTCGGGGAGGAAGGGCGCGAGTTCGGGGAGCTCGTCCAGGCCGCGCAGGCCCATCCGCTCCAGGAAGTAGTTCGTCGTCCTGTACAGGATCGCACCTGTTTCGGGTTCCGCGCCCGCCTCCTCGACCAACCCGCGCTGCAGCAGGGTGCGCATCACGCCGTCGCAGTTCACCCCGCGCACGGCCGAGACGCGGCTGCGGCTGACCGGCTGGCGGTACGCGACGACCGCGAGGGTCTCCAGGGCGGCCTGGGTGAGGCGGGCCGTCTGCCCGTCCAGCACCAGGCGCTCGACGGCCGCCGCGTACTCGGGCCGGGTGTAGAAGCGCCAGCCGCCCGCGACGAACCGCAGCTCGAAGCCGCGGCCCTGCACGGCGTACTCGTCGGCGAGCTCCCGCAGCGCGTCCGCGACCTGCCGCCGCGGCCGCTCCAGCAGCTTCGCGAGGTGCTCCTCGGCCGCGGGCTCGTCCACGACCATGAGCATCGCCTCCAGGGCGGGCTTGAGGTCGAGGTCCGCGACGGCGCCCGACCCGGCGGGCAGCCCGGTGATCTCGCTCACACCTTCTTCTCCTCCTGCTCGGGCGGCTCCGGCGGCCGGTCGAACTCGTCGGTCACCCTCGGCTGCGCGTCCCCGGCCCCGCCGGTCCAGCGCACCACGAGGTCGCCGAGCGCCGTCTCCTGGTCGAGGGCCACGGCCTTCTCGCGGTACAGCTCGAGCAGCGCCAGGAAGCGCGCCACGACCGTGAGGGTGTCGTTTGTGTCCGCCACGAGGTCCCGGAAGCTCGCCTCGCCCAGCTCCTTGAGCCGCGCGACGACGATCCCGGCCTGTTCCTGCACGCTGACCAGCGGCGCGTGGATGTGCTCGACGTACACCTGCGGCTTCGGCTTGGGCTGCATCGCCTTGACCGCGAGCCTGGCGAATCCTTCCGCCCCGATGCTGATGACCACCTCGGGCAGCAGCTCGGCTTGGTGCGGTTCCAGGCCGACGGTACGGGGGTAGCGGCGCGCCTCGTCGTCGAGCCGCCCGCTGAGGATGTCGGCGATCCGCTTGTACGCCCGGTACTGCAGCAGCCGCGCGAACAGCAGGTCCCGCGCCTCCAGGAGCGCCAGGTCGGCCTCGTCCTCCACCTCGGCGGCGGGGAGCAGCCGGGCCGCCTTGAGGTCCAGCAGCGTGGCGGCGACCACCAGGAACTCCGTCGTCTCGTCCAGGTCCCAGTCCGGTCCCATGGCCCGGATGTGCGCCATGAACTCGTCGGTCACCTTGGACAGGGCGACCTCGGTGACGTCCAGCTTGTGCTTGGAGATCAGCTGGAGGAGCAGGTCGAAGGGGCCCTCGAAGTTGGCGAGCCGGACCTTGAAGACACCGTCGGTCTCCGCGTCGGCGCCGTCCCGCGGCGCCGGGGTCTCCACGGCCACCGCCGTCGGGACGGCCCGCGGTTCCGGCTCGGCGACGGCGGGCACTGCCGTCCGCACGGCGAGCGACGGCTCGGGCGCGCGGCCGGCCGGCCGCTCCTGCGGCGCGGGCGCCGGAGCCTCGGGAGCGCCGGGGTCGGGTTCCGGTTCCGCGGGCGACCGCTCCGGTGCCGGAACCGGCGGGACCGCCGGCGCCGCGCCCGGTCCCCTGCCCAGCGCACGCCGGCGGCCGGCGGGGGCGCCGGCGCGCGGGGCGGGGAGGTCGTTCGAGGTCATGGCCCCCGCAGGCTACCGCTACCGCCCGCGGAGCCGTCGTACGAGAATGCTGGCGTCGCCCCGGCTCTCCAGGTCGGCCAGGACCACGGCCACCGCCTCGCGGACGATCCGCCCGCGGTCGACGGCGAGCCCGTGCTCGCCGCGGAGCACCAGACGCGCGTGCTCCAGATCCATGAGTTCCTCGGCGGAGACGTAGACGGTGATCTTCTCGTCGTGCCGTTCGCGTCCGCTGGGCCTGCGTGCGGCGGCACGTCCCCGCTTGCGCGGCGCTGCGGCGCCCCCGGCAGAACCTTCCTGCGCGCCCTGACGCCGTCCGGAGCGCTCCGCGGCGGCGGACCGGCTGCGGGACTCCCCCGCCTCGGCCTGCTCGGTGTCGGCGGCCACGTGCTCGGCGCCCTCGCCGTCGCCGCCCTGCGCGGGCACCGACTGCGGCCCGTCCTCGGCGGCCGCGGCGTCACTCTCCCCCGCGGGGGCCGGCACCCGGGCCTCGCCGTTGGCCGGGCGCCGGGGAGTGGACGGCTGGAGCGCCGTACCCCCTGTCGTGCGGAACAGTTCGTCGGCCCCCGGCAGACTCACTCGGCGTGACACCGGGCGAGCACCTCCCTGGCGAGCTGGCGGTAGGCGGCGGCACCGACGGAGTTGGAGGCGTACGTGGTGATCGGCTCACCGGCGACCGTGGTCTCCGGGAAGCGGACCGTCCGCCCGATGACCGTGTGGTAGACGTGGTCGTCGAACGCCTCGACCACGCGCGCCAGGACCTCACGGCTGTGGACCGTGCGCGAGTCGTACATCGTGGCGAGGATCCCGTCGAGCTCCAGCTCCGGGTTCAGCCGCTCCTGGACCTTCTCGATGGTCTCGGTCAGCAGCGCCACGCCGCGCAGGGCGAAGAACTCGCACTCCAGCGGCACGATCACCTTGTGCGCGGCCGTCAGGGCGTTGACCGTGAGCAGGCCGAGCGAGGGCTGGCAGTCGATGACGATGAAGTCGTAGTCGTCCATCAGCGGCTTCAGGGCCCGCTGGAGCGTGGACTCCCGGGCGACCTCGCTGACGAGCTGGACCTCGGCGGCGGACAGGTCGATGTTGCTGGGCAGCAGGTCCATGTTGGGGACCGCCGTCTTCAGCAGCACCTCGTCGGCCGACATGCCCCGCTCCATGAGCAGGTTGTAGACCGTGAGGTCGAGCTCCATCGGGTTCACACCGAGTCCGACCGACAGCGCGCCCTGCGGGTCGAAGTCCACCAGCAGCACGCGGCGACCGTACTCGGCGAGGGCGGCACCCAGGTTGATGGTCGACGTCGTCTTGCCGACGCCGCCCTTCTGGTTGCACATCGCGATGATCTTCGCGGGACCGTGGTCGGTCAGCGGACCCGGGATCGGGAAGTACGGCAGCGGGCGTCCGGTCGGGCCGACGCGCTCGCGGCGCTGCCGGGCAGCGTCGGGCGCGAGGGTGGCCGCGTACTCGGGGTCGGGCTCGTACTCCGCGTCGGGGTCGTAGAAGTGCCCTTCGGGCAGTTCGTCGTAGTCGGCGAAGTGGTTGCGGGGCGCGCCACTTCCGTCGCCGGCCATGGCGTTCACGTGATGGCCATCCATGCTCTTGTTTGCTGTCAGAGCCGTGTGGGGGCTGGTCTGGCTCTGGTGGGCTGCGAAGGTTCGGACAGCGACGGAGCCGACAGCCTCGAATCCCGCGGGACCCTGGCCCCGTACAGGCATTCCTGGTTGACCACCCCCGGGAGAAAATGTCGACTCATTCACAAGTCGTCTTACCTCCTTGGTGACCAGGAAACTTCTAGACAGGTCAGCGTGGCACCATGCCGACGGTTGGCGACTCTATGGCGTGTCGGCGGTTCGCAGCAACACAATCCACCGGACCGGGCAGATGTGTCGACAATGAAACATCCCGCTGTCAAGGGCGTACGACCGTCGCACAGCAGGTTTCACCGGTGTGCGAATCGGGCGAAGGGTTGCGTTCGAGGCGAGTTGACCGAGCGTCGCAAAGTGACCATACACACATCCAGCCGGACCTTTTCGAGCAAGGTCCGGCTGGGTGCGCGGGGTTGACGACCTGTGTTGACGTATCGCCTTTACCAGAAAGTGACTTGCCGGTCCGGCTCAGCCGAGGAGCGACTCGAGCTCGACGTGCTCCAGGCCGTGCGCCTCGGCGACCTCGCGGTAAACGACCTTGCCGTCATGCGTGTTGAGGCCCTTGGCCAGCGCGGGGTCACGGCGCAGCGCCTCGACCCAGCCCTTGTTGGCCAGCTCGACGATGTACGGCAGCGTGGCGTTGGTCAGCGCGTAGGTGGAGGTGTTGGGCACCGCGCCGGGCATGTTGGCGACGCAGTAGAAGACCGAGTTGTGGACCAGGAAGGTCGGCTCGGTGTGCGTCGTCGGACGGGAGTCCTCGAAGCAGCCGCCCTGGTCGATCGCGATGTCGACAAGGACACTTCCCGGCTTCATGCGGGAGACCAGCTCGTTGGTGACCAGCTTCGGGGCCTTGGCGCCGGGGATGAGGACGGCGCCGACGACGAGGTCCGCCTCCAGGCAGGCCTTCTCCAGCTCGAAGGCGTTGGAGACGACGGTCTGGATCTTCGTGCCGAAGATCTTGTCCGCCTCGCGCAGCTTGTTGATGTCCTTGTCGAGCAGGGTCACGTGGAAGCCCAGGCCGATGGCGATCTGCGCGGCGTTCCAGCCGGAGACACCTCCGCCGATGACCACGGCACGGCCGGCGAGCACACCGGGGACACCACCGGGCAGCACACCGCGGCCGCCGTTGGCGCGCATCAGGTGGTAGGCGCCGACCTGCGGGGCGAGGCGACCCGCGACCTCGGACATCGGGGCGAGCAGCGGCAGGGCGCGGTTGGGCAGCTCGACCGTCTCGTAGGCGATCGCGGTGGTGCCGGACTCGATGAGGGCGTCCGTGCACTCCTTGGACGCGGCCAGGTGCAGGTAGGTGAAGAGCGTCTGGTCCTTGCGGAGGCGGTGGTACTCCTCGGCGACGGGCTCCTTGACCTTCAGCACCAGGTCGGCGGCGGCCCACACCTCGTCCGCGGTGGGCAGGATCCGGGCGCCCGCGGCCACGTACTCGCTGTCCGGGATCGACGAGCCGAGTCCGGCGCCCTGCTCGACGACGACCTGGTGGCCGTTGCGCACCAGCTCGAGCACGCCGGCGGGGGTGATGGCCACCCGGAACTCGTTGTTCTTGACCTCGCGGGGGATGCCGACCTTCACGTCGATCACGGTCCTTGACTCAGGGGGTGTGGGGCATTGCTACACAATCCCGGGCATGCGGTGGCATACCAGGAGACACCGCAGGAGAAGGTGCGGCAGAGCCAGTCTAATGAAGGCGTTCCCGCTGTCTAGCCTTTCATTGCATCAATCTTCGTTCGATGTGCTACGGATTTCGCAGGCGTCAGCGTCGTGTTTCGGCTCGAGGGCCTGGTCCGCGGGCCCGGACCCGGCCGCATCGGCCTCCTCGGCCGCATCGGTCTCCTCCACCAGGATCCGCCGCGCGGCGCCCCGGTGCAGCTCAGCGGCCGCGGGATCGCCGAGCCGGTCCAGGGTGTCGGCGAGCCGCAGATACAGCGCGCCCTGGAGCCGTACGTCCTCGGCGCGGCGGGCCAGTTCCACCGCCTCCTGGCAGGTGCGCAGCGAGTCGTCGAGCCGCCCGGCGTACTCCTGGACCCGGGCCAGCTCACTCAGGGCACGCGCGTGACCTGCGACGTCGCCGTTCTTGCGGTGCACGGCGATCGCGGCCCGCCAGTCGCGCCGGGCCTCTCCGTACCGGCCGGCGTAGGTGTGCGCCTCGGCGGTCCTGGCGTACAGCCGGGCGGTCTCGGCGCGCTCCCCGCGGGCCAGCCGCTGGGCGAGGGCCCGGCCGAACCAGTCGGCGGCCCGGTCGTAGTCCCCGAGCTCCAGGTGGGCGCCGCCTACGGATTCCATCGCGCGGCCGGTCGCATACGGGTCGTCCGCCTCGCGTCCGGCGTCCAGCGCGGCCCGGAACCGCGTCAGCGCCTCGCGGGTCCGCCCCGTGCGGGCGTCCAGGTCGCCGAGGTTCAGCAGGGCCGCCGCCTTCTCCCTGGGCAGGTTCCGGCGCTCGGCCACGTCCAGGACGAGACCGTGGATCTCGTACAGGTCGCCGGCGGCGGCCTGGGTGCCGAAGTGCGCGGCCATCGCCCTGACCAGCTGCGACATCAGGCGTCTGGCGAGGGTGTCCAGCTCCCCGTCGGCGACCGCGGCCCGGGCCGAGGCCAGCAGGGCGGGCCGGCGCAGGCGCAGCCAGTCGGCGGCCGCCCGGGGGTTCGGGAAGCGCAGGGCGCGGGGCACGTCGAGGAGCTTCCGGCGGGTCTCGGGGCTGTCGGTCTCGGTGATCGCCCGGCAGGACTGGAGCAGCCGTACGGTCCGCTCCAGCATGCGGGCGCGGGCGAGCTGCACCTCGGCGGGCCGGTCCTGGGTCTCGCTGAGGGCCTGCAGGAGCGGGTGCAGACAGCCCGGGACCCGGTACTGCGGCAGCGGCGAGTCGACGCGGTGCAGCAGCCCGAGGGCGGCCAGGTCCTCCAGGGTGCGGTGGGCGCCGTCCACCGAGCAGCCGGCGAGGGCGGAGGCGACGTGCGGGTCGACGAGGCCGGCGGGGGCCAGCGTCAGCAGGCGCAGCGTCCGGGCGGCGGGCACGGGCAGCGAGGCGTGGACGAGTCTCAGCAGGCGGCCGAGCGGGGTGCCCTCCTCGCCCTCGGCCCGCAGTTGTTTAGCCAGGTCGGAGACGGCGGACTTGGGGCGGGCCGCGAGCCAGCCGCCGGCCAGCGTCAGCGCGGCGGGCTGCCCCTGGCACACCTCCACGAGCCCTTCGGCGGCCCTCGGGTCGACGGTGATGCGGACGGAGCCGGAGAGCCGGGTGAGCAGTCGCACGGCCGACTTGGTGTCGAGGCCGCCGAGCGTGCAGGGCCGGACGTCGGAGATGCCGGTCAGCGGGCCGCCGGAGACGACGACGGCCAGGCACTCCGGGGTGTCCGGCAGCAGCGCGTCGACCTGCTCGGCGTCGGCCGCGTCGTCGAGCAGCAGCAGGGCCCGGCGATCGGCCAGCGCCTCGCGCAGGGCCGCCGCCAGGTCGTCCTCGGCGGCGCCGGGCGGTGCGGGCACGTCGAGGTCGGTGAGCAGGTCGCGGGCGGTGCGCGCGACGGGTACGGGGGTGCCGTCGGGCTCGCTGAGCCGGGCGCGGAGCACACCGTCGGGGTAGCGGCCGGCCACCTGGCGGGCCAGTTCCCCGGCGAGTGCCGTACGGCCGGAACCGGGGCGGCCGGCGATGAGCAGGACGCGCGCGCGGGGTGCTTTGCGGCCGGAGAGGGTGTCCAGGCCCGCGCGCTCGATGTCGGCGCGCAGCTCCTTCAACTCGCGCGTGCGGCCCAGGAAATGACTGCCGTCGGGGGTCCGGGCCGACGTCCGGACGTCGCCTGTGTCCACCACCTGGTCCGTCACGGGCCACACTCCCGTCCCACGCACGCGCAAGCCCGCCGGGACTCCGGTTCGGGCGTGCTCAGAGCCTAGTTGACGCTCTGGTACGTTCCGGGCGGAGTGCGGCGGGCACGGCGGGGACATCGCCCGATCGGATCAGCCGATCTTCACACTGCGGGTGCTGCGCTCCGGTCAGGAGGCGAAGGGCCGCGCGGGCCAGGGGGCCTCCGCCGGGCGCAGCGCGTCCAGCCCGTCGCCGGTGCGGGCGGCGACCAGCGACAGCACGCCCACGACGAGGCAGTTGTTGTGCACGTCACCGGCGAGGACGTGGCGGACGAGGTCGTCGACCGGCACGCGCGCGTGCTCCATGTCGGCCTCCTCGTCCTCCACCACGAACCGCTCGCCCTCGGCCTCGGACAGCTGCCGGGCGAGGAAGATCCGCACGGCCTCGTCGCAGCCGCCCGGGCTGGTGTAGACGTCGGTCAGGACTCGCCAGTCCTCGGCCTTGACGTGGGCCTCCTCGTACAGCTCGCGCTGGGCGGCGTGCAGAGGGTTCTCGCCGGGGACGTCGAGCAGGCCGGCGGGGATCTCCCACAGCTTGTGGCGGACCGGGTGGCGGTACTGCTTGATGAGCAGCACACGGTCCTCGTCGTCCAGGGCGAGCACGGCGACCGAGCCGGGGTGGACCTGGTAGTCGCGTCGCACCACCGAGCCGTCCGGCATGACCACGTCGTCCGTGCGGACGGAGGTCTTGTTGCCCACGAAGGGGGTCTCGGTCGCCCGGACCTCCCACTCCTCGGGGGTGTCCTTGATCGTCATGCCCTGCCCTTCCACGTGCGCAAAGAAAACCGGGGCGCCCACCGTTGAAGGTTCGCGCCCCGGCCACCGTACAACTCTCGTGTTACTTCGAAATCTTGCGCTCCACCGCGGCCTTCACGAGCCCGGCGAACAGCGGGTGCGGGCGCGTCGGGCGCGACCGCAGCTCCGGGTGGGCCTGCGTGGCCACCAGGTAGGGGTGGGTCTCGCGCGGGTACTCCACGTACTCGACGAGCTTGCCGTCGGGCGAGGTGCCGGAGAACAGGATGCCCGCCTTCTTCTCCAGCTCGGCCCGGTAGGCGTTGTTCACCTCGTACCGGTGGCGGTGCCGCTCCTCGACGTACTCCTTGCCGTCGTACACCTCGCGCACGATGGAGCCCTCGGCCAGCTTGGCCGGGTACATGCCGAGCCGCATCGTGCCGCCCATGTCGCCCTCACCGGCGACGATGTCCATCTGCTCGGCCATCGTGGAGATGACCGGGTGGGAGGTGGCCGGGTCGAACTCGGTGGAGTTGGCGTCGGAGATGTCGGCCAGGTTGCGTGCGGCCTCGATCACGATGCACTGCAGCCCCAGGCACAGGCCCAGCAGCGGGATCTTGTTTTCGCGGGCGTACTTGATCGCGCCGACCTTGCCGTTCACCCCGCGCTCACCGAAGCCGCCGGGGATGCAGATGCCGTCCACGTCACCGAGCTGGGCGGCGGCGCCGGCCGGCGTCTTGCAGTCGTCCGAGGTGACCCACTTGATCTTCACGCGGGCCTTGTTGGCGAAGCCGCCCGCGCGCAGCGCCTCGGTGACCGAGAGGTAGGCGTCGGGCAGGTCGATGTACTTGCCGACCAGCGCGAGGGTGATCTCGTGGTCCGGGTTGTGGACGCGGTCGAGCAGATCGTCCCAGGTCGTCCAGTCCACGTCGCGGAACGGCAGGTCGAGCTTGCGGACGACATAGGCGTCCAGTCCCTCGCCGTGCACGGTCTTCGGAATGTCGTAGATGGACCGCGCGTCGGGGCAGGCCACCACGGCCGCCTCGTCGACGTCGCACATCAGCGAGATCTTCCGCTTGATCGCGGTGGGGACCTCACGGTCGCAGCGCAGCACGATCGCGTCTGGCTGGATACCGATGTTGCGCAGGGCCGCAACCGAGTGCTGCGTCGGCTTCGTCTTCAGCTCCCCGGAGGGGCCGATGTACGGCAGGAGCGAGATGTGGACGACGAAGACGTTGTCGCGGCCGACCTCGTGGCGGACCTGGCGGACGGTCTCCAGGAACGGCAGCGACTCGATGTCGCCGACCGTGCCGCCGACCTCCGTGATGACGACGTCGACCTCGTCCGTCGCCATGCGGCGGATGCGATGCTTGATCTCGTTGGTGATGTGCGGGATGACCTGCACGGTGTCGCCGAGGTACTCGCCGCGCCGCTCCTTGGCGATCACCGTGGAGTAGACCTGGCCGGTGGTGACGTTGGCCGATCCGTCCAGGTCACGGTCGAGGAAGCGCTCGTAGTGGCCGATGTCCAGGTCGGTCTCGGCACCGTCGTTGGTGACGAACACCTCACCGTGCTGGAAGGGGTTCATCGTGCCAGGGTCGACATTGAGGTACGGGTCGAGCTTCTGCATGACGACGCGGAGACCACGCGCCTTCAGGAGCATGCCGAGGCTGGAGGCCGTCAAGCCCTTGCCGAGCGAGGAGGCGACACCCCCGGTGACGAAGATGTGCTTGGTCGTCGTGGCTGCGTTGGTTCGGAAAGCAGCGGGCGGCATGGGCAAGAGGGGGCTCCCGTGGTCGCGATCTTGAAGTGCGGTTCGGGGGTCTTCACGCCCACCGGTCCACGGGCTACCAGGGTATCAGCGACCGGGACCGATCCCTTCCGGCCACGCTCCGCGCACGCTCCGGCACGGATCCGCACACTTCACCGGGCCCCCACGGCCCGGTCACCCACTGCTCACCCGTTCGGCCGACCCGGGTTGCCCGGAGCGGCACGCAGATCATCTACGTGCGTCGTATCCTGCTCGGACATTCGCTGCCGAGCCCGGCCGGCACAAGGGCACCACCCCACGCCCGCACGCACCGGAACAACGAGAGCTCGTCAGTTCGTCGAGCAGAGATCGTCGAGCAGTGACCACCGTTTTGCCTCACGGCCGGGGCGACTGCTTTGCTTCACCGCTCAACGACGTTTTACAACCACCCCTTGACCGCACTAGCGAGAGCCCCCTTGTCGCACCGAGGAGGGGGTGACGTGGCCGTTCGACTGGAGTTGCACGTGGCCGGGCGCATCGAAGACTACGCACTCATCGGAGACATGCAGACCGCGGCGCTGGTCTGCCGGGACGGCACAGTCGACTGGCTGTGCCTGCCCCGCTTCGACTCGCACGCCATCTTCGCCGGCCTGCTGGGCACCGAGGAGCACGGCTTCTGGCGGCTCGGGCCGGCGCACGCCTCCGACTCCCAGCCGCCGACGGCGACCCGCCGGGGGTACCGGGGCGACTCCCTGATCCTGGAGTCCGAGTGGGACACCCCGCGCGGCACGGTCCGGGTGATCGACTTCATGCCTCCCCGGGACGGCGCGCCCCAGCTCATCCGCATCGTGGAGGGCGTCTCCGGCCGGGTGCCGATGCGCTCGACGCTGCGGATGCGCTTCTCGTACGGCCGGGTGGTGCCGTGGGTGCACAAGCACGAGGGGCGTACGGTCGCCGTCGCCGGGCCGGACTCCGTGTGGTTCGACACGGACGCCGAGACCTACGGCAAGTCGCTGACGACCTACTCGGACTTCACGGTCGCGCCGGGCGAGCGGATCGCCTTCACCATCTCCTGGGAGCCCTCGCACAAGCAGCCCCCGGCCCTCCCCGAGCCGGAGCAGTCGCTGGAGGCCACGGAGGACTTCTGGCGCGACTGGGTCGAGCACTGTACGTACCACGGGCCCTACCGCGAGGCGGTCATCCGCTCCCTGATCACCCTGAAGGCCCTCACGTACGCCCCGACGGGCGGCATCGTCGCCGCCCCGACGACCTCCCTTCCCGAGGACATCGGCGGCGTGCGCAACTGGGACTACCGCTACACCTGGCTGCGCGACGCGGCGATCACCCTGTCGTCGCTGCTGCGCACCGGCTACCGCGAGGAGGCCCGCGCCTGGCGCGAGTGGCTGCTGCGAGCGGTCGCCGGCGACCCGGAGAACCTGCAGATCATGTACGGCATCGCCGGTGAGCGCGAGCTCGGCGAGGCCGAGCTGGACTGGCTGCCGGGCTACGAGAACTCGACCCCGGTGCGGGTCGGCAACGGCGCCGCCCACCAGCTCCAGCTCGACGTGTACGGCGAGGTCACCGAGGCGCTGCACCTGGCCCACATGACGGGCCTCGCCCGCAACGACTACGCCTCCCTGCTCCAGCTGAAGCTGATCCGCTACCTGGAGGACCACTGGGACGAGCCGGACGAGGGCATCTGGGAGGTGCGCGGCCCGCGCCGCCACTTCGTGCACTCCAAGGTCATGGCCTGGGTCGCCGTGGACCGGACGATCAAGCTCATCGAGTCCGGCGACGCGGACGGCCCGCTGGAGCGATGGAAGGAGCTGCGCGACGAGATCCACCGGGACGTGTGCGAGAAGGGCTACGACAAGGAGCGCAACACGTTCACGCAGTCGTACGGCTCGAAGGAGCTGGACGCCGCCCTGCTGCTGATCCCGCAGGTGGGCTTCCTGCCGCCGGACGACAAGCGGGTCATCGGCACCGTCGAGGCGATCCAGCGCGAGCTGTCCACGACGGACGGCTTCATCCTGCGCTACCCCACGGAGGGCGAGGACGAGGGCGTCGACGGTCTCCCCGGCGACGAGGGCGCCTTCCTCGCCTGCTCGTTCTGGCTGGCGGACGACCTGGCGATGATCGGCCGCGTCGACGAGGCCCGCAAGCTGTTCGAGAAGCTGCTGTCGCTGCGCAACGACCTCGGTCTGCTCGCCGAGGAGTGGGACCCGGTCCGCCAGCGCCAGGTCGGCAACTTCCCGCAGGCCTTCAGCCACGTCCCCCTGATCGACACCGCGCTGCGCCTGACGGCGTCGGGGGCCTACGGCGGCTGAACAGGAGCGGCGGCCGGAGCCTGCCTAAGGTGGGAGCCATCAGCCCCTGCGCGGAAGGGGGCGCCTCATGGCCTCCCATTCGAAGGCGGGCGCGGCCCTCGCCGCGCTGCGCGAGGAACTGGTGGGCGATGTGTTCGCCCCGTGGGACGCGGGCTACGACGAGGCGCGCACCGTCTTCAACGCCATGATCGACAAACGGCCCGCCGTCATCGCGCAGTGCGTCAACGAGGACGACGTCGTGCGGGCCGTGCGGTTCGGCAGGGACCTCGACCTGAACATCGCGGTGCGCGGCGGCGGGCACAGCGTCGCCGGCTCGGCCGTCAACGACAACGGGCTCGTCGTCGATCTGCGGCACATGCGCGCGGTCTCGGTCGATACCGCGGCCGAGGCGGTGCGGATCGCGGGTGGCGCCACCATGAGCGACCTGGACCGGGCGTGCCGGCCGCACGGCCTGGCCACCACCGGCGGCCGGGCCTCCACGACCGGGGTCGGCGGCTTCGTCCTCGGGGGCGGCACCGGCTGGCTGGGCCGCTCGTTCGGCCTGGCCGTCGACAACCTCCTCGCCGTCGAACTCGTCACCTCGGACGGCGGCGAGCGGGTCCACGCGAGCGCCGACGAGAACCCGGAGCTGTTCTGGGGCCTGCACGGCGGCGGCGGCAACTTCGGGGTCGCGACCGCCCTCACCCTGAGGCTCCACCCCCTGCCCGACTTCGCGATCGCCCTGCTGCTGTACCAGCCGGAGTTCGGCCGCGAGGTGACCCGCACCTACCGCGAGGTGATCGCCGCGGCTCCCGACGAGGCGAGCGGGGCGGTGCTGTATCTCACCGGGCCGCCCGAGGACTTCGTGCCCCCGCACCTGGTCGGCTCGCTGCTGTGCGGCGCGCTGCTCACGTACGCCGGGTCCGAGGAGGACCTGCGCAAGCTGGCCCAGCCCCTGCTGGCGCTGCCGCACGAGCAGGAGATCGTCGGCGCGATGCCGTACGCCGACGTCCAGCGCATGCTCGATGATCCGCCGGGGATGCGGAACTACTGGTCGGCCGAGTATCTGACGGGCGTGCCCGACGCCTACGTGGACGTGTTCTGCGCGGCCGGCGAGGCCCTGCCGCCCGGCGGCACCATCCTTCTGCTGTTCCCGCAGGGCGGGGCGATCGCGGCGGGCCCGCACGACTACCCGGTGCCCTACCGGGACGCGCCCTGGGCCGTCCACCCCTTCGCGATCTGGGAGGACCCCGCGGACGACGAGCGGTGTGTGCAGTGGGTGCGGGACGTGCGCGCCGGCGCGCGACCGTACAGCACGGGCGCCGTGTACCTCAATTTCATCGGGGACGAGGGCACGGACCGCGTGGAGGCCGGACTGGGGACCGAGAACACCCGGCGGCTCGCCGCCCTCAAACGCCGCTACGACCCGGACAACGTGTTCCGCTTCAACCACAACATCGCTCCGGCCTGACGGGCGGACTCCGTCGTCGCAGGGTGCTGATGTGCCGCCGGGGCGCGCCCGCGGGTAGCGTCCGGCTATGGACAGCCGCAGGGACAGCGCGTTCGACACCCACAGCGCCGGGATCACCGTGCGCCGGGCCCTGGAGCTGCCCGGACTGCGCAGCGGGCTGCCCGAGGTCCTCGCGGGCGGCGACCGGCTGGGGCGCACCGTGCGCTGGGTCCACGCGGGCGAGGTGCCCAACATCGCCTCGCTGCTCAAGGGCGGGGAACTGCTGCTGACCACGGGCTACGGCCTCGGCACCCGGCCCGCCGACCAGCGGGCGTTCGTGCGCACCCTGGCGGACCGGGGCATCGCGGCCCTGGTGGTGGAACTCGGCGCACGCTTCAGCCGGCTGCCCGCCGCGCTGGTCGACACGGCGCGCGCGGCGGGGCTGCCGCTGGTCCAGCTCCATCGCGAGGTGCCGTTCGTCACGGTCACCGAGGAGATCCACACCGAGATCGTCAACGGCCACTACGCGCTGCTGCAGCGGGCGGAGGAGGTGCACCGCCGGTGCACGGAGGCGCTGCTCGGCGGGGGCGGGGTGCCGCAGGTGCTCGCCATCCTGGCCGACTTCGCCGGCAACCCGGTCTTCCTGGAGACCTCGGACGGCCGGCTGCTGTACGCGGCGGGCGCCGGGCCCGAGGGCACGGATCCGCTGCAGGTGTGGGAGGGCCTGCGCGGCCCGCACAAGGAGGCGCCGCCGCCCGCCGGGTCGGTGCTGGTCGAGGTGCCCGGCGGCGGCGCGGGCACCGGGTCGGTGCGCGCCCGGCTCGTTCTGCTGCCGGTGCGCGCGCCGCTGGCGCCGGTGCACCGGATCGCGGCGGAGCGCGCGGCGGGCATCCTGGCCGTGGTGCTGATGCAGGCGCGGCAGGAGGAGGAGCTGGCCGCCCGGGGGCGGGGCGACTTCCTGACCGATCTCGCGGAGGGCCGGGTCACCCCGGAGGACGCCCCGGCGCAGGCCCGGGTGCTGGGCTTCAAGCCGGGTTCCGGTCCGCTGCTGCCGGTCGTGATGCGGCTCGGCGACGGGCTGGCGGCGCCCGGGGGTGCGTCCCGCCCCGGCGCGGAGAGCGGAGGCGGCTGGGCGGTGCTGGCCCGCGCGGTCGGCGAGGAGCTGGCCTCGGTGGGGGTGCCGGTGCTGCTGGGCGTGCGGCCGGTGGAGGGCCGGGTGCCGCTGCTGCTGGGGCTGCGCTCGGAGTCGGAGCGGCCGGCGGTGGCGGACCGGGTCGCGGCGGCGCTGCGGGCGGGCGCGGAGCGGGCCGGGATGCGGCGGCCGGGCGCGCCGCCGCCGGTCGTGGTCGTCGGGGAGGCGGGCGGCTGGCCGGCGGCCTCGGCGTCACTGCGGCACGCGGCGGAGACGGCGACGGCCGCGCAGGGGCTGCCGGACGTGCCCTGGTACGACGCCCGGCGGCTGGACATCGACCTGTTGCTGTGGCGGCTGCGCGACCATCCCGGCCTGGCGGCGTTCGTGGACCGGGCGATCGGCCCGCTGCGCGCGCACGACGAACGGTCCCGGCCGCCCCTGCTGCCCACGCTGGAGACGTACCTGGCGCACGCGGGCCGCAAGGCGGAGACGGCCCGCGAACTG
Organism: Streptomyces sp. NPDC056628; assembly: GCF_042792555.1. Lineage (NCBI taxonomy): Bacteria > Bacillati > Actinomycetota > Actinomycetes > Kitasatosporales > Streptomycetaceae > Streptomyces > Streptomyces sp. NPDC056628. The sequence goes on from NZ_JBHTWG010000011.1 coordinate 174,989, forward strand.
CATCTGAACCGGCAGACGCTCTACAACCGCCTCGCGCGCATCGGCGAGTTGCTCGGCACCGACCTCGACGACCCGCACACGGTGCTGGCGTTGAGCCTCGCGCTGCGGGCGCGGCGGTACGTGCCGTAGGCCCGGGCGGTTCAGATCATGGGCTGGGGCTGCGTCAACTCGTCGTAGACGCTGAGGACCTGGGCCACGGTCTCGTCCTCGGTCGGCCAGGTCGCGGCCTGCCGCACCCCGCGCTCCCTGAGCAGGTCCCGCCGGGCGGGATCGCCGAGGAGCCGCACGACGGCGGCGGCGAGGGCGTGCGCGTCGCCGTACGGGACGAGTTCGGCGGCGTCGCCGACGAGTTCGGGCACGCCGCCGGCCCCGGTGGCGACGAGCGGCACGCGCGCGTGAAGTGCCTCCTGGGCGAGGACGGACCGCGCCTCCCAACGGCTGGGCAGCAGCGCGATGTCGGCGGCGGCCAGCAGGTCGGTGACGTCGTCGCGGCGCCCGAGGAGGCGTACGGGCAGGGCCTCCTCCTCGATCCGCTGCTGGAGCGCGGCCCGCAGCGGTCCCTCCCCAGCGATCACGACGAGCGGCGCGGGATCGAGGGCCCGCCAGGCGCGCGCGGCGTCCAGCAGCACGTCGTACCCGCGGTGCCGTTCGAGGGCGCCGACCGCGATCAGCAACGGGCGTCCGGTGGCGCCGAGTTCGGCGCGGGCCTTGGCGGTGAGCCGGTCGGGGTCGTCGCGCTCGGCGGCCGCCCGGCGCGGCCGGGGCAGGGCGACCGCGGCGAGCCGGGCGTCGCGCGCGCCGGTGCGGCGGGCCCTCTCGACCAGGGCGGAGGTGGTGCCGAGCACCACGGAGGCGTTCCTGACGACCCGTCGCTCCAGCAGCCGGACGAGATGCGCCCGGGCGCCCTCGGCGTGGGCCCGGTCGTGCCAGGTGACGACGAGCGGCGTACGCCGGCCGCTCAGCGCGAGGACGCTGCGGAAGGAGGCGTGCAGACCATGCGCGTGCACCAGGTCGGCGTCGGCGCACGCGGCGCGCAGGGCGGCCACCGAGGCGGGGTCGCTGCTGCGGGGCACGTGCGCGTGTTCGGCTCCGGCGCCCTGGAAGTCGTAGAGGTGATCGGCTTCGAGGGGGGCGCATACGGTGACCCGCACGCCCCGCGCGACCAGCCCCGAGGACAGCGATCGCACATGCGCGCTACTGCCGGCGTTGCCGCCGCCCAGTACCTGCACGGTGCGCAGCGACGACTGGCCGTGCGGTGAGTGGCTGCTCACGGGGGTCACGTGGCCAAGTCTCCTGCTTCGGGTCGGGCAGTCACGAAGAACGTACAGAAGGATCGGGCGGAGGGGGTGTACGCCTGAATCCCTACGCGTACGACATGTTTACGCCAAGGATGCCAGGACGCGGGGCCGTTCCGGGACCGGTGGGAGGGAGGTGGCCGGGCAACGCGGCACGGCGGGTCACCTGCACGAGTGAGGCGCATGGCGGACGGTCCACGAACACGCGCGCGTGGTGCGCTTTTCGGCACCCGCCGTGATCCCGTGCGCCGGATCGGCCCTCTCCTGCGATCGCGCCCCCGCGCCCCGCCGCGCGCCCGTCCGGTGCCGACGCCGTCTCAGACCGGGCCCGCCCCGCCCGCGACGGCGCTCACCGTGTCGCCGTACACGGCCGCCGCGACCACGGCGGCGGCGTGGACGGCCAGTCCGGTACGGCCGTTGCCCGCGACGACGGCGGCGCCGAGGGCCGCGCCCAGCGCGTGGGCACCGGTGTCGCCGATCATCGTCCGCTCCGCCAGGTCGTCGGCGAGCACGGGGGCGACGGCCCCCATGGCGGCGGCGGCGATCCGGGCACCCGGCCCGGCGCGCAGCAGCCCCGGCGCTCCGAGCGCCAGCACACCCAGGGCGGCCCGCCCCGGCCGTACGTCGACCAGGTTCACCGCGTGGGCGGCCCCGGCGATGACCACGCCCGCGAGCAGCCTGTCCAGAGGCCGCTCCTTGAGGACGGCGCCCGCGACGAGCCCGGCCGCCGAGATCCCGGCCAACTTGACGAGACCGCTGGTGACTTCGCCGTCCCGCAGGGCGGACAGATGGGCGCGGAAACCCCGCCTGGAGTCACCGGCCCCCGCGATGTCGTCGTAGGCGCCGCAGGCCCCGGCGACGGCCACGGCGAATCCGGCGGCGGGCGACACACGCGCGGTTCCCAGCGCGGTGGCGAACGCGCAGGCCGGCCCGGCGTGCAGCGTCACGGTCCGGCCCGCGTAGTTCTTCCGCTCCCAACGGCCCGGCCCACCGGGGGACTTGGCGCGCAGCACGCCACCGACGGCCCGGGTGAGGACCGCGGAGAGGGCGAAGGAGGTGACCCGGCGGGCGCGTTCGATCATCCGGCCAGCCTAGGCGGCACCACTGACAACGCCCCCGCCGGGCCCTGACTCCCTACACGTCCGCGCGGGCCGTCTCCAGCAGTTCCTCGGCGTGCGCCCGGGCCGCCTCCGAGTCCTCCTGGCCGGCGAGCATCCGGGACAGCTCCCTGATGCGCTCCTCGCCCTCCAGGACCTTCACACCGGACCGGGTGACGGACCCGTCGTTGGTCTTCTCCACCAGCAGCTGCCGGTCGGCGAACGCGGCGACCTGCGGCAGATGGGTCACGACGACCACCTGGGCGGACTTGGCCAGCCGGGCCAGCCTGCGCCCGATCTCCACGGCGGCCTTGCCGCCGACGCCCGCGTCGACCTCGTCGAAGAGGTAGGTCGGCACCGGGTCGGTGCCGGCGAAGACCACCTCGACGGCGAGCATCACACGCGAGAGCTCACCGCCGGAGGCGCCCTTGGCGATCGGGCGCGCCGGCGCCCCGGGGTGCGGGGCGAGCAGCAGCTCGACCTCGTCCGCGCCGGACGGGCCGTAGGCGACGGTGCGCCCGCCGACCTCCACGCCCTCCGGGTCCTCGGTCTGCCGGATCGCGAACGACACGCGCGCGTGCGGCATGGCGAGCGAGGCCAGCTCGGCGGTCACGGCCGCCGCGAACCGCTCCGCGGCCTCCGCGCGCGCGTCGGTCAGGGCCTGGGCGAGCCCGCCCAGCTCGGCGCGGAGCGCGTCGCGCTCCGCGGTCAGCTCCTCGATGCGCTCGTCGTCGCCGTCCAGCTCGGTCAGCCGCCGGCCGCTCTCCTCGGCCCAGGCGAGCACGGCGGCGACGTCCTCGCCGTACTTGCGGGTCAGCCCGGTCAGCGCGGCCCGCCGTTCCTCGACGGCCGCCAGCCGCAGCGGATCGGCGTCCAGGTCGTCGGCGTACCCGGCCAGCTCCCCGGCGACGTCGCCGAGCAGGATGCCGATCTCCCCGATCCGGTCGGCCAGCGCGGACAGCGCCGGGTCGTGCGACCGGACGGCTTCCAGGGCCCGCTGGGCGCCCGCGACGAGCGTCGCCGCGTCGATGCCCTCGGGGTCCTCCGGATTGCCCGCGAGGGCGGCGTGCGCGGCCGTGGCGGCCGACGACAGCGCCTCGGCGTGCCCGAGCCGCTCGGCCTCCTCGGCGAGCTCGACGTCCTCACCGGCCCGCGGCTCGACCGCGGCGATCTCGTCGAGCCCGAACCGCAGCAGGTCGGCCTCCTGGGCGCGCTCCCGCGCGCGCGTGACGATCTCCTCCAGCTCCGTGGAGACCGCCCGCAGCCGCCGGTACGCCTCGCCGTACTTGGCGAGCGGCACGGCGACGGCGTCCCCCGCGTACCGGTCGAGCGCCTGCCGCTGCCGGGTCAGCTTCAGCAGACCCTGCTGGTCGGTCTGCCCGTGCACGGCCACCAGCTCGTCGGCGAGCTCGGCCAGCATCCCCACGGGGACGCTGCGCCCGCCGAGGTACGCGCGGGACCGCCCTTCGGCGGAAACGGTACGGCTGATGAGCAGCGCGCCGTCGTCGAGCTCGGCGCCTGCCTCCTCGGCCCGTACGGCGGCCGACGCGTCCGGGGGAACGGTGATCCGTCCCTCCACGACCGCCTTCTCGGCCCCGATCCGCACCAGCGCCGGGTCCGCTCGCCCTCCGAGCAGCAGCCCGAGGCTCGTGACGACCATGGTCTTGCCCGCGCCCGTCTCACCCGTGACGGCGGTGAATCCGGGCGACAGCTCGACCACCGCGTCGTCGATGACTCCGAGCGACCGTATCCGCATCTCCTCCAACACGGACACGACCTTACGAGGTCCGGGGCCGGGGATGCGACGGGCCCCGGTCCCAGTCGTGTGAAGGTCCAGGTGACGAATGGGTACGGACCCCACCTTGTCACCCGGGCGGGTGGCCTTTTCCCAGGTCCCCGGGTCGTGTCCGCGACGCCCCCGCCCGCCGTCCGGCGTCCGGCGTGATCGGCGGGAAACTCCTAGTGGGGCGCCCCACGCCACCCGGAGACGGGCAGCGCGAACTTCGCCACCAGCCGGTCCGTGAAGGACGCGTGATGCAGCCGGGCCAGCCGTACCGGCACCGCTCCGCGCCGCACCTCGACCCGCGCCCCCGGTGGCAGTTCCACGGTCCGCCGCCCGTCGCACCACAGCACCCCCGGCGGGATGTGCGGCAGCACCTCCACGGCGAGCACCGAGTCCGGCGAGGTCACCAGCGGCTTCGCGAACAGGGCGTGCGCGCTGATCGGCACCATCAGCAGCGCCTCGACCTCCGGCCACACCACGGGCCCGCCGGCCGAGAAGGCGTACGCCGTCGACCCGGTCGGCGTCGACAGCACGATGCCGTCGCAGCCGAACCCGGTGACCGGCCGCCCGTCGATCTCCAGCACGACCTCGAGCAGCTTCTCGGCGGAGACCTTCTGCACGGCCGCCTCGTTCAGGGCCCAGTCGGTGTGCACGATGTCGCCGTTCTTGTGCACGACGACGTCGACGGTCATCCGCTCCTCGACCTCGTACGCCTTGCTGACGACCCGGTCGACGACCTTGTCCAGGTCGTCACGCTCGGCCTCCGCGAGGAAGCCGACCCGCCCCAGGTTGACGCCCAGCATCGGCACGCCGGACGCCCGCGCGAACTCGGCGCCGCGCAGCAGCGTCCCGTCACCGCCGAGGACGATGAGCAGCTCGCAGCCGTCGAGGCACTGCGGGGTCGCCTCCTTGACGAGTTCCACCTCGTCCGGCAGCGGCAGGTCCTCCGCCTCGGCCTCCAGCACCCGCACGCCGATCCCCGAGCGCAGCAGGCCGCCGACCACGAGTTCGGCGCTGCGGATGGCCGCGGGCCGCCCGGTGTGGGCGAGCAGGAAAACAGTACGAGCTCGGTTCGGTGTCAACGCGGCCCCTCCGCCACTGCACGGTCGATGTCGGCCGGGTCCGGAGCGGGCGCCCCGGCACGCAGCCACAGAAAGTACTCCACGTTCCCGGACGGTCCCGGCAACGGACTGGCGGTGACCCCGTTCACCCCGAGCCCGAGCCCCCAGGCCTTCCCGGCCACCGTCCGCACGGCCTCCGCCCGCAGCTGCGGACTCCGTACGACTCCCCCACTGCCCAGCCGTTCCTTCCCCACCTCGAACTGCGGCTTGACCATCATCACCAGATCGGCGTCCGGCTTCACGCACCGCACCAGGGCGGGCAGCACCAGACCGAGCGGGATGAAGGACAGATCTCCGACGACAAGATCCACAGGCTCCCCATCGATCGCATCGAGCGTCAACTCGCGTACGTTCGTACGGTCCTTGACGGTGACACGTTCATCGCTCTGCAGAGTCCAGGCGAGTTGTCCGTATCCGACGTCCACGGCGACGACGTGCGCGGCGCCCGCCCGCAGCAGGACGTCCGTGAAACCGCCCGTGGACGCGCCGGCGTCCAGGGCGCGCCGGCCCTCCACGACGAGCCCCTCCGGCACGAACGCCGCCAGCGCGCCCGCCAGCTTGTGCCCGCCGCGGGAGACGTAGTCGGGGTCGCTGTCGTCGGCCCGCACGACGATGGCGGCCGCGGTCTCGACCTGGGTGGCGGGCTTGATCGCCACGGTCTTGCCGACGGTGACCCGCCCGGCCGCGATCAGCTGGCCGGCGTGCTCGCGCGAGCGCGCCAGCTTGCGGCGGACCAGCTCCGCGTCCAGACGGCGGCGTGCGACTCCTGCCACGTTCGGTTCAGCTCCTGTTTCGGTACGGCGGAGAGGGCGCCGGGGGTCCCGGGCGGGCGTCGAGCGCGGTGAGCGCGTCGCGCAGCCCTCGGTGTACATCCTCGTACACCTCGAGGTGCCCGTCGGTCGCCAGGTGGTCGGCGTCACCCAGCCGCTCCAGCCAGGCGTCCACGTCCGCGTTCCCGGTGGGGACGCGCGGGACGTCCAGCGGGGCGGGGGCCGCCGGGTCGTGCTCCGGTCCGACCGGGCCGTCCGGCTCCACGGCGGGCACGGCGGGCACGGACTCCACGACCGCCTCGTCGACCGGTGTCGTGGCCTCGGGCACAGAGTCGCTCATGCCCAGACGCTACCGCGAACCGCTGGGGTACCGTCGATCCCGATGGCCACGATCGAGGAGTGCCGTGCCGCACTCGAGAAGCTCTCGGAGTCCATGCAGCGTGCCGAGGGGGACGCCCGCGCCGCGACCGCCCTGGACCGCTCGGTGAGCTGCCACATCACCGACCTGGACGTGACGTTCACCGGCCGGATGACCGGCGGCCTGATCCACGTCGACCACACCCTCCAGGGCCCGCCCCGCGACAAGGCGCAGATCCGCCTGAGCATGACCGGCGACGACCTGGTCGCCCTGGTCGCCGGCGAACTGCACTTCGCCAGGGCCTGGGGTGCGGGCCGGGTCAGGCTGCACGCGGACGTCCGCGATCTGCTGCTGCTCAGGAAGCTCCTGTGACGGACGCCTTCGCGCGGGCCCTGCGGGCCGCCGGCACCACCAGCGGCGTGCCCGTCTCCGGGTCGTCGATGACCTGACAGCGCAGCCCGAAGACCTCCTCGACCAGAGCGGCCGTCACGACGTCCCCCGGAGCGCCCTCGGCGACGACCCGCCCGTCCCGCAGAGCGATGAGGTGGGTGGCGTACCGGGCCGCGTGGTTGAGGTCGTGCAGCACGGCGACGAGGGTGCGGCCCTGCTCCTCGTGCAGCTCCGCGCACAGGTCCAGCACATCGATCTGGTGCTGGATGTCCAGATAGGTCGTCGGCTCGTCGAGCAGCAGCAGCGGCGTCTGCTGGGCCAGCGCCATGGCGATCCACACCCGCTGGCGCTGCCCGCCGGACAGCTCGTCGACATACCGGTCCGCGAGCTCGGCCACCCCGGTCTGCTCCATGGACTCCCGGACGACCCGCTCGTCCTCGGCCGACCACTGGCGCAGGATGCCCTGGTGCGGGTATCGGCCGCGGCCCACGAGGTCGGCGACCGTGATGCCGTCGGGCGCGATCGAGGACTGCGGCAGCAGGCCCAGGATGCGCGCGACCTTCTTCGGCGGCATCGACTGGATCGCCTTGCCGTCCAGCAGCACCCGCCCCTCGGCCGGCTTGAGCATCCGCGACAGGGCGCGCAGCAGCGTGGACTTGCCGCACGCGTTGGGGCCCACGATCACGGTGAAGGAGCGGTCGGGTATCTCCACCGACAGCTGCTCCGCGATGACCCGCTGGTCGTAGGCGAGGGTGACGTTGTCGGCGGACAGGCGGTTCACTGTGCTCCTTCGGTTGTTCGGCCCGTGGGTCGCCTCGCTGCCGGCGCTCATATCCGGCCCGCCCTGCGCTCGGTGACCAGCAGCCACAGCAGATACACGCCGCCGAGCACGCCCGTCACCACGCCCACCGGCAGCTGGTCCGCGCCGAAGACCCGCTGGGAGGTCCAGTCGGCGGTGACCAGGAGGGTGGCGCCCATGCACAGCGAGGGCAGCAGGTTCGGGCCGGGCGAGCGGGTCAGGCGCCGGGCCAGCTGCGGGGCGGTCAGTGCCACGAAGCTGACCGGGCCGGCTGCGGCGGTGGCGGCCGCGGTGAGCAGTACGGCGGCCAGCATCAGCAGCAGCCGGACCCGCTCGACCCGTACCCCGAGGGCGTACGACACGTCGTCGCCCATCTCCATCATCCGCAGCGCGCGCCCGTTGCCGAGGACGAGCGGGACGAGCACCGCGCACAGGCCGAGCAGCGGCCATACCTGCTCCCAGTCCCGGCCGCTGAGCGATCCGGTCATCCAGACCACCGCGCGGGCCGCGTCGACCATGTCGGCCTTGGTCAGCAGATAGCCGTTGACCGCCGTCATGATCGCCGACATGCCGATGCCGACCAGGACCAGCCGGTAGCCGTGCACGCCCCGCTTCCAGGCGAGCAGATAGATCGCCAGCCCGGTCGCGAGACCGCCGACGAGGGCGCCGACGGTCACCTGGCGGGCGTCCCCGGAGACCAGCACGATCACCACGAGCGCCCCGGCCGTGGCGCCCTGGCTGAGCCCGAGGATGTCGGGGCTGCCCAGCGGGTTGCGGGACAGCGCCTGGAACAGCGCCCCGCCCAGTCCCAGCGAGGCGCCGACCAGCAGGGCGACCAGGACCCGCGGCAGCCGCATGTCGGTGACGACCAGTTCCTGCCCCGGGTTGCCGTCGCCGAGCAGGGTCCTGATGACGTCCCGTGTGGTGATCGGGAACTCGCCGGTGCCGATCAGCAGGACGCTCGCGCCCAGCGCGGCGGCCAGCAGGACGACGACCACGGTCAGCGCCCGCACGTCCAGCCGGACGGAGAGCCCGCCCGGGGTCCGCACGGCGCGCGCGGCGCGACGGAGCTCGGCCGGGGTTCCCTCCTCGGCGCGCGGCGCCTGCTTCGATGCGGTGCTCACAGCTGGGCCGTCCTCCGCCGTCGTACGAGAAAGATGAAGACCGGTCCGCCGAGGATCGCGGTGACGATGCCGACCTGGAGCTCCGACGGCCGCGCGACGATCCGGCCGATCACATCGGCGCCGAGCAGCAGCACGGGCGACAGGACGGCCGCGTACGGCAGGATCCAGCGCAGGTCCGGGCCGGTGAAGGAACGCACCACGTGCGGCACCATCAGCCCGACGAACACGATCGGCCCGCAGGCGGCGGTCGCCGCACCGCACAGCACGGTGGCCGTGAGCATCGACAGCACCCTGGTCCGGTTCAGACGGGCGCCGAGGGCCCGAGCGGTGTCGTCGCCCATCTCCATCGCGTTGAGCGGCCGGGCCAGGCCCAGCGCGAGGACCATGCCGACGACGAGGAACGGCAGGACCTGCCGGATGGTCGAGTCCGTCGCCGAGGTCAGCGAACCCACCGTCCAGAAGCGCATCCTGTTCAGCGCCGCACTGTCCAAGATCATCACGGCTTGCAGATAGCCGTACAGGGCGGCGCTGATCGCCGTCCCCGCGAGCGCGAGCCGCACAGGGGTGGCACCCCGGCTGCCGCCGAGGAACCAGACCAACGCCCCGACCGCCGCCGCGCCGGCGAACGCGAACCACACATAGCCGCTCAGGCTCGTGACGCCGAGAAAGGTGATGGCCGTGACGACCGCGGCGGACGCCCCCGCGTTGATGCCGAGCAGCCCCGGATCGGCCAGCGGGTTGCGGGTGAGGGCCTGCAGAACGGCCCCCGCCAGCCCGAGCGCGGCCCCCGCGAGCACCCCGAGGAACGTACGCGAGATCCGGTCGTCGACGACGACGTCGGCATAGGTGCCCGTGCTCGCGAACAGGCCGTGCCAGACCTCGCCCGGCGACAGCTGTTTCGCCCCGACGGCGATGCTCGTCAGCACGACGGCCACCAGGATCAGGACGGAGACCGGCAACCCGACGGCACGCACCGCCCGTCGGCCCGGTGCCACGGGCACCGACCGGGCGCGCTCTTGGGGAGGACTGTCGACCAACACGCAGTTAGGTTAGCCTAGCCTGCCAATCGGCGATGATGGTCTCCCGGACGGCGAGGATCCTCCACGGCGTCACAGCCCCAGCCGCGCCAGCGCCTTCTGCGCGTCGAGCGTGCAGGCGCCGTCCCCGGCCCACGCCCAGGCGGCGGCGCACAGGGCGCGCAGCCCGTCCATGGCCGCGCCGTCCCCGTCGAGGTCCAGCCGCTCGCCGCGCGCCGAGGCCGTCCAGCCGCCGCACCGGAACCCGTCCCCCTCCGCGGTGACCTCCGGCTGCTCGGTGAGCAGCCCCCGCAGGTCCGCGTCCACATACGTCGGCCGGTGCTGCGGCGGCGCGGCGAGCAGCTGGGCGCCGTCCGTGACACCGGTCAGCACGAGCAGCGAGTCCACCCCGCCGTTGAACGCGCCCTCGATGTCCGTGTCCAGCCGGTCCCCGACCACCAGGGGCCGCACGGCACCCGTCCGCAGCACGGTCTCCCGGTGCATCGGGGGCAGCGGCTTGCCCGCCACCTGCGGCTCCGCACCGGTGGCGATCCGCACGACCTCCACCGCCGCGCCATTGCCCGGGGCGATCCCGCGCGCGCTCGGGATCGTCAGATCCGTGTTCGACGCGAACCACGGCACACCGCGCGCGATCGCGTAGCTCGCCTCCGCGAAGCGGCCCCACGGCAACTCGGGCCCTCCGTACCCCTGCGCCACCGCCGCCGGGTCGTCGTCCGCCGAGTCGACCGGCACGAGACCGCGCTCGCGCAGCGCCACCCGCAGCCCCTCCCCGCCGATCACCAGCACCCGGGCACCCTCCGGCACCTGCTCGCTGATCAGCCGCGCGACGGCCTGCGCGGAGTTGATCACGTCGTCCGCGCCGGTCGGTATGCCCAGCTCCGTCAGATGCGCCGCCACGGCGTCCGGGGTGCGCAGCGCGTTGTTCGTGACGTACGCCAGGTGCATCCCGCCCGCCCTGGCCGCCGCGAGCGAGTCCACGGCGTGCGCGATCGCGTCACCCCCGGCGTACACCACCCCGTCGAGATCGAGCAGCGCCGTGTCGTACGCCTCGCTCAGCACCTGGCCACTGCCCTCGGGCCTCGTCCTGACGCTCTGGCTCATCCCGCATCGCTCCTCGTTCGACGGCTTTCCCCCGATCATCCCCCATGCCACCGACACCCGTACGATGCCGGGATGAACACAGCAGGTCACCCGGAACCACCGGCGGGCCCCGGCCTGGAACTCACCCCGTTCCGCGGCCTTCGCTACGACCCCGACCGGGTCGGCGGTCTGGCGGCCGTGACATCGCCGCCGTACGACGTCGTCGTACGGCCCGACGGCCTGCACCACCTCCAGGACGCGGACCCGTTCAACATCGTCCGCCTCATCCTGCCGCAGGCCGAGAGCCCCGTCGCCCGCAACGAGCAGGCCGCGAAGACGCTGCGTCACTGGCTGTCCGAAGGCATCCTCAGGGCCGACCCCGAACCCGCCCTGTACGTGTACGAGCAGCGCTCCGACGACGGCATGCTCCAACGCGGCGTCATCGGCGCGCTGCGCCTGTCGGAACCGTCCGAGGGGCTCGTCCTGCCGCACGAGGACGTCATGCCGCACGTCGTCGCCGACCGCGCCGCCCTGATGCGCGCCACCTCGGCGAACCTCGAACCCCTGCTGCTCACCTACCGCGGCGACGGCACGGAGACCGACACCACCGCGGTCATCGAGCGCACGGCCGCCCGGTCGCCCCTGTTCGCCACCACCACGGAGGACGGCCACCGCCACCGCCTGTGGGCGCTCACCGACCCCGCCGACCTGGCCCACGTGCGCTCCGACCTGGCCCGCCGGCAGGCCCTGATCGCCGACGGCCACCACCGCTGGGCCACCTACCTGCGACTGCGGGACGAGCACCCCTCCCCCAGCCCCTGGGACCACGGCCTCGTCCTCCTGGTCGACACGGCCCGCTACCCCCTGCGGGTGAGGGCCATCCACCGTCTTCTGCACGACCTGGCGCCGGCCGACGCCCTGGCCGCGCTCGACGGCCACTTCCGCGTACGCCGCCTCGACGCGCCCCTCGCCGGGGCGCTGGAGCACCTGGCCGACGCGGCCCGGGAGGGCAACGCCTACCTGCTCGCCGGGGACGGCGCCTTCCATCTCGTCGACCGGCCGGACACCGCCCTGCTCGACCGCACGGTCCCCGCCGAACACCCGGCGGCCTGGCGCACCCTGGACGCCACCGTCCTGCACGCCACGCTCCTCGCCCACGTCTGGCGGATCGCCGAGGACGACCCGGCCCGCATCGCCTACATCCACGACACGGCCGCCACCGTGCGCAAGGCGGAACGCGACGGCGGTACGGCGGTGCTGATGCACCCGGTCCGCGAGGACGTCGTCCGCGACCTCGCCCGCCAGGGCGTGACGATGCCGCGCAAGTCGACGTCGTTCGGCCCGAAACCGGCCTCGGGCCTGGTGCTGCGCGCCCTGGACGTCTGAGAACGTCGAAGGGGCGGGACCCCAGCCGGGATCCCGCCCCTCCTCACACGTCACTCACTCGTCGTCCGCCGGCGTCGCCGCGTCACCGCCGTCGCCCTCGTCCTCCGACTCGTCGATGGCGTCGACGAACTCGACACCGTCCAGCTCCGCGAGCCGGTCCGAGGCATCCGTGCTGCCGTCCTTGTCGGCCTCCACGGCCTTGGCGAACCACTCCCGCGCCTCGCCCTGCCGCCCGGCGGCGAGCAGCGCGTCCGCGTACGCGTACCGCAGTCGCGCCGTCCACGGCTGGACGGAGTTGGACGCGAGCTCCGGGCTCTGCAGCGTCACGATCGCCGCGTCGAGCTGCCCCATGTCACGCCGGGCGCCGGCCGCGACCAGCCGCATCTCCACCTGGCCGGCCTTGTCGAGCTTGTGCACCTCGGGCGCACCGGCCATGTCCAGCGCCTTCTCCGGACGCCCGAGCCCACGCTCGCAGTCGGCCATGAGCGGCCACAGCTCCACGGTGCCGGTCATCCGCCGCGCGGCACGGAACTCCGCCAGCGCCTCCGCGTACTTCTGGTTGGCGTACGCCGCGAAGCCCGCCGCCTCCCGAACGGCCGCCACGCGCGACGCCAGCCGCAGCGCGACCCGCGAGTAGCCGTACGCGCCCTCGGGGTCCTCGTCGATCAGCCGCGCGACCATCACCAGGTTGCGGGCCACGTCCTCCGCGAGCGTCTTCGGCAGGCTCTGGAGCTCCTGCCGCACGTCCTTGTCGATCTCGTCGCCCGTGACGTCCTCGGGGATCGGCAGCCGCTTGATCGGCTCACGGTCACGGTCCCGCTCGTCACGGAAGCGCCCACCGCCCCGCCGGTCGTCCCTGCGGTCGTCGCGCCGGTCGTCCCTACGGTCGTCCCGCCCACGGAACCCTCCGGGGCGGCCCCCGCGGTCGTCCTGGCGAGGCCCACGCCCACCCCGGTCGTCCCGCCCACGGAACCCACCGCGGTCGTCACGGCGGTCATCGCGGCGGTCGTCCCGACGGTCATCACGGCGGAAGCCAGCCCGCTCACCGTCGCGTCGATCGTCACGGCGGTCGTCACGACGGAAGCCAGCCCGCTCACCGTCGCGTCGGTCGTCACGACGGTCATCGCGGCTTTCGTCACGACGGAAGCCGCGATCGCGGTCGCCACCCCGGTCGTCCCTGCGGTCGTCGCGCCGGAACCCACGGTCGCGGTCGTCGCGGCGGAACCCGCCACGATCGCCGCCACGATCGCCGTCACGGCGGTCGTCCCTGCGGAAGCCGCGGTCCCGGTCGCCGCCACGGTCGGCACGGTCGCCCCGGTCGTCACGCCGGAACCCACGGTCCCGGTCGTCATCCCGGCGAAAGCCGCGGTCCCGGTCCCGGTCGTCACGGCGCGGTGCGCCCGGCCGGTCGTCGCGACGGAACCCGGGACGCTGCCCGCGGTCGTCGCCAGGGCGAGCGTCCCTGCGGTCGTCACGGCGATCATCGCGACGGTCGTCACGCCGGCCGTAGCCGCCGCCGCTACTGCTGCTGCCCCCGCCGCGGTTGTCATCGCGGCGATCGTCACGCCGGTCGTCACGACGGTAGGACGGACGGTCCCCGTCACGACGGAAACCACGGTCCCGGTCCCGGTCGTCACGGCGCGGTGCGCCCGGCCGGTCGTCGCGACGGAACCCGGGACGCTGCCCGCGGTCGTCGCCAGGGCGAGCGTC